>JADMJD010000040.1 GCA_018780805.1 Rubrivivax sp. | reverse complement strand
CCGGCGCTTCTGCACGTCGCGCCAGTCGTGGTTGGCGCCCCAGGCCACGCCACAAGCAAAGCGCGGCTCCATCGCAACCGCGCGCGGGCAGTAGTAGCCGCCGAGCGAAACACCTTCGCAGCCGATGCGCTTGGGGTCCACGTCGTCGCGGGTTTCCAGCCAGTCGACCACGCGGCTGGCCCAGTGCTCGGCGTCGAAACGCGCCGTCAGGCCGTGCAGGCGCAGCGCCTCGCCGGTGCCGGGCTGGTCGACGATCAGCGACGAGACACCGCGTTGCGCCAGCCAGGCCGGCAGGCCGACGAGGTACTTCATTTCCTTCGTGGAATCGAGGCCGTTGAGCTGCACGAGGATCGGCGCGCGCTGGCCGGGCTTGAGGCCGTCGGCGGGGCGGTACAGGGCCGAGAGCTGCTTGCCCTCGTACGGGATCTCGACGCGCCGCACCGGGTCGCCGAGCAGGCGCAAACCCTTCTGGAACAGCGCCAGCTCCCGCCGATAGATGGCCATTCGGCCCTCCGACCCATGTGCTTGCAGCCGCTCGGCCGTGGTCAGGTACGCCGACGCGCGCCGGTACTTCTCGCCGGCCGAGAGCAGTCGGCCGCGCGCCTCGTCCTCGGCCGCGAGTTCACACAGCCGGTCGGCCATCGTCACCCAGGTCTCGCGGAAGGCCTGGGTGCCGGCGGCATCCGGCGCCTTGGCGGCCTCCTGCAGCGGGGCGCACATCTGCTCGATCTCGCCGATGCGGGCGCCCATCTCGATGGCCAGGTTGACCGAGAGGTTCCAGACGTAGTTGGTGGGGAAGTACTTGAACATGCAGGGGTCCTCAGGGGCGGCGTGCACGCGGGCCGATGCCCAGCGTGGCAAAGAAGTTGGCGGTGGGTTCGTCGGCAAAGTCCGGCACGAAACGGAAGGCGGTGATGCGGCCGTCGCGCACGCGCACGATGTCGCGCCCCAGGATGCGCGGCGCACCGGCGGCTTCGTACAGCGGGCTGCGCACTTCCAGATCGGACAGCACGGTGTCGCCCTCCACGCGGCGCCGCACTTCGGTCAGGCGCGCACGCGGCTTCACCACGGTGGCTTCGATGTAGTGGGCCAGGCAGGTCGGGTTGTCCATCTCGGGCCGGCAGCCGGGGAAGTCGGAGCGTTCAACCCCGGGGGCGATCAGGGCGCGCACGGCCACCATGTCGGCCGCGTGCACGGCGGCCACGTAGCGGTCGAACACGGCCGATGGCGGCGCCGCCGGTGGGCTGGTGCCGCAGGCAGCGCACAGCGCGGCCAGCAGCGGCGCAAAGAGGCGGTTGTTCATGGTGTGGACTCCATTTCGGTGTGCGCGCGTGGCGCTGCGGCGGCCTCGGCCCCGATCAGCGCATCGAGCTTGCGGCGCGCCCGCACCGCACCGGCGTCGCCGGCCAGCATCACGGGTTTCAGTGACCAGAAGTCCGCCGTGCCGATGCGGCGCTGCTGGGCTTCGAGCATGGGTTTGTCCTGCTGCGAAAACGCGAACTCGATGAGCGGGCGGATGGCGGCGTTGGCTTCGGCACCGATGGCGAAGTTGCGCGTGCTCCAGTACCAGTAGTGCGTGCGGCCCGTGGTCTCGGGTGTGGCCAGGTGCAGGTTGCAGGTGTCCACGCCACTCTCGCGCGGCTCGCCCTGCAGCGTGGCGCCCACGTGCAGCTGCATCACGCCGGGTGCGGTCCAGGTCACCTCGGTCCACTGGTCGGTGGGGCGGCCCTGTTCGCGCAGGTGCTGGTCGAAGGCCGGCGGTGCCAGATCGCCGCTGGACAGCCAGCGGATGCGCACGCTGCGCGGGCCCAGGTCGGTGACCTCGGCCTGCGCGCGGGTGATGGCGCCGCTGCCCAGCGAGCCGGCGTGCAGGTAGTCGGCGTGCGTGAGGTCGAGGATGTTGTCGGCCAGCAGCCGGTGGTCGCAGGCCGTGGGCTGGTGGCCGCGGATGGTGGCGTGCTGGGGGGCCGCGGTCACGGCGGAAAGGTCGGGGATCAGCGCTTCGTCGGCCGCCACCGCATCGCCGGCCCACAGCCACAGCAGGCGGTGGCGCTCCAGCACCGCCCACGACCGCACACGTGCCGCGCGCGGGATGGCGCCGCTGCCGTGCGGGTTGTGCACACAGGCCCCCGTGGCATCGAAGCGCAGGCCGTGGTACGGGCATTGCACTGCAGCGCCGCCCTCGCACAGCGTGCCCGCCGACAGCGGCGCGAAGCGGTGCGCGCAGCGGTCCTGCAGCGCGGCCACGCGGCCATCGGGTTGGCGGAAGAAGACCAGCGGCTCGTCGAGCAACGTGCGCGCCAGCAGCTGCCCAGGTGCCAACTCGTCGGCAAAGCCGGCCACGTACCAGGCGTGTCGGAGGTGGCTCATGGCGTGTCCGGCATGGGCTGGGGCAGCGCCGGTGCCACACGCGGCTCGGCCATGGCCTCGGGCGCTGCCTGCCCGGGCTTCAACAGGAAATGCGCCAGCGCCGGCAGCAGCACCAGCGCGCCGAGCATGTTCCACAGGAACATGAAGGCCAGCAGCAGCCCCATGTCGGCCTGGAACTTGATGGGGCTGGCGACCCAGGTGATGACGCCGATGGCCAGCGTCACGCCGGTCAGCATCACCACCTTGCCGGTGAACAGCAGTGCGCGGTAGTAGCTCTGCGACAGGCTCTGGCCCGCACGCAGCTGCGCCAGCGTGACGCTCAGGATGTACAGCGCGTAGTCCACGCCGATGCCCACGCCGAGCGCGATCACTGGCAGCGTGGCCACCTTCACGCCCATGCCGAGGGCCACCATCAGCGCCTCCGCCAGCATCGAGGTGAGCAGCAGCGGCAGCGCCGCCACGACCACCGCGCGCCAGGAGCGGAATGCGATGAAGCACAGCAGCACCACGGCCCCGTAGACCAGCAGCAGCATCAGCCGCCAGGCGTCCTTGACGACGACGTTGGTCGCCGCCTCGATGCCCGCCGAGCCGGCGGCGAGCAGGAACTGCGTGTCGGCGGTGTTGTTGTCGCGCGCAAAGGCCTCCACGTGTTCGACCACGCGGGTCAGCGTCACCGCCTTGTGGTCGCGCAGGTAGACGTAGATCGTCAGCAGCCCGCAGGACTCGTTGTAGAGCCCGCGCGGCGCGCCCGCGGTGACGGTGTTGAGCATCTCCTGGTTGGGCAGGAACTCGTACCAGCGCGGATTG
Organism: Rubrivivax sp.; assembly: GCA_018780805.1. Classification (GTDB taxonomy): domain Bacteria; phylum Pseudomonadota; class Gammaproteobacteria; order Burkholderiales; family Burkholderiaceae_C; genus Rubrivivax. The sequence continues at coordinate 715 of JADMJD010000040.1, read as the reverse complement.
CCTTCGTTGAGGCCCGACAGCATGCGGCGGTTCAGCAGCGCCAGGGTATTGGTCGTCTCCACCCCTTCGAGCTGCCGCAGCTGCCATTCGAGCGCATCGACCTTGTTCAGCGTGTCGTACTGCGAGCACTGGCCGTCGGGGGTCTTCACCATCACCGCCAGCACGTCGCTCGACGCGCCGTAGGCCCCGTTCATGAACGCCACGTCCTGGTTGTAGCGGCTGTTCGGGCGCAGCTCCGGCGCACCCGGGTCGAGGTCGCCGATCTGCAGCCGCGTGCTCGCCACCAGGCCCGCCACACCGAGCACCAGGGCCACGGCCACCGTCACGCCGGCCCAGCGCCGCGTGGTGAAGCGGTCGAGGAAGACCCACAGCGGATGGCGCGCGCCGCCGCGGGTCTCGGCCTTCTCCTCGCGCAGGCTGCGCTGCGCGGCCTTGGCGCTGACGCCGGTGTAGCTCAGCAGCACCGGCAGCAGGATCAGGTTGGTGAAGATCAGCACGCCCACGCCGGTGGACGCGGCGATGGCCAGCTCGCGGATGGCCTGGATGTCGATCACCAGCAGCACCGCAAAGCCCACCGCGTCGGCCAGCAGCGCCGTCAGCCCTGCGAGGAACAGGCGGCGGAAGGTGAAGCGCGCGGCCACCAGCTTGTGCATGCCGCGCCCCACGTCCTGCATGATGCCGTTCATCTTCTGCGCGCCGTGGCTCATGCCGATGG
>JADMJD010000098.1 GCA_018780805.1 Rubrivivax sp. | reverse complement strand
CCACCACCGCCGTGCGGGATGCAGAAGGTCTTGTGCAGGTTCAGGTGGCTCACGTCACCGCCAAACTCACCGGGCGCGGCCAGCCCCACCAGCGCGTTCATGTTGGCGCCGTCCACGTAGACCCGCCCGCCGTGCTGGTGCACCAGCGCGCACAGGTCCTTCACGTTGCGGTCGAACACGCCGTAGGTGCTGGGGTAGGTGATCATGATCGCGGCCAGGTTGGCGCTGTGCTGTTCGCACTTCGCGGCCAAGTCGGCCATGTCGATGGCGCCGCCGGCGTCGCACTTCACCACCACCACCTGCATGCCCACCATCTGCGCGCTGGCCGGGTTGGTGCCGTGCGCCGATTCCGGGATCAGGCAGATGCGGCGGTGCGCCTCACCGCGTGCGCGGTGCCAGCCGCGGATGGCCAGCAGGCCGGCGTATTCCCCCTGGCTGCCGGCGTTGGGCTGCAGGCTGATGCCGGCATAACCCGTGGCCTGGCTCAGCCAGCCGGTGAGCTGCGTGTTCAGCACGGCATAACCCGCCAGCTGATCGGCCGGCGCAAACGGGTGCAGCTGTGCAAACTCCGGCCAGGTGATGGGGATCATCTCCGCCGTGGCATTGAGCTTCATCGTGCACGAGCCCAGCGGGATCATGCTGCGGTCCAGCGCCAGGTCCTTGTCGCTCAGGCTGCGGATGTAGCGCAGCATCTCGGTCTCGCTGTGGTGCGTGTTGAAGACCGGGTGGGTGAGGTAGGCGCTGGTGCGGCGCAGGCCCTCGGGGATCAGGCTCTCGATGCCACGCGCGAACGCGTCGACCGACGGCAAGGCCTGGCCGGGCGCCGCAAACCACGACCAGAGGGCGGCGATGTCGGCGCGCGTGGTGGTTTCGTCCAGCGCGATGCCCACGTGGGTGGGCGACACCCGCCGCAGGTTGGCGCCGGCCGCACGTGCGCGGGCGAGGACGGCCTCGGTCTCGGCCCCGGTCTCGACCGTCAGCGTGTCGAAGGCGTGCACCGACAGCACCTTTTGGCCCAGCGCCTTCAACCCGTCCGCCAGGATGGCGGTGTAGCTGGCCACGCGCTGCGCGATGCGCTTCAGGCCCTGCGGCCCGTGGTAGACCGCGTACATGCTGGCGATGACGGCCAGCAGCACCTGCGCCGTGCAGATGTTGGAGGTGGCCTTCTCGCGCCGGATGTGCTGCTCGCGCGTCTGCAGCGCCAGCCGGTAACCCGGGTTGCCGTGGCTGTCGATGCTGGCGCCCACCAGCCGGCCCGGCATCTGGCGCTTGAACTCGTCGCGGCAGGCCATGTAGGCCGCGTGCGGGCCGCCGGCACCCATGGGCACGCCGAAGCGTTGCGTGTTGCCGACCGCGATGTCGGCGTTGAACTCACCCGGGGGTTTCAGCAGCGTCAGCGCCAGCAGGTCGGCACAGACGATGAAGGCGGCCTGTTGGGCGTGCGCCTGTTCGACGAACGGCGCCATGTCGTGGACCAGCCCGGTGGTGGCCGGGTATTGCGCCACGACGGCAAAACAGTCGTGCTGCGCCAGCAGCGCCGGCACTGGGCCGACGATCACGTTCAGGCCCAGCGGCTCGCAGCGGGTGCGGATGACCTCGATGGTCTGCGGGTGGCAATCGGACGCCACCAGCAAGGTGTCGCTTTTGCTCTTCACACTGCGCTTGGCCAGCGTCACGGCCTCGGCTGCGGCGGTGGCTTCGTCCAGCATCGAGCCGTTGGCCACGGCCAGGCCGGTGAGGTCGGTCACCATGGTCTGGAAGTTGATGATGGCTTCCAGCCGGCCCTGGCTGATCTCGGCCTGGTAGGGCGTGTACGCCGTGTACCAGGCCGGGTTCTCCAGGATGTTGCGCAGGATGACACCCGGGGTGTGTGTGCCGTGGTAGCCCTGGCCGATGAAGCTCTTCAGCACCTGGTTCTTGCCCGCGATGGCCTTCAACTCGGCCAGGGCCTGCGCCTCGCCCACCGGCGCCGGCAGCGCCATTGGGCGGCTGCGCGCGATGGCCGGCGGCAGCACCGCCTCGATCAGCGCACGCCGGCTGGCGGCGCCGATGGCCGACAGCATGTGCTGCTGGTCGGCCTCGTCCGGGCCGATGTGGCGGGGCATGAACTCGCCGGTGTTCTCGAGTTCGGCGAGCGAGGGCAGGGCGGACATCAGCATGGCGGGCTTTCTCGGAGCGATCGGCAGATGGGGTTCAGAGTGTCTTGAGCAGGGCGTCGTAACCCGGGGTGTCCATCAGCTGCTCGAACTCTTCCATCTTGGTGACGTGCACCTTGAAGAACCAGCCGTTGCCCATCGGGTCGCTGTTGGCCAGCGAGGGGTCGGCACGCAGGGTTTCGTTGACTTCCACCACCTCGCCGGTGACGGGCATGTACAGGTCGGCCGCGGCCTTGACCGACTCCACCACACCGGCCACTTCGCCCTTGGCGTAGGTGCGGCCCACCTCGGGCAGGTCGACGAAGACCACGTCGCCCAGCGCGTCCTGCGCGTGCAGCGTGATGCCGACGACGGCGGCCTCGTGGTCCTCGATGTTGATCCACTCGTGCTCGGGGGTGTACATGGTCGTCATGGGTAAGCTCCTGGTGTGGGGGGTCAGCCGCGGAAATAGTTGGTGGGGTTGAAGGGCATGGGGCTCACGCGCATCGGCAGCTTCTTGCCGCGCACTTCGGCGTAGACCTCGTGCTGAGGCTGGGCGTGGTCCAGCGGCAGGTAGGCCATCGCGATGGCCTGGTTGACGGTGGGTGCCAGCGTGCCGCTGGTGACGGTGCCGAGTTGGTGGCCGTGGGCATCGACGATGGTGGTGCCTTCGCGCACCGGGGCACGCTCCAGGCCGACGAGGCCGACACGTTTGCTGGGCGCGCCGCCGGCGAGGTGGGCTTCAATGACCGAGGCACCCGGATAGCCGCCAGCCCGTGCGCCACCGGGGCGGCGCACTTTCTGGATGGCCCAGGTGAGGCTGGCTTCGACCGGGCTGGTGGTTGTGTTGATGTCGTGGCCGTACAGGCACAGGCCGGCTTCCAGGCGCAATGAATCACGGGCGCCCAGGCCGGCGGGCGCGACCTCGGGCTGTGCCAGCAGTTCTTCGGCCAGCGCGACGGCGGCTTCGGCCGGCACCGAGATTTCGAAGCCGTCTTCGCCTGTGTAGCCCGAGCGCGTGACATAACAGTCGGCGCCGGCGAGCCGGAAGTGGCCTCCGGTCATGAACACCAGCTTCGCCACATCGGGGTTCAGCCGGCTCAGCGCCGCCACGGCCTGCGGGCCCTGCAGCGCCAGCAGGGCACGCTCCGGCATCGGAACGACCGTGCAGCGGTGGCCGATGTGGGTGATCAGGTGCTGGGTGTCGGCGTCCTTGCAGGCGGCGTTGACGATGACGAACAGGTCGTTCTCGCGCCGCGTGACCATCAGGTCGTCCAGGATGCCGCCACTGGCATTGGTGAACAGCGCGTAGCGCTGTTTGTGCACGCCCAGGTCGACGATGTCCACCGGCACCAGGCTTTCCAGCGCCGCAGCCGCGTCGTCGCCCACCAGGCGCAGCTGGCCCATGTGCGACACATCGAAGAGCGCAGCGGCGTTGCGGCACTGCCGGTGTTCGGCCAGGATGCCGGCCGGGTACTGCACCGGCATCGCGTAGCCGGCAAAGGGCACCATGCGGGCGCCCAGGCGCACGTGCAGGTCGTGGAGCGGGGTCTGGAGCAGGGTCGGATCGGACATGCGGAACCTCCAAGGGCAGCCAAGCCTGCCGTGTGACCACCGCAGGGTGCCCTCGCTGTCCGCTTTACCTGAGAGATTCGGGTGCGCCCGGTGGCGGCCCTTGCCCCTTCGGTGGGTGCCTACTTGCGCGGGCACCTCTCTCCAGTGAGGTGAAAAAACCAGTCCTTTTGCCTGAGCGTTCGGGCCGTGCCCTGCGCCTTCGGCGGCCCCGTGGGGGCTCTCTCCTGGTGACCGGCAGTGTAGCAGCGCGGGTGCGCGTCAGACGGTCGGGCAAGATCGCGGCATGAACATCTCGCCTTTGCTGCAAGCCCACCGGTCCATCCGCCGCTACAAGCCCGATGCGATCCCGCCCGACCTGCTGGACCGCGTGCTGCAGGACGCCTTTGCCGGCGGCTCGTCGTCGGGCAACCTGAACATGGTCTCGGTGGTGCGCACCCGCGATGCCGAACGCAAGCGCCGCCTGTACGAGCTGCATTTCGAGCAGCCCATGGTGCTGCAGGCGCCGCTGGTGCTGACCTTCTGTGCCGACACCTTCCGCACTCGCGAATGGCTCACCCAGCGTGGCGCGCGGCTGAACTTCGACAACCTGATCGCCTGGCACGTGGCGGCCTTCGACGCGATAATTTTTGCGCAGACCACCGCGCTGGCGCTGGAGGCCGAGGGCCTGGGCCTCTGCTACATGGGCACCACGCTGCACTCGATGCGCGAGATCGCCGACTTTCTGGAACTGCCGCCCAATTGCCTGCCGGCCACCAGCCTGGTGGTGGGCTGGCCCGATGAGGCCCCGGCCCAGCGCGACCGCCTGCCGACGGCCGCCTGGTGCCATGACGAGGTCTACCAACGGCCGACGCCGGTCAGCATCGATGAGACGTTCAGCGAGCGTGAAGTGCGCGGCTGGGCGCGTTACCGCGCGCTGGGCGACGAGTTCGTGGCCGAGATGGATCGGCTGGGCATCACCTCGCTCGCCCAGTTCTACACCAGCGATTTGAAGTACGCCCCGCAGCGCTTCCAGGAAGACTCCGAGAAGTTGCGCGCCTTGTTGGCCGAACGCGGCTTCTTGCCCTGATCAGCCTGCGGGTTTGTCACCCGACCAGAATCGCGCACCGCTGCCCAGCCGTGCCGCGCTGTCCTGCGGGTTGTAGAGCGCGCAGCGCTTGAGTGACAGACAGCCGCAGCCGATGCAGGAACCCAGCGTGTCGCGCAGCCGGGTCAGGCTGGCGATGCGTTCTTCCAGCATCGGCTGCCAGCTGCGCGAGAGCTTCGCCCAATCTGCAGCCGTGGGCGTGCGCGCGTCGGGCAGGGTGGCCAACGCGGCCTGGATCTGCGCCAGGCTCAGCCCCACCGCCTGCGCGGCGCGCACGAAGGCCACGCGCCGCAGCGCATCGCGCGGGTAGTGGCGGCGCCCGCCGGCGCTGCGCAAGGCCGGGGCGATCAGGCCTTGTTCTTCGTAGTAACGCAGGGTGCTGGCGGCCACACCCGCGCGGCGGGCGAAGTCACCGATGGGCAGGGTGTCGCTGGGCATGGCTTGACTTCAAGTGTGCTTGAACTTGAATGATAGGCGCCTGTTCGTCCCCGCACCGCACGCCATGACCCACACGACCTTGAACACCTTGCTCGATGCCGCCGCCGACCTGGGCCCGGAGTACGGTGGCCACCTGTCCTCGCACCTGCCGATGGCGCTGGTGGCGCTGCACGCGCTCGGCGCGGACGACCATCGGCTGCGCCAGTTCTTCGATGAGCACCGGCAGCGCCTGCTACCCGTGCCCGCCACCGCGGCGGACGAGGGCCACGGCGAGCGGGCCTTGTTCGGCCAGATCGAACATTTCATCGTGTTACGCCAGCGCTTCGCGGCCGAACTCGCGCAGGCCGGACACGATGCCGTGCTGCGCAGGCTGCTGCCGGCCCTGGTGCCGGGCTGCGCCGGTGCCGCGTTCCACGGGCTGATCCGCACTGCAGCGGCTGTGCAGGCGGGGCACACGGCAGAACTGGCCGCGGCGCTGGCCTACTGGGCGGCGCGCTGGCAGCCGTTGCCGCTGCCTGTACCAGGAAAAGCACACACGGCCGAGGCCTGGCTGCAGCGCCTGCAGCAGGCCGCGCCGGGCCCGAGCCTGCCGGATCGCTCGATTGCCGGCCGTGCGGCGCGGCTGGCCGGCATGCCAGCCTTCGCGCCCTGGGCCGGGCCGGTGCCCACTGCACCCGACTGGGCGGCGCGGTTGGCGCACGCCGCCGTGCAGCGGTACCTGAGCAGTGGGGACTTCTCCGTGCTGCACCTCGTCACCGCCACGCACGCGCTGCGCAGCTTGCAGCCCTGGCTGGACGACGACGCCTGGCCGCACTTTGCGCGTGCCTTTGCGGCGGTCTGGTTGTCCGCGCGGACCGATCCTGCGGCACCCCCCCGGGTGGACCCGGGCGGGGATTGGCCGGCCACCGTGTTCATGGCGCTGCGCTCCGACGACGAGCACGTCATCAAGCTGGTCTGGAGCTGCCGCGAAGAAGAGGCGGTCTACGGCGGCCCGGCTTGGCGCCATGCCGCGGCCCTGGTGGTTCAGACCGGGGCTTGAGCCAGGCGCTGCTTCAGCCGCCGCACGGCGCTGTCGGGTGTGGTGAACACGGGCAGCCCGGTGGCCGCCAACACCGCATCACGTGCCTGTGCCAGGCTGAACTGCGCCAGCGCGATCACCGTGCAGCCCTGGTCCCGCAGGCGCTGCGCGGCGTCAGCGGCCAGACGGTCGTGCGTGGCGACATCGCCGCGGTTCAGCGCGTCCATCGCGCCTTCGGCCAGGGCCGTGCGCAGCGGGGTGCCGGGCGGGAATTCTGCCGGCATCGATTGCAGGGTGGGCCCGAAGGTGGCCAGCAGGCCGATCACGCCGCCGGCGGCCACGGCCTCGTCCACCATCGCCTCGTTGGGCTTGAGCACCGGGATGTCCGCATGGCGTTTGGCCACGGCCTCGATGCAGGGCCCGAAGGCCGAGCAGGTGAAGAGGAGGCCTTCGGCGCCGGTGCCCACCGCGTAGTCGGCCAGAGCGATGAAGCGCTGCGTCATGCGCGCATCCAGCCGGCCGCTGCGGGCCAGGTCGGCCGAGAGGCTGTCGTCCAGCAGGTTCATGCGCTCCGCTTCCGGCCAATCACGCGCCAGCGCGGCGTTGATCGGCCCGGGCGAATGGGCCAGCGCATGGATCAGCGCGATGCGTGTCATGCCGGGCGCAGCCCTGGCGACCGGGCGGCCGGCAGACGCCGCCCCTGGTTCCACCACACCAGCGCCGCCAGCAGCAAGGCCGGCAGGTAGAACCAATGCGGATCGGGCCGCGGCGCCGGCATCTTGAGCGTCTGCACCGCCCAGCCTTGTTCGAAGCCGCTCTTCTGCGCCCGGCTGCCGAATTTGACTTGCGCGATCTGCGTCTCGCCGGCCAGCGTCACCAGCGTCAGGCCCGATTCGGTCAGCCGCTTGCGGCCATCGGGGGTGCCTTCGGTGGGCCGGTCGCCCAGGCGCACGGCCACCGTCTTGACGACGTCGTCGCCTTCGATGGTGGTGCCTGCGATCACCATCACCAGCCGCCCGCCATCGGGTGCATCGCGGGCGATGTCCATCACCTGGGCCGGGCTCGCGTCCTGGTAGGCCGGGGCGATGCGGTCCATGAAAAAATCAGGGCGGAACAGCAGGGCCACGGCGATGCTGAGCAGCACAAACTCCCACCACACCATGCGCACGCGCATCCAGCCCATCGTCAACGCCGAGAACAGCAGCATCGCCAGCGTGCAGCCGGTGATCACGATGATCAGCGACAGCGTGGAGTCCACTTCCAGCAGCAGCAGCTGCGGGTTGAAGATCCAGATGAAGGGCAGGATCACCGTGCGCAGCGCGTAGATGCTGCCCTGCACGCCGGTCTTGATGGCGTCTTCACCCGAGATCGCTGCGGCCGCGAAGGTGGCCAGCCCCACCGGGGGTGTGATGTCCCCCATGATCCCGTAATAGAAGACAAACAGGTGCACCGCGATCAGCGGGATGATCAGCCCGCTTTGTGCGCCCAACTCCACCACCACCGGCGCCATCAGCGTGGCCACCAGCACGTAGTTGGCCGTGGTCGGCACACCCAGGCCCAGCACCAGGCAGACAAAGGCGATGAAGAGCAGCATCACCATCACGTTGCCCTGCGAGACAAACTCGACGAACTCCGTCATGCGCAGGCCCAGGCCGGTGAGCGTGATGCCGCCGACGATGATGCCGGCCGTGGCCGTGGCCACGCCGATGCCGATCATGTTGCGCGAGCCGTCGGTGAGGCCACCGATGACCTCGCCGGTACCGATCTTCCAGGCGTTGCCCGTGGGCAGGCCGCGCAGCAGCGCGATCAACGGCCGCTGCGTCAGCATCAGCACGATCAACACCGCGATGGCCCAGAAAGCCGACAGCGACGGCGACATCTCTTCCACCATCAGGCACCAGATCAGCGTGCCGATGGGCATCAGGAAGTGCAGGCCGGCACGCACCGTGGGCCAGGTGTCCAGGGCCTTCGGATTTTCAATGTCGATGTCGTCCGGCAGGTCGGGGCTGCGCGCCGCCTGCTGGATGCTGATGCCGTACAGCGCCAGCACCACCGCGCCGATGGCCCAGGGCGCGGCCGTGCCCAGCATGGCCTTGAAGAAGGCGAACAGGTAGTACAGCGCACACACCACCAGCACGCTGCCCGACAGCCCGAGGCCAAAACGTGTGGCCACCGTGCCCCAGGTCTTGGGTGCGCGCTGGATGATGGGGTTCATGCCCAGCTTCAGCGCCTCCAGGTGCACGATGTAGAGCAGGCCGATGTAGCTCAGCGTGGCCGGCAGGATGGCATTGCGCACGATCTCGGCGTACGGGATGCCCACGTACTCCACCATCAGGAAGGCTGCCGCGCCCATCACCGGCGGCATGATCTGGCCGTTGACCGAGCTCATGGTCTCGATGGCCCCGGCCTTGACGCCGCCGTAACCGGCCTTCTTCATCAGCGGGATCGTGAAGATGCCGCCCGAGACCACGTTGCTGACCGAGCTGCCGCTGATCATGCCGTTGAGTGCCGACGACACCACGGCCACCTTGGCCGGCCCGCCGCGCAAATGGCCCAGGGCCGCAAAGCTGACCTGCATCATGTAATTGCCGCCGCCCGCGCGGTCCAGCAGCGTGCCGAACAGCACGTAGACGAAAATCGCGCCGGTGGAGACACCGAGCGCGATGCCATAGACCCCCTCGGTGGTGAGCCACAGGTGCGACAGCAGCCGGTTCAGGCTGGCACCCTTGTGCGACAGCACCTCGGGCATGTAAGGCCCAAGCATCGCGTAGGCGATGAAGATGCCGGCCAGCGCCGCCATCGGCCAGCCCACCGCGCGGCGAGTGGCCTCCAGCAGCAACAGCAGGCCGGCGCTGGCCACCACGATGTCTTGTGTGGTCGGCTGGCCTGGGCGTGTGGCCAGCTCACCGTAGAACAGCAGCAGGTAAGCGCCGGCAAAGGCGCCGACGAGGGCCAGCACCCAGTCGGCGGCAGGCACGTAGGCGCGCGGCGAGGACTTGAACGCCGGCCAGGCCGTGAAGGCCAGGAACAGCGCAAAGCCCAGGTGCAGGGCACGCGCTTCGGTGTCGTTGAGGATGCCGATGCCGAAGGTGAAGGGCAGCGGCGAGGCGTACCAGAGCTGGAACAGCGCCCAGGACAGCGAGGCGGCAAAGATGATGCCGGCCGTCACACCGGTGGGCTTGCGCCCGCCGGTGTCGGTGTCGGCCACGAGTTTCTGCAGCGATTCAGGGGCTTTTTCCAGATCGGTCGCCATGCACGCGCCTCCTCAGGTCCGGGAATGAAAAAGGGGCGAAGGTCTGCTTCGCCCCTGGTCTTGCGGCTGGGCCTGGACTATTTGATCCAGCCCTTTTCCTTGTAGTACTTGACCGCACCTTCGTGCAGCGGCGCCGAGTTGCCGTTTTTGACCATGGCTTCCGGCGTCAGGTTGGCCAGGGCCGGGTGCAGCTTCTTGAACTCGTCGAAGTTGTCGAACACCGCCTTCACGACCTGGTAGACCGTGTCGGCCGGGGCCTTGCTGGAGGCCACCACCGTGGCCAGCACACCGTAGGTCTGTGCCGGGTTCGGGTTGTTCGGGTACAGGCCGCCGGGAATCGTGGCCTTGGCGTAATACGGCTTGTCGGCCACCAGCTTGTCGACGGCCGGGCCGGTGATGCTGACCAGCTGGGCGCCGCAGGAAGTGGTCGGGTCCTGGATGTTGGCGCTGGGGTGGCCCACGGCGTAGAAGAAGCCGTCGATCTTGCCGTCGCACAGGGCCGGGCCGTGTTCGTCAGCCTTCAGCTCGGACGCGAGCGAGAAGTCGGCCATCTTCCAGCCCATCGCGCCCAGCAGCTCGTCCATCGACGACCGTGTGCCGGAGCCGGGGTTGCCCACGTTGAAACGTTTGCCCTTGAAATCGGCGAAGTTCTTGACGCCGGCTTCCTTGCGCGCCAGCACCGTGAAGGGCTCGGGGTGCACCGAGAACACGGCACGCAGGTCGCCATAGGCCTGGTCCTTGAACTGGCCCACGCCCTTGAGTGCGTTGAACTGCACATCGGACTGCGCAAAACCCAGGTCCAGCTCGCCGGCCTTGATGGTGTTGACGTTGAAGACCGAACCGCCGGTGGATTCCACCGAACAACGGATGCCGTGTTTGGCGCGGTCCTTGTTGACCAGGCGGCAGATGGCGCCACCAGCCGCGTAGTACACGCCGGTGACACCGCCGGTGCCGATGGTCATGAACTTCTGCTGCGCGGCAGCGGGCAGGGCCGGCAGGCCGAGGGCAAACGTGGCGGCCAGGGCCAGGGTGGACTTCAGTTTCATGCGGTGATTTCTCCTTGGGTCAGGCTCAGCACGATACGTGCCAGGGCCGGGGGAAGCGACAGGGAATGCCCGGGTTCACAGCGCGGCGGCCACCGCCGACGCGAGCCGCTCGACGATCTGGTCCAGCTCGGCGTCGGTGGTGATGAAGGGCGGGGCCAGCAACACGTGGTCGCCCTGCACACCGTCCAGCGTGCCACCGGCCGGGTACACCATGAGCCCGCGCGCCATCGCTTCTGCCTTGATTCTGGCATGCAGCTTTTTCGTCGGATCGAACGGTGTTTTGCTGCCGCGGTCGGCCACCAGCTCGATGGCCTGGAACAGCCCGCGGCCCCGGATGTCGCCCACGTACGGGTGTGCGCCGAAGGCCGCCACCAGGCGCTCGCGCAGGTCGTCGCCCAGGCGCTGCACCCGTGCGATCAGGCCGTCGCGGTGGATGACCTGCTGCACCGCCAGCGCGGCTGCACAGGCCACCGGGTGGCCCAGGTAGGTGTGGCCGTGCTGGAACATGCCCGAGCCCTGCGCAAACGCGCCCACCACGTGGGCCTGCGCCAGCACCGCGCCGATGGGCTGGTAGCCCCCGCCCAGGCCTTTGGCGATGACCAGCAGGTCGGGCACCACGCCTTCGGCCTCACAGGCGTGCAGCGTGCCGGTGCGGCCCATGCCGCACATCACCTCGTCCAGGATCAGCAGGATGCCGTGCCGCGTGCACAGCTCGCGCACGCCTTGCAGGTAACCCGGCACCGGTGTGAGTGCACCCGATGTGGCGCCGCCGACGGTTTCGGCAACGAAGGCGATGACCTTGTCGCCGCCCAGTTGATCGATGGCGGCGGCCAGCTCGACCACCAGGCGCTGGCCGTAGGCCTGGGCGCTTTCACCGTCGGCACGGCCACGGTACTCGTAGCAGGCCGAGACATGGGTGACAGGGATCAGCAGCGGCGCGAACTGCTGGCGCCGCCACAGGTTGCCACCCACGGCCAGCGCACCCAGCGTGTTGCCGTGGTAACTCTGCTGGCGTGCGATGAAGTGCTGGCGCTGCGGCTGGCCGATCTCGACGAAGTACTGGCGCGCCATCTTCAGCGCCGCTTCCACGGCCTCGGAGCCGCCGGAGACGAAGTACGCGTGGCTGGTGCCGGCCGGCGCGGTGCGCACCAGCTGCTTGGCCAGCTGTTCGGCCACCTCGGTGGTGAAGAAGCTGGTGTGTGCGTAGGCCAGGCGGTCGATCTGCGCGTGCATGGCCGCGATCACGTCCGGGTGGCCATGGCCCAGGCAGGAGACGGCGGCGCCGCCGCTGGCGTCGATGTAGGTGCGGCCCGTGCTGTCAGTGATGTGCACACCGCGGCCCGAGACGGCCACGGGCAGCGTGTGGCGGATCTGGCGGTGGAGGATGTTCGTCATCCCGCTAGTATCTCTGCATGCACGACGACATCGCCACCTTGCGCCGCATCCTGCAGACCTGCCGAACAGTGGCGGTGATGGGCCTGTCGGCCGAGTGGCACCGGCCCAGCTACTTCGTGGCCAAGTACCTGCAGCAGCACGGCTACCGCGTGATCCCGGTGAACCCGCGTTATGCCGGCGGCGAGATCCTGGGCGAGATGGTCTTTGCGGGCCTGGGCGACATCACCGAGCCGGTGGACATGGTGGACGTCTTCCGCCGCAGCGAGGACGTGTTGCCGATCGCCGAAGCCGCCATCCGCCTGGGTGCCAAGTGCCTGTGGCAGCAGATTGGCGTGGCCAATGCCGAAGCCGATGCCGCCGTGCGCGCCGCCGGCCTGGACAGCGTGGTGAACCGCTGCACGAAGATCGAACACGCACGTTTGTTCGGTGGTCTGCACTGGGCGGGTGTCAACACAAACGTGATCTCGGCCAAGCGGCCCGTCTGATGGGTCACCGTCATGCCTGACCGCCGATTCAAGCCCGAGACCCTGGCCATCCACGCCGGGCAGATTCCCGATGCCGCCACCGGCGCGCGGGCCTTGCCGATCTACCAGACCACCAGCTTCGTCTTCGACAGCGCGGACCACGCCGCCAGCCTGTTCAACCTGCAGACCTTTGGCAACGTCTACTCGCGCCTGAGCAACCCCACGGTGGCTGCGCTGGAGGAGCGCGTGGCCGCGCTGGAAGGTGGCCGCGCCGCGGTGGCCGCGGCCTCGGGCATGGCCGCAGAAGCGATGGCGCTGATGACGCTGCTGCAGGCGGGTGACCACGTGGTGGCGGCCGGCGCGCTCTACGGTGGCAGCGTCAGCATGCTGGCGGTGAACCTGAAGAAGTTCGGCATCGAGACGAGTTTTGTCGACGCCAGCGACCCGGCCGCGTTTGCTGCTGCAATTCGCCCCAACACCCGCGCGCTGTTTGCCGAAAGCCTGGGCAACCCCAGCCTGCTGGTGCTGGACATCGCCGCCGTGGCCGAGGTGGCGCATGCCCACGGCCTGCCGCTGATCATCGACAACACCGTGCCCAGCCCCGCGCTGTGCAACCCGCTGGCGCTGGGTGCGGACATCGTCGTGCATTCGGCCACCAAGTACCTGGCCGGCCACGGCACCACGCTGGGCGGCGTGATTGTCGAAGGTGGAAAGTTCCCCTGGGACAACGGCAAGTTCCCGGGCATGACCGAGCCTTCGCCCGGTTACCACGGCGTCAAGTTCTACGAGACCTTCGGCGACTTCGGCTTCTCGATGCGCTGCCGCATGGAGGCGCTGCGTGTCTTTGGCGCCGCGCTGAGCCCGATGAGCGCCTGGCAGATCCTGCAGGGCGTCGAGACGCTGCCGCTGCGCATGGAGCGGCATTGCAGCAATGCATTGGCGGTCGCGCGTTTCCTGCAGGCCGATGCGCGCGTGTCCTGGGTGCGCTACCCGGGGCTGCCCGAGGACCCGCAGCATGCGCTGATGCAGCGCCAGATGCGCGGCGCCTCGGGCCTGCTGGCGTTTGGCGTGAAGGGCGGCCCGAGCGCCGGCGTCAAGTTCATCGAAGCCGCGCAGTTCATGAGCCACCTGGTGAACATCGGCGACACCCGCACGCTGATCAGCCACCCCGCCAGCACCACACACCGGCAGCTGGACGACGCACAGCAACGGGCCGCCGGTGTGCTGCCGGACATGGTGCGCATCTCGGTCGGCCTGGAGCACATCGACGACATCCTCTGGGACATCGACCAGGCCCTGACCGCGGCGACCGCCTGAGCGCGGTCAGGCTGCTTCGGCGCGCGGTGCCACCGCCAGCTGGTTGCGGCCGTCCTGCTTGGCGCGGTAGAGCGCGGTGTCGGCCGCGGCCACCAGCGCGTCCAGGTCCTGCGCCCGGCTGTCGAGCTCGGCAGCACCCATCGAGAAGGTGCAGCGCGCTTCCACTGGCACACCGGGCACCAGCGTGATGGCAAACCGCTCGCGCAAGCGGTCGAAGACGGCATCCACCTCGGCCAGCCGCGTGCCAGGCATCACCAGCAGCCACTCTTCACCGCCCCAGCGGCCCAGCCGGTCCTGGCCGCGCAGCACGCCGCCCGCAACCTGGCCGAAGGTGCGCAGCACGGCGTCGCCCGCCGGGTGGCCGAAGCGGTCGTTGACCTGCTTGAAGTGGTCGAAATCGATCACCGCCAGCGTGAAGGGCAGGCCCAGGCGCTGGGCTTGTGCCAACTGCTCCTGCGCGTAGGCCTGCACGGCTCGCCGGTTGGGCATGCCGGTGAGATCGTCGCGCAGCACCAGCGCCGCCATGCGGCGGCGGCGGGCCAGCTCACGGCCGCCGAAAGTGAAGCCCACCAGGGCCAGCGCGGCCAGCGCCACCACGCCGGCGGTCAGGGTCTGGCGGCGGTCGGCTTCGGCCTGCAGCTGCAGCCGGCTGGCTTCGCTGCGCAGGCGCAGCTCGGCGTTCTCCGCATCGCGTCGCACGTTGTCGTAGCGGGCCTGCAAGCGCTGGAGTTGGGTGTCGCGCGCGGCGGTTCGGGCCAGTTGTTCGGTCTGGATCGCGGTGCGCAGCATCTCGTAGGCCGCCACCGGCCGGCCGATGGCCGCGTAGGCCTTGGCCATCGCGTGTTGCAGGTCGGTGCGGTTGCCGGCATTGACGTCAGCCGACCAGCGCTGGGCCTGTTCGATGGCCGCTGGCAGCTGGGGGCTGGCCAGACGGATCAGGGCTTCGATCTTGAGCTGCATCACCCGCGGCATCCGGTAGGCCAGGTCGCCCTCGCCCCCGGTGGCCAGCAGACGGGCGGCTTCGTCCAGCAGCGGCAGCATGGGCCCGGGACGGCTCAGCGCCAGCAGCACGGCCGCCATTTCGAGGTTGGCTGCGGCCACGCCCGCACTGTCGTCCAGCTCCTGGCTGAGGCTGCGGGCCTGCTGCAACTGCAGCAGCGCAGGTTCGAGCTGCTTCTGGTGCCGCAGCACGATGCCGGACTCCCAGGCGATCAGGCTGCGCAGAAAACGCGCGGGACGTGGGCCCAAGGTGTCCAGGGCCTGGGTCAGGTGGCGTTGGGGCTGCAGGCCGGTGCTGCCATCGGCCAGCCGCTGGCGCGCGAGGATCGCAAAGGTCAGTTGCCCCGAGGCCACCTGCTCCGGCCAGCCCAGGGCCTGCCCGCAGCGTTCCACCGCTTCGGCCATCAGCCAGGCTTCGTCGTCACTGCGCAGATCGAGCAACATCCATTGTTCGAGGCCGCGCGCTTCGCAGGCCAGGCGGGCCTCGCCCAGGGCTTCGGCCCGGCTGCGCAAGGCGGCCACCTGTGGCAGCAGGGAGGCGCGGTCGTTCAAGGCAGCCTGTGCGTCCAGCTCGGCCAGCTGCAACCACAGGCGTTGCGGCTCGGGCGCAGCCGACACCCGGGCCAACAAGGCGGCGGCGGTCTCGGCGTTCTGCGTGGCCTGGCCGTGTTGCTCCAGCTTGGCCAGCACGCGCGCGGCGGCCAGCGACCACCAGAAGCGTGCCTCGTCGTCGGCCATGACGCGTGCGGCATCCAGCTGGAGCTGGATCTGCGAGAGCGCTTCGCGCGGGTGGTCGTCGGCGCGCTGCATCTGCACCAGCATGGCCGGCGGCATGGCGCCCAGCGCGCGGCCCGGGCCCAGCAGGGTGAAGACGAGCAGGAGGAGCAACGCGCGCATGGCCTTAGGATTGTCGGCCGCCCGCCCCAGATCTTGAGCCCGCCCTGCAGGAACTTGCGATGACCAGCCTCTACGACCAGCACCTGGACCGGCAGCCCGCGAACTTCGTCGCGCTCAGCCCGGTGGCCTTCGTGGAACGCAGCGCCGAGGTGTTCGGCGACCTGCCCGCGGTGATCCACGGCGCGCGCCGCTACAACTGGGCGCAATTGCGCGAGCGCTCGGCCCGGCTGGCGGCCGCGCTGCGCGCCCTGGGTGTGGGCCGCGGCAGCACGGTGAGCGTGATGTTGCCCAACACACCCGAGATGGTGGAGGTGCACTACGCGGTGCCGGCGCTGAACGCGGTGCTGAACACGCTGAACACGCGGCTGGACGCGCCATTGCTGGCCTGGCAGATGAACCACTGCGAAGCCCAGGTGCTGATCACCGACCGCGAATGGGCGCCCACGATGGCCGAGGCGTTGCGGCTGCTGCGCAGCGAACATGGCCGCGAGCTCATCGTCATCGACGTGGACGACAGCGAATACACCGGCCCCGGCGAGCGCCTGGGGGCCCACGAGTACGAGGGTTTGCTGGCGGCCCATGCACCGCTGGCGCGCCTGGAAGGCCCGGCCGACGAGTGGGACGCGATCGCCGTCAGCTACACCAGCGGCACCACGGGCGACCCCAAGGGCGTGGTCACCCACCACCGCGGCGCCTACCTGAACGCGGTGTGCAACGCCGTCACCTGGACGATGCCGCAGTTCCCGCGTTACCTGTGGACGCTGCCGATGTTCCACTGCAACGGCTGGTGTTTCCCGTGGACGGTGGCGCTGCAGGCCGGTGTGCACGTGTGCCTGCGGCGTGTGGAGGCGCCGGCCATCCTGGGCGCGATGCGCGAGCACGGCGTGGACCACTACTGCGCCGCCCCCATCGTGCACAACCTGCTGATCCACGCCGATCCGGCGCTGCACGAAGGCATCACGCAGAAGGTGCGCGGCATGGTGGCGGGCGCGGCGCCCCCGGCGTCGATGATCGAGGGCATGGCCCGGCTGGGATTCGACATCACGCATGTCTACGGGCTGACCGAGGTCTACGGCCCGGCCGCCGTGGCCAGCCAGCGTGTTGCCTGGGCCGACGAGGACCTGTCGGAGCAGACCCGGCTCAACGGCCGCCAGGGCGTGCGCTACCCGCTGCAGGAGGCGATGACGGTGTGCGACCCGGAGACCCTGGCCGAGGTGCCGGCCGATGGCCAGACCATGGGCGAGATCATGTTCCGCGGCAACATCGTGATGAAGGGCTACCTCAAGAACCCGGCCGCCACAGCCAAGGCCTTTGCCGGCGGCTGGTTCCACACTGGCGACCTGGCCGTGCTGGAGCCCGACCGCTACGCGAAGATCAAGGACCGCAGCAAGGACATCATCATCAGCGGCGGCGAGAACATCAGCAGCATCGAGGTCGAGGATGCGCTGTACCGCCACCCGGCCGTGCTGGCCTGCGCGGTGGTGGCCAAGCCCGACCCGAAGTGGGGCGAAACGCCGGTGGCCTTTGTCGAACTCAAGACCGGCAGCAGCGTGACCGCCGCAGAGCTGGTGGCGCATTGCAAGGCCCTGCTTGCGGGTTACAAGCTGCCGCGCGACATCCGCTTCGAGCCCATCCCCAAGACCAGCACCGGCAAGATCCAGAAGTTCCAGCTGCGGGAACGTGCGAAAGAACCTGCCAAGGAGACACCCCATGGATGAGCTGGTGCAACACGCGGTGGATCCACGTGGTGTGCACACGTTGACGCTGAACCGCCCCTCGGCCTTCAACGCCTTGTCCGAGGCGATGCTGACGGCGTTGCAGGCGGCGCTGGACCGTGTGGCCGCCGACGAGCAGGCCCGTGCGGTGGTCATCGCCGCCAGCGGGCGCGCCTTCTGTGCCGGCCACGACCTGAAGGAGATGCGCGCCGAGCCGTCGCTGGCCTACTACGAAGGCCTGTTTGCGCAGTGCGGCCGCATGATGATGAGCATCCAGCGCCTGCCGGTGCCGGTGATCGCGCAGGTGCAGGGCATCGCCACCGCCGCCGGCTGCCAGCTGGTGGCCATGTGCGACCTGGCCGTGGCCGCACATGACGCACGTTTTGCCGTCAGCGGCGTCAACCTGGGCCTGTTCTGCAGCACACCCAGCGTGGCGCTCAGCCGCAACCTGCCGCGCAAGGCGGCCTTCGAGATGCTGGTCACGGGTGAATTCATCAGCGCGGCACAGGCGCTGGACAAGGGCCTGGTGAACCGTGTCGCACAGGCGGGTGAGCTGGGGCTGGAGGTCGAGCGCCTGCTGGCCAGCATCGTGGCCAAACCACGCGTGGCCATCGCCGCCGGCAAGGCCCTGTTCTACCGCCAGCTGGAGACCGGCATCGCCGCCGCCTATGCCGATGCCGAGCAGACCATGGCCTGCAACATGATGGATTGCAGCGCGCTGGAAGGTGTGCAGGCCTTCATTGACAAACGTCCGCCGGCCTGGGGCTGACACACACCATGGGCCGGGGACCCGAACGCCAGCCTTACCACGACGAACTGCTCTACCGGCTGCTGCAGGAGGGTTTTGGCGACGTCGGCGAGCCCGCCATCGCCGCACTCTGGCCGCACCTGGAGTGGGCCGAGATCGCCGGCGGCGAAACCCTGATCCACCAGGGCGACGCCGGTGATGCGCTGTACCTGCTGGTCAGCGGCCGGCTGCGTGCCAGCGTGCGCACCGAGGCCGAAGGCCCGCGTCTGGTGGGCGAGATCACGCGCGGCCAGATCGTCGGCGAGATGAGCCTGTTCACCGGCGAGCCCCGCACCGCCACGGTGACGGCGATCCGTGATTCGCTGCTGGTGCGCCTGCCCAAGGCCGCCTTCGACACGCTGCTGGCCCAGCACGCGCCGCTGTCGCGCGCGCTCGCCCGGCAGGTGATCCAGCGCCTGCAGACCGCGCCGTCGCGCACGCTGTACCCGCGGCCGACCACCATTGCGCTGCTGCCGGCCAGCAAGGGGGTGGACCTGGCCGCCATCGCCCGCGGTCTGGCGGCGGCGCTCACCCGTTTCGGCCGCACCGAGGTCATCGATTCCGCGAGCGTGCAGGGGGCGCTGGAGTCGCCCGAGGGCACGCTGGGCCCGCACGCGATGGCCGATGTGCACCGCCGCATCACGCTGCTGCTGGACCGCATCGAAGCGCGCAACGAGTTTGTGCTGCTGCTGGCCGACCCCGAGCCCACGGCCTGGACAGCCCGGTGCTGCCGCGACGCCGACGAGCTGCTGCTGCTGGCCGACGCCACGCAGCCGCCGGTGCTGCACCCGGTGGAGCGGCTGTGCCTGATGAACCGCGCCAGCCACACCGACGCGGCCGAGATCCTGGTGCTGCTGCATGGCGCCGACGTGCGCGCGCCGCAAGGCACCAGCGCCTGGCTGGACCGCCGCCCTGTTGCCGGCCACCTGCACCTGCGGCCGGCGCTGGTGGCCGATTTCGACCGCCTGGCGCGTTTTCTGCACCGCAGCGCCACCGGCCTGGTGCTGGCCGGCGGCGGGGCACGGGGCCTGGCCCACCTGGGCGTGCTGCGTGCGCTGCAGGAGCAGGGGGTGGCCATCGACGCCGTGGCCGGCACCAGCATCGGTGCGGTGATGGCGGTGTACGTGGCGTCTGACCGGCCGCTGCCCGAGGTGATGGCCAATGCGCGCCAAGCGATGGCGTCCAACCCCACGGGCGATTTCAGCACCATGCCCTGGTTGTCGCTGTTCCGCGGGCGGCGCTTGCGCCGCACCTTCGAGCAGGCGGTGCTGTCGCTGCTGGGCGGCGACGCCGACCTGGAAGACCTGTGGAAGCCCACCGGTGTCATGGCCAGCAACTACAGCCAGGCGCGTGAGCAGCTGCTGAGCCGGGGCAGCATCGTCAAGGTGCTGCTGGCCAGCACCGCCATCCCGGGGGCCTTGCCGCCGGTGCTGCACCAGGGCGAGCTGCTGTGCGACGGCGGCAGTTTCAACAACTTCCCGGTGGACGTGATGCGGGCGCAGCGCGGTGTGGGCACGGTGATCGGCATCGACCTGGACTTCCGCCAGCCGCTGCAGGTGGAGCTGGACGAGGTACCGGGCGGCTGGGCCCTGCTGCGCGACCAGTTCCGCCCGGCGCGCCAGCGCCGTTACCGCCTGCCGGGCCTGCCCACCTACCTGATGACGGTGATGATGCTGTCGGCCATCGCGCGGGGCCGGCGCGCGCGCAGCGGGGTGGACCTGCTGTTCAACCCGCCACTGGAAGGGGTGGGTCTGCTGCAGTGGAAACGTTTCGACCGCATCGTGCAGCAGGGTTATGAACATGCCTGCGCAGTGCTGGCCCAGCGGCGTCAGCCGCCGGGTTGAGACTCGGCGTCAGCCGCCGGGCTGAGCCGCCGGTGCCGCGCGCACCATGCGGTGTTTGCCGTCCTGCTTGCCGCTGTACATCGCGGCATCGGCGGCCTTGAGCAGTTCGCGCGGGTCCTGGCCGTCCAGCGGGGCCAGCACATAACCCCCGGTCAGGCCCAGGCGCACCGGTTGCCCGGCCAGCTCGAACGGGGCCTCGAAAGCGCGCAGCAGGTGGCTGCACAGCGCCTCGGCCTGGGCCGGCGTGCGCAGGCCTTCGGCGACGACGACGAACTCGTCGCCGCCCAGGCGCGCGATCAGGTCGGGTTCGCGCAGGCTGCTGCGCAGGCGGGCGGCCACGGCCACCAGCAGCTGGTCACCCGTCTCGTGCCCGTGCTGGTCGTTCACCTGCTTGAAACCGTCCAGGTCCAGCAGCACCAGGGCCAGCAGGTGATCGGGCCGGGCGCGGGCCAGACGCTGGTGGATCTCGGCCGTCAGGCCGCGGCGGTTGGGCAGGCCGGTGAGCGGATCGGTGTGGGCCAGCGAGTGCAGAGCGGCACGTTCGTGCTGCGCCTGGTGGGCGGCGGAGTGGATGTGCGCCAGCCGCAGGCCCATCACCCGCAGGAAGACCAGCATGTCCAGCGTGGCGCCGATCTGGAACGAGTGCAGCGTCCAGCCGGTCGCCGGCAGGTTGCCCTTGATCACACCGACCATCACCCAGGTGGTGGCGAAGTAGCCCAGCCACGCGGCCAGGAAGTAGCCACCGACGGTGTCACCCTGGCGTTGGCGCCGGATGGCGCCCGGCAGCCCCAACAGGGCCGGGGCCAGGCCCAGGGTGCCGACAAAAAAGCTCACGGTGTGCACGCCGATCAGGTCCAGCGCATAGGCCGCCGCAACCAGCAGCAGCAGGGCCGCCCCGGCGTGCATCAGGCGCGAAAAACGCGGCTGCCCGCCATCGCCGGCCAGCACGTCCTCGACGAACAAAAACGTGCCGGTGGCCGCCAGCAGGGCCGACAGCCCCGGCATGTGCAGCTCGAACCACAGGTGGTCGCCCCACAGGTACTGCGCGCCCAGCCCGAACTGCGCCACCGAGAACATCAGGCTGCCCCCGGACAGCAGCGCGTACTTCCAGAACATCGGCTCGCGCACGCTGAACCACTGCACCCCGGCATACAGGATCAGGAACAGGCCCAACCCGGTGAGCAGACCTTGCAGCATCTGCTCGTGCATGGCATCGGTGTGGAAGGCCGAAAACTTGCTCAGCGTGACCGGCAGGATCAACGCGCCGGCCGACTGCACGCGCACGAACAGCGACGCGTTGCGGCCGGGCGGCAGGTCCAGCCCCACGGCCGGCGTGCGGCCGGCCAGGGGCCGCTGGTCGCGGGGCTGCAGGTTGCCCAGCACCCAGTGGCCTGCCGGCGCGCCGTCGATCACCAGGTGCACATCGGCCCGGTTGATCACGGCGTAGCCCAGGTCCAGCACCCAGCGGCCGTCGGATGCGGCGTTCACCGCCAGCGGGATGTGCAGCCAGACGGCATCCTTGCGCAAACCCAGCGTGCCGGCGGCACCTGGCGGCACCTGGAACTGCGCCAGGCGGGCCCGCACGTCGTGCAGTGTCAACCGGCCCGAGGGATCGGAGAGCACCGTGACCGCCGGCCAGGCCAGGACCTGGGGCTGGCGATCATCCAGCGTCAACGGGCCGCTGGCGGCCAGCGCGCTGCCACCCGGCACCCAGAGCAGGCAAACCCAGCAGCAGCGAAGGAGGAAGGACAGGAGACGGGCGGGCAAGGCGTGGCAGAGCCGGCACCGAACCGACCCTGCGTCAGTATCGGCCGGCCGCCCGCACACTGAAGGCGGCCGCGGCCGGCCCTCAGGTGGCCTGTGCCAAAGGTCGCAGCGTGCCGGGCACCGCCGCCGCCGCAGGGCCCCAGGCCCGGCGCAGTTCGCTCGCGGTGGCGGTTTCTTCGGGCGTCAGCAGCAGGCCGGCGCGGCGCAGGACCTGGCCGACACGGGTGCGGGCACCCCAGACACTCAGAGGTACGGCTGCCAGCAATGGCAGCGCCACCGGTGCCAGCCAGATGGCAGCAGAGGTGTCCGCCAGCGCAACCGCAGCCAGCACCGCGGCCGCGCCCAGCGACAACGGGGCCAGCAGCCGGGCGGCGTCGCGCCAGGGCAGGTCGGTCGCTTCGCGCGGGGGCGAGCGCCAGTCCAGCTTCAGGCCGGTGAGGGCGGCCACCACGAACACCGTGTGCGCCGCCATGCGCAACGGCGCCTGCAGCGCGGCGAGCAAGGCTTCGAGCACCGCGCTGGCGGCCAGGGCGGCGCTGCCACCGAACTGCGCCTGCCGGCCTTCCAGCCGCACCACCAGCACGCCCAATGCGCGCGGCAGCAGCAGCATCAGACCGGTCAGCACCCACAGCAGCGTGGCCGGGCCCACCGGGGCCTGCAGCACATGCGCACCGTCCAGCCACAGCACCAGGCCGAGCGCGATGAAACCCAGCCACAGCGGCGCCGACAGGTAGGCCATCGCGCCGGTGCCCAGCATCGCGCGGTGCACCGGGTGCAGACCGGGCTCGGTGATCAGGCGGGCGTTCATCAGGTTGCCCTGGCACCAGCGGCGGTCGCGCTGCAGCTCGGCCAGCAGGTGCGGCGGCTGTTGTTCCCAGCTGCCCGGCAGATCGGGCACCAGCCAGACGGGGTAACCAGCGCGGCGCATCAGCGCGGCCTCGACAAAGTCGTGCGACAGGATGGAACCGGCCAGGCCACCCCGCCCCGGCAGTGGCGCCAGGCCGCAATGCGCCATGAAGGGCGCGATGCGGATGATGGCGTTGTGGCCCCAGTAGTGCGATTCACCCAGCTGCCAGAACTGCATGCCGGCGGAGAACAGCCGGCCGGTGACACGGGTGGCGAACTGTTGCGTGCGGGCGTGCAGCGTGTCCAGGCCGCAGGCCACCGGGGCCGACTGGATGATGCCGGCACGCGGGTGTGCTTCCATCAGGCGCATCAGGCCGAGCACGGCCTCGCCGCTCATCACGCTGTCGGCATCCAGCACCACCATGTAGCGGTGGCGCGCGCCCCAGCGGCGGCAGAAGTCGGCCACGTTGCCAGCCTTGCGGTGCGTGCGGCGCGCGCGCCAGCGGTAGTGCACCTGCAGCCCGGTGGCGGCCAGGCGCTGGCGCAACGCCAACCAGGCCTGGTGTTCGGCTTCGCGCAGCGCGGGGTCGCTGCTGTCGGACAGCACGTACAGCTGCACCAGGCGTGCACCGCCGGCCGCGACGATGGATTCAGCCGTGGCCAGCAGCCCGGCGAACACCGTGGGCACATGTTCGTTGCAGATCGGCATGATGACCGCGGTGCTGGCGTGATTGCCCAGCGGGTGGCGCGCCACCTTGGCGTACGACAGCATCTGCTTGTCACCGCGCAGCAGCACCACAAAACCCATCACCGCGGTCACGAAACCGGCCGCCACCCAGGCGAACAGCAGTGTGAACAAGACCACCTGCAACACCGGCAGCACACCGCCGGTGAGTGGCCGGGCCTGCACCAGGGCCGTGGCGGCCACCGCAGCGGAACCCAGCGTCAGCGCCATCAGCAGCCGCCGGCGGGTCTGCGCCACCGGCGCGTCGCTGCCCACCAGCGCGGTGCCGGTGCCCCAGGGCCGGGCCGGCATCGAGCGGCGCTCCACGGCCGGGGCCGCGTGGTGCGTGAACCGGCGCTCGGGGCGCGCGGGGCGGCGGGTCAGTCCTGCGGGATGAGTGCGGTCCATGTCTCGGTGAGCGCGGAGGCGCTGGTGGGGGTGGTGTGTTGGAGGAAGGCGCGCAGCTCGACCGGCAATGCCGGGTCCAGGCGTTGCACACGCAGCGCCATGCGCCAGCCGCCGTCGGGGTGCGGCCAGGCGTGGGCGTGGATCAAACGGGCATTGGCCAGCGGTGTGACGACGGCCTGCACCGCGTCCGGCGGCGTGCCGGCGGGCAGGGCGCGCAGCGCCGGGCCGTCGAAATCGACGATGTACTGCAGCTCGCCCGGCTCGGGCGCGGCCCAGCCGCGGCCACGGCGGGACTGCAGCGTCTGGCCGTTCGGCGGGCTCTGCTGCGCTGCGCCTTGCCAGTGCAGCCGGTAGCTGAAATCCAGCGCCTCGCCCGGCGCCGGTGTGCGCGCGGGCACCCAGGCGGCGACGATGTTGTCTTCGGTTTCGTCGGGCGTGGGCAGCTGCAGCAGCTGCACCCGGCCCGGGCCCCAGTCGCCCACCGGCTCGACCCAGGCGCCGGGGCGCAGCTCGTAGTGCGCCTCGGTGTCTTCGTAGGAGGCCAGCTTGCGGTCGCGCTGCAGCAGGCCGAAACCCTGCAGGCGCTGGGCCGTGAAGCTGCTGGCGATGGGCGCGCGGGGGTTCACCAGCGGGCGCCAGAGCCATTCGCCGTCGGCAGCCACCGACAGGCCGTCGCTGTCGTGCACCTCGGGGCGGAACTCGCCTGGCCGTGGCTGGTTTTCGCCATGCTGGTACATGCTGGTCAGCGGCGCCAGGCCCAGCATGGCCACCGGTGCGCGCAGGAACAGCCGGGCACGAACGTCCACCACGGTGCTGTCGCCGGGGCGCACGGTGAACTGCCAGGCGCCGGCCGCGCGCGGACTGTCCAGCAGCGCGTGCACCGTCACGGCGGTGGCGCCCGCGGCGGGTTGTTCGATCCAGAAGCTGGTGAAACGCGGGAACTCCTCCGGCCCGCCGCCCACCGTGTCGATGGCCAGCGCGCGTGCCGACAGCCCATAACGCTGGCCGCGGCCCAGCGCACGGAAGTAGCTGGCGCCCAGGAAGACGACCAGCTCGTCCTTGTAGTCGGGGCTGTTCAGCGCGGTGTGGATGCGGAAGCCCGCCGGGCCGGGCTCGTTGAATTGCGCCGGGTCCAGACCCAGGCGGCCGAAGTCCCAGGCCGCCGGTTCGTAGCCCAGGCGCCGGACCTGGCCGTCTTCCACCAGGTGCACCAACACCGACTGGTTCTGCCGGCCGGCGCGGTGGAAAAACTGCAGCTCGAAGGGGCCGTCGCGCCAGACGCCACGGTCACGCCGGTAGCGGATCTCGCGCGCGCCGTCGTAGTTCAACGCCGCCAGCGCGGGCGGCATCGCCGTGTCCGGCGCCTGCCAGGGCGCCGCGGCCGTCCGCCGGGCGAGCTCCGCCACGTCGTCGAAGCCGAAGGCCTGGGCCCACAGCGGCAACGCGGCGAACAGCAGGGTGGCGAGGAGACGGCGCATGGCCAGGACTGCGCAAGCCCCATGCCACCGGCATAAACCTAATCAAATCAATGGTTTACGATGGTAATGCAAAGTGAAATCTTGGAATGGTCGTCGCAGTTCCGCGACATGCTGCAGTGCAGCAGAAGCTAAGTGCTTGTCGCGTCTGGACTTTTACCTTGTCGCTCATCTGCGACAGGGTCGCGGAAACGCTCCGGGCCCAGGCCGTGTTTCTGCAGCAGCCGGTAAAAGTCGGTCCGGTTGCGGTCGGCCAGGCGGGCGGCGTCGGCCACGTTGCCATCGGTCAGCTTCAGCAGACCCACCAGGTAGTCGCGTTCAAAGCGTTTGCGGGCCTCGGCGTAACTCAGCACCTCCACGCCCGGCACGCGCAGCGCGCGCTGCACCAGGGCCAGCGGGATCAGCGGCGTGGTGCACAGCGCACACACCTGCTCGACCACGTTGTGCAGCTGGCGCACATTGCCTGGCCAGGCGGCGGCGGCCAGGGCGCGCAGCGCCTCGGGCGCAAAACCGTTGATGGTGCGGCCGTGTTTGGCGGCCAGCTGGGTGAGGAAGTGGGCGGCCAGCAGCGGGATGTCCTCGCGCCGCTCGTGCAGCGTGGGCAGCCGCAGCGTGACGACGTTCAGCCGGTAGAACAGGTCTTCGCGAAAACTGCCGTCGGCCAGCGCCGCTTCCAGGTCGCGGTGTGTGGCCGAGAGCACACGCACGTCGATCGGCGTGGTGCGGCTGGCGCCGACCGGGCGCACCGCCCGTTCCTGCAGCACCCGCAGCAGCTTCACCTGCAGCGCGGCCGGCATGTCGCCGATCTCGTCCAGGAACAGCGTGCCGCCGTCGGCGGCCTGGAACAGGCCGGCGTGGTCCTTGGTGGCGCCGGTGAAGGCGCCCTTGACATGGCCAAACAGCTCGGACTCCAGCAAGGTCTCCGGGATGGCGCTGCAGTTCACCGCGATGAAGGGCCGGTGCGCACGCCGGCTGGCCAGGTGCAGCGCATGGGCCAGCAGCTCCTTGCCGGTGCCACTGTCGCCGCGGATCAGCACGCTGGCGTCGCTGGCCGCCACCAGGCGGGCCTCGGCCAGCAGCTCGGCCATGCGCGGGCTGCGGCTGACGATGGCGGCACGCCAGGGTTCGGTGGGCGAGCTGGCACTTTCCACCGGCGGCGACAGCGCCAGCGCATGCGCCACGGTCTCCAGCAGCGCCTTGCCGTCGAAGGGTTTGGTCAGGTAGGTGAACACACCGCGTGCCGTGGCCTGCACCGCATCGGGGATGGTGCCGTGGGCGGTGAGCAGGATCACCGGCAGCGCCGGGTGGCGGGCCCGGATGCGGTCGAACAGGGCCAGGCCGTCCAGGCCGGGCAACTGCACGTCGCTGATCACCAATTGCGGGCGGGCCAGCGCCAGCTGGTCGAGTGCGGCTTCGGCCGACTCCACCGCGTCCACGCGGTAACCTGCGGCCGTGAGCCGCATCGACAGCAGGCGCAGCAGGTCGGCATCGTCGTCGACCAGCAGCACACGGGCACCGATGGCGTTCATGGTGTCCGCGGGGCCGAGGCGGGTGGTGTGGACGACGACGGGGAAGGGCGTGTGCCCAGGCTGCGTTCGATGGCGCGCAATGCTTCCAGCTGCTGGCTCAGCTGGTCGATGCGGCGCTGCTGCTCGCGCAGCTGCTGCGCCTGGCGCTCGGCCAGTTCTTCGGCACGCCGCTGTTCGTTCAGCCGGGCCTGCAGCAGCCGTGCCAGCGCGGCCTGAGGGGACGGCTCGCGCACCAGCGGGTCCAGCAGGGCCAGGGCACGCGCCAGGTCACCCGGCTGGCGGGCCTGGCCCAGCAGCAGCACCAGCTCCAGCGTGTCGGCCGGCGTGGCGGGGTTGGCCAGGCGGGCCTGCTCACGCGCCAGTTCGGCTGCCGGCAGCGTGCGCAGGCGTTCGTGGAAGGCCAGCAGGCGGCGTGCGGCCAGGTCTTCTTCGGGCGGCGGCGGGGCCGGGGCCATCACCACCAGCGGCGGCGGGGGCGGCAGTGCCGGGGCCGGCGCGGGCACCGGCTCGGGCGGCGCTACCAACGGGCGTTGCGCGCAGCCGGCCAGGCTGGCGATCACGATGGCCAGGGCCAGCACCATGCGGTGGCGGTGGCGGCGGCGTTCAGTCGGGCAGGGCATGGGGCAGTTCGATGCGGAAACGGGCGCCGGGTTCGGTGTCCAGCAGGCTGATGCGGCCACCGTGGGCGCCCACGGTCTCGGCGACGATGGACAGGCCGATGCCGGTGCCCGGCAGGCCATCCTCGGGCTGCAGGCTGCCACGGTAGAAGGGTTCGAAGATGTGGGCACGGTCTGCCGCCGGCACGCCGGGGCCGGCATCGGCCAGCTCCAGCACCAGGGTGTGGGCCTCGCGACGCACCTCGATCTGGATGCTAGCCCCGCGTGGGCTGAAGCGGATCGCGTTGCTCAGCAGGTTGCCCAAGGCGCTGCCCAGCAGGGCCGGGTCCAGCTCGGCCGTCAGCGGGGTGCCACGCACCTGCAGCTGCAGGCCGCGGCTGCGCCATTGCAGCTGCTGTTCGTCGATGAGTGATTGCAGCAGCGCGCCCAGCTCCACCGGCTGGCGAACCACACGCTGCGCGGCAAAGGCGCTGGCGTTCCAGCGCAGCAGGTCCTCAATGCGGCGTTGCAGCGTGGCGCTGTTGTCCTGCAGGATGCGGGCGATCTCGCGCTGGTTGTCGCTGAGCGGGCCGGCAGTGCCATCGGCCAGCAGCGCCACACCTTCACGCAGTGCGGCCAGCGGCGTCTTCAGGTCGTGCGAGACATGGCGCAGGAAACGCGCCTTGTCGGCCTCGGTCTCGGCCAGGCGCTGGCGCAGCCAGTCCAGCCGCCGGCCGATGCGGCGCACGTCCGACGGGCCCTGGATCTGCACATGCTCTTCGAGCCGGTTTTCGCCCAGGCCCAGGATGGCCGCTTCCACCCGCTGCAACGGCCGCGCCAGCCACCAGGCAAAGCCCAGGGCCAGCGCCAGCGCCAGCGCGGCGGCGGCCGCCACTTGCTGTGCCAGCGTGCGGCGTCCGTCTTCCAGCTCGGCCTGCAGCGCGGCGTTGCGTGTTTCGGTGTGGCGGCGCACCTGCTCGGCCATCGTCGCCTGCAGGCTGTTCAGCACGCGGAAGTCGTCGACCAGCTGGCGCTCCAAACCGCCCTGGTCCAGCTGGGCGGCGATGCTGTCGGTCTGGCGCCGCCAGTCGCGTGCCAGGCGCCGCTCCACCACGTCGGCCAGCAGTGCCACCTGCTGCGCCGACTCCTGCGCGCCACGTTCGAAGCTGCGGCGCAGGGCCGGATCGCCCAGCACCAGGTACTGGCGCGCGGCACGTTCCATCGCCAGCACCTGCTCGTCCAGTCGCTCGGTCGCGGTGGCCAGGCGCAGCGCGTTGTCGGCGGCACTGCGGCTTTGTGTCAGCAGCCGCTCCAGCGTGAACAGGCCTTGCAGCGCGGCGCCGGCCAGCAGCGCGCAGACCAGCAGAAAAGCCAGCACCAGCAGCTGGCGGTAGGACGGGCGCAACGCGCCGGCCATCAGGCCGCGCCTGCCGGGTGCCGGGCCGGTGTCACATGCCCGCGTAGTTGGGCCCACCGCCACCTTCGGGCGTGACCCAGACGATGTTCTGCGTCGGGTCCTTGATGTCGCAGGTCT
>JADMJD010000082.1 GCA_018780805.1 Rubrivivax sp. | reverse complement strand
ACCGCCACCACCACCGCCGCCACCACCGCCACCGGCGTCTGGGGATGGTCCGACCACGGGCGACCGCGAGCCGCCGGCGCCGCCGTTGCCGGCTCCTGCGCCACCACCGCCACCGCCACCGCCGCCGCCGCCGCCGCCGCCGCCGCCGGCGTCCGGGGACGGTCCGACCACGGGCGACCGCGAGCCGCCGGCGCCGCCGTTGCCGGCCCCTGCACCGCCACCGCCACCGCCACCGCCACCGCCACCGCCCGCGGCGGACGGCCCGACGACGGGTGACAAGGCACCGCCGACGCCGCCCTTGCCGCCGGCTGCGCCCGCCATGGCCCGTGTTGCCTCCGGGTCGGTCGGGGTGTTGGCCGCTGGCGCAGGCCTCACCACGGGTGACCAATCGCCGCCGGCGGCACCGCTGCCGGGTTCTGGTTCACCGTCCCCCGCGCCGGCACCCGCACCGTCCCCGACGCCATCGCCGACACCCGCACCGGCCCCTGCACCCGCACCGGTGCCCGGCTTGCTCGGTCAGCAAACGGTCGCAGCCGACGTGGCGGACCTGCGCACGCAGGCCGCCGCCGAGCGCATCCAGGCGGGCGTGGTGGGCACGTCCGATGTCGATGCCAGCACCCGCTGGGTCGTGCGGCCCGCGATCGAGGTGCGTTCCAGCGGCGACCTCACCGTCGCCGCCGATTGGGCGCTGCCCTCGGCCCTGAATGACACCGCAGGCCCGGTGCAGGCCGGCGGGGCGTCGCTGCGCCTGGTGGCCGCGGGTCATGTGAACGTGAACGGCAGCCTGAGTGCCGGTTTTGCGCCGCCGCAAGAGGGCGCCGCCAACCGGCTGTGGACACCCACGGCCGAGGCCGGTGGCGACATCCGCATCGAAGCCGGTGGTGACATCCTGCTGGGCCGCCCGGCCGATGCGGGCCGGCTGGATGCACCCGAGCTGCGTGTGCGCAGCAACACCGGCCGCATTGCCCTGGCCGCGGGCGGCGACATCCAGCTGGCGCATGCGCAGGTGGCCGTCTACACCACCGGCCAGGTGCAGACCGTCTTGGGCGGGCCCAACGTCGATTTCGGTGGCCAGATCCTGGGTTTTGTCGAGTCCACCGGCGGTTACCTGTCGCCGCTGCTGGCGGGCGGCGGCAGCATCAGCCTGGACGCCGGGGGCGACGTGCTGGGCGTGCTCGGCGCGTCCAACCTGCCGGCCGACTGGGCTTGGCGCGGCAGCGACGGCACACATGCCACCTGGTGGTCGCGTTACGACCGCTTCAGCGCCGGTGTGGCCAGCTTCGGCGGCGGTGATCTGGCCGTGCGCGCCGGCGGCAGCGTGATCGACCTGGCCGCGGCCACCGCCAGCAGCGGCTGGCTGCCCGCCTCGGCTACCGCCGCCGTGGGCGCGGCCACCTACGGCGGTGGCGCCCTCACCGTGATGGCCGGTGCCGACCTGCTGGGCGGCAACTTCTGGTCCAGCGGCGCCGCGCTGGTGTTGTCGGCCGGTGGCCGCATCGGGGCGGCGCCTGACGGCAGTGGCACCGGCACCGGCACCGCCCCTGCGCTGGCCTACGACAGCACCGCCGTGGCGGCTTCGGCGCGCA
The DNA here is from genome assembly GCA_018780805.1 of Rubrivivax sp. Lineage (GTDB taxonomy): Bacteria > Pseudomonadota > Gammaproteobacteria > Burkholderiales > Burkholderiaceae_C > Rubrivivax. Next base: position 27,579 of record JADMJD010000082.1, on the reverse strand, counting down.
CGGGGCTGGCGCTGGGCCGTGTGCAGTCCACCGGCTACACCGCGCCCAGTGGCGCCAACAGCGCGGGCGACCTGGTGTTCGCCGGCCAGGACAACGGTGCCACGCTGCAGCTGTCCAGCACCACCGGGGCGCTGCTGCTGGGCGGCCAGGGCCAGACCGGTTTGCCGGACGAACTGGCCACCGGCGCCTGGGGCGCGCTGGCCAGCCGGCTGCCGGGCCAGGCCTTGATCGTTGCACCGCAGGGCGATGTGACGCTGGCCGGTAGCCTGGTGCAGCGTGTGGGCGAGACCGGCACGCTGCAGGTGCTGGCCGGGGCCGATCTGCGCCTGGGCAACCTGGCCGTGATGGCCGGTGGGGCCGCCGCCGCGCCGCAGGTGCTGGAGCCCAGCGCCGCGGTGGAACGCCAGGCCCAGGGCGTGTTCTCGCGCGCCATCGACGGGGACGAATCTCAGCGTGGGCTGGACGCCACCGCGCGCCAGGCCGTGCAACTGGTTGCGCAGCAGGGCGATCTGCGCTTGAGTGGCCTGGTCGAATCGGCGCGCCCGGTGCGCCTGCTCGCCGGCCGTGACCTGGCCATCGACGGTGCGGCGCAACTCGTGGTGCAACACCAGCCCCAGCGCCTGGACGGTGCCACGCCGGTGGCGGTGAGCGAGCTGAGCCTGCTGCAGGCCGGGCGCGACATCACGGCGGCCGGCGCCTCCAGCGCCGTGGCGGGGCTGACCATCGCCGGGCCGGGCGATCTGGTGCTGATCGCCGGCCGCGACATCGACCTCGGCGCCAGCCGCGGTGTGCAGGCCGTGGGCAACCAGCGCAACAGCACGCTGCTGCCCGCGCTGGGCGCGGATCTGACGCTGCTGGCGGGCTACCGGAACGATGGGCAGGACCTGCTGGCGGCGAGCGCCGGCGTCTACGCGATCACCGGCACAGCGGCGCTGACCCGCCAGCCCGGGGCCATCTACGCGGCGCTCACGGGCACATCGGCGGCGGCCTTCGAGGCCCTGCCGCTCGCGGAGCAGCTGCAGGCCGTCGAGGCCCTGGGCGGTGCCGAGCACGACACCCGCCTGGCCGCCTGGCTGCGCAGCGCGCTGGCCTTTGGCATGGCACCGGCCAAGGCCGAAGCCGCCGCGGCGCAGTCCAGGCTGCGCCTGGTGGGCAACGACACGGCGCTGGCCGTCGTGGCGCAGGTGGAGCAGGCGCCGCCGGACCAGCGCCCCGCGCTGGCGCTGCAGGCCCTGGCCCGGGACGAGGTGCGCGGTGTGCTCGACCTCGCCAGCTGGCTGCGCGCGACGCTGGCGCAGACGCTGGACGCGGGCAACGCCCGCAGCGCGCTGGCGGTGCTGGACGCCCCGCTGCAACAGGCGGCCGTGGCCGGGCTGCTGGTGCAGGCCTTCGACGCCCGCCCGGCGGCCGAACGCGACGCCTGGGTCGGCACGCAGCTGGCCACGCTGCCGACCACCGATGCGATGGTGGTGCAGGCGCGTGCGCTGTCGGCCTACCTGCAACGGGTGACCGGGTTGGCCCCCACCGGTGAACAGGCGGTACCGGCGCTGGAGGCCCTGCGTGCGCTGCCACCCGAGCGCCAGCTGCCCTGGCTGGCCGCGGTGCTGCGCAACGACCTGGCGGCCGCCGGTGCGGCGGCGGCCGAGGTCGGCGCCGGCCCGCGCTTCGATGCGGCCTACGCGCCGGCCTACCAATCGCTGCACACGCTGTTCCCGCTGGCCGGCCGCGGCACGGGCGATGCGGCCGACGCCGGCAGCATCGTCACCCCCACCAGCCAGATCCGCACCGCGCAGACCGGCGCCATCACCCTGCTGGCGCCCAGCGGCGGCGTCAATGCCGGCGCCCTGGTGCCGGGCGCGGTGACGAAGAAGGCCAACGAGCTGGGCATCGTCACCGTGGCCGGCGGCGGCATCTTTGCCGCGGTGCGCGACAACTTCGAGGTCAACCAGTCGCGGGTGTTCACGCTGGCGCAGGGCGACATCCTGCTCTGGGCCTCCGACGGCAACGTGGACGCCGGCCGGGGTGCCAAGACTGTCACCGGCGCCCCGGCGCCCGTGCTGCGGCTGGACGAAGACGGCAACCTGGTGCTGGACACCTCGGGCTCGTTCAGCGGCAGCGGCATCGCGGCCCTGGACGCCGACTCCAGCGTGGGCCTGTTTGCGCCACGCGGCGAGGTCAATGCCGGTGAGGCCGGCATCTCGGCCGCCGGCAACCTGACCATCGGCGCCGCGCGTGTGGTGGGCGCCGACAACATCGCCGCCGGCGGCGGCAGCAACGTCGTGCAGCCGTCGGCCTCTGCCGGCGCCACCGCCTCGCTCGCCTCGCTGGGCAGCGCGGCCACCGCTGCCGCCAGCAACGCCACCCCCAGCGGCGACGACGACGAGCGCAAGAAGCGCCGCCGCCGCAACCTCTTCCTCGATTTCCTGGGCTTCGGCTCGAACGCTGACTGAGCACCATGTTCAAACCCATCCGTACCGCCCTGATCACGCTGGCCGCTGTGCTGCCGTTGGCTGCCCAGGCCTGGTGGAACGCCGAGTGGCCGGTGCGCACCCGCATCGCCCTGGCCACCACCGCCACCGGCGTGGACACCCAGGAGCCCGTGGCCAACCTGCCGCTGGCGGTGCGCCTGCACAGCGGCAACTTCGATTTCCTGGCCGCCAAACCCGACGGCAGCGACCTGCGTGTGCTGGCCGGCGACGACAAGACCCCGCTGGCCTTCCGCATCGAACGTTTCGACCCGACCAACGAACTGGCGGTGCTGTGGGTGCTGATGCCCACCGTGGCGCCGGCCAGCGAGCAGAACGTGGTGCACGTGTACGCTGGCAACGCCGCCGCCACGGTGGAGGCCAGCCCGGCCACCGGGTTGGATGGCGCGGTGCTGGCTGCGCTGCACTTCAGCACATCCGACGGCGCCGATGCCAGCGGCACGCTCAAACCCGAACAAGCACCGGTGCTGGAGCCCAACGGCCTGCTGGCCGGGGCGCTGCGCAGCACCGGCACGGCCGTCAGCTGGCCCGCGAGTGATCGGGTGCGCGCCGCAGCAGGCGGTGCCTACACGGTGTCGCTGTGGTTCCGCGCCGAGCCCAACGTGGCGGGTGTGCTGTTCGCGCAGGGCCCGCTGGCGCTGGCGCTGGAAGGTGGCAAGCTCATCGCCCGCGTCAGCAACCGCAGCCTGACCGGCCCCGACGTGGCACCCGCAGCCTGGCGTCACGCTGCGCTCACCGTGGGCGGCAACGAAGCCGTGCTGCTGCTGGACGGCGCCGTCGTCGCCCGTGCTGAAGCCGCCACGCCCGCCATCGAAGGCCCGCTGCAGCTGGGCGAACGGTTCACCGGCCTGATCGACGAGCTGCAGGTGGCCGGCACCGTGCGCACACCGGCCTGGCTGGCGCTGACGGCGGCCACGCAGGGCATCGGCGCCAAGGGCATCACGGCCACGCAGGAACAAGAGGGCGAGGCCGCCGCCGGCGAAGGCGGCCAACACGGCTACATGGGTGTCCTGGTGGCCAACCTGACCATCGACGCCTGGATCGTCATCGTGATCCTGGGTTTCATGTTCGTGCTCGCCACCTGGGTGATGATCAGCAAGGGCCTGTTCGTCACCCGTGCCGACGGCGACAACCAGCGTTTTCTGGAGCGCTTCCGCAGTGCGGACGAGGACCTGCTGCACCTGGCCGGCAGTGACGCCGGCCATGCCCGCTCGCCGCTGTTCCGGCTGTACCAGGCCGGCGTGCGCGAGCTGGCCAAGCGCAAGGTGGGCGAAGCCGGCAGCCCGCCGCTGTCGGGTGCGTCGCTGGACGCGGTGAAGGCCGCGGTGGATGCCGACATGGTGCGGGAATCGCACCGCCTGAATTCGCAGATGGTGTGGCTGACGATCGCCATTTCCGGCGGCCCTTTCCTGGGGCTGCTGGGCACGGTGGTGGGCGTGATGATCACCTTCGCGGCCATCGCCGCGGCGGGCGACGTCAACGTCAACGCCATCGCGCCCGGCATCGCCGCCGCGCTGCTGGCCACGGTGGCCGGCCTCGCGGTCGCGATCCCGGCGCTGTTTGGCTACAACTGGCTGGCCTCGCGCATCAAGAACGTGTCGGCCGACATGCAGATCTTCGTCGACGAGTTCGTCACGCGGGTGGCGGAACGGTACGGGGCCCGGTGACGTGAACCGCGCGCGTTCACGCTGTTTGCAGGGGGCCTGACATGTCCGCCGACATCAAGGACGACCTCCAGCCCTACGACGACATCAACGTCACGCCGATGCTGGACCTGGCCTACGTGCTGCTGGTGGTCTTCATCATCCTGACGACGGCGTCGGTGCAGGGTGTGCGGGTGGAGTCGCCGGTGACCGCGGCGGCCAACAACCTCGCACGGCCGCAGACCAAGGCCATCACCATCACCGCCGACGGCGCGGTGTACCTGGACGCCTACCCGGTGACGATGGAACAGCTGGCCACGTCGCTGGCGCAGATGAAGGCCGCCAACCCCAACCTGCCGGTCGTGCTGAAGGGCGACGCACGCGCGCAGTACGAAACCGTGATGCAGGTGCTGGAGGTGGCCAAGAAGCTGGACATCACCGAGATCGGCCTCGTGACGAAGCGCGCCGGAACCTGATCGATGCAAGTCAACACCGAAGCCAAACCGTACGACAGCATCAACGTCACACCGATGCTGGACCTGGCCTATGTGCTGCTGGTGGTCTTCATCCTGATGACCACGGCCTCGGTGCAGGGCCTGAGCGTGTCGCTGCCCAAACCCAGCAACAAACCGGCCACGGAGAAACACGAGCTGGCCATCGTGCAGGTCACGCCGCAGGGCACGCTGCTCTACAACGGCGCGCCGGTGTCGGCCGCCGAGCTGGAGCAGCAGCTGCAGGCGCTCAAAGGCCGCGATGCGCAGGCCACCGTGGCCATCCGCGGCGATGCCCGCGCGCAGTACGCCGCCGTCATCACGGTGATCGACCTGTGCAACAAACTCGCCGTCAACATGGGGCTGGTCACAGCCCGCATCGGGACCTGAACCATGGCCACACCTGCTTCTCCGATGCGCCGCAACCTCACCCGCGGTGTGCTCGTGCTGCTGCTGGCGGCGCTGGTGGGCGGGCTGGCGTGGTGGCTGCAGGGCCTGGGCGGCCAGCAGGCCGGCCCCAAGCGCCAGGTCGCCAAGATCAGCATCCTGCCGGACCAGCCGCCGCCGCCCCCGCCGCCGCCGAAAGAAGACAAGCCGCCGCCGCCCAAGGAAGAGCCCAAGCAGGTGGTGCGCGAAGAACAGATCAAGCCCGCCGAGCCCGCGCCGGCCAACGAGCCGCTGAAGATGGAGGGCGCGGCCGGCGACGGCCCCAGCGCCTTCGCGGCCGGTGCGGTGCGCAACGAATACGCCGGCGGTGCGCCGGTGGTCGGCGCTGCGGCTTCCGCCGGTGGCGGACGCGACCGCGCGCAGGAGCGGCTGTATGTCAACTCGGCGCGCCAGCTGCTGCGCGACGCGCTGGAGAAAAACTTCAAGAGCGACATCGACGAGGCCACGGCCGAGTTTTCGCTCTGGATCCAGGGCGACGGTGCCATCCGGCGCGCCGAGCTGCGCCCCTCCGGCGACGGCCAGCTCGACCGCGAGCTGCAGTCCGCCCTCGATGAAACCTCGCGCAGCCTGCGCCTGCCACCACCGCCCTTGCGGCTGGGTGGCGGTGAGCCGCTGCGCTTCCGATTGACCGTCAAGCCCCAGGCCGGATGAACCCCATGCACCCCCGATTCCCCAATATCCTGCTGGCCGCGCTGATCGCCGCTGCGGTGGCCGCCCCGGCTCGCGCCGACGAGAAGGCCGAGCTGCAGCAGTTGCGCGCCACGACGCTGGCGCTGATCGACGCCCTGGTTGCCCAGGGCCTGCTCACCCGCGAGCGGGCCGATGCGCTGCTGAAGGCGGCTGCCGCGCCGGCGGCTCCCTTGGCGGCGACTGCGCCGACGCTCGGCCCGCCAGGCCCTCAGTGGGGCGCACCCAAGGTCGCCGGCACGCCACCCCCGGTCGTGCGCGTCCCGTACATCCCGGAATCGCTGAAGGCCGAGATCACCGAGCAGATCCGCAACGAGATGCTGGCCACCACACGCGCCGAAGGCTGGGCCGACCCGCGCACGCTGCCCGCCTGGCTGCGCGGCCTGACGATCAGCGGCGACCTGCGTGTGCGCGCGCAGCAGGAGAACTTCGACGCGCCGCGTTATGCGCCCGACAGCACCGGGCTGTGCGACATCGTCGGCGGCAACCTGCCGGCGGCGTGTTACCGCAGCCAGGGCGCGTCGCCCGCCTGGTCGCCCGATGTCACCAACACCAGTGTGGACCGCGACCGCCTGACGCTGCGTGCCCGCCTGGGCGTGGAGGCCAAGGTCAGCGACGACACCACGATGGGCCTGCGCCTGGCCACCGGCACGGGCAGCGGGCCGACATCGAGCTCGGTCACGCTGGGCAGCGGCTTCAACAAGCTGGGCGTGGTGATCGACCGCGCCTTCCTGCGCTGGGAGCCGCGGTATGACCTGCGCCTGCTGGCCGGCCGCATGGCCAACCCGTTTTTCGGCAGCGATCTGGTGTGGCCCGACGACCTGGGCCTGGACGGTGTGGCCGTGCAGGGCGAGCTCAACCTCGTGCCCGGCGCCTTTGCGTTTGGCACCGTCGGTGCTTTCCCGCTGCTGGAGTTCGGCACCGGCCGCCGCGATGCCTGGCTGTATGCGCTGCAGGTCGGCACCGATTGGGCATTGGGCGACAACACGCAGCTGCGCGTGGGCCTGGGCGTCTACCAGTTCAGCCAGGTCGAAGGTGTGCGCGAGACCACGCCGCCGCCCACCGGCGCGCTGGCCGGCACCACGGGCTATTTTTCGTCGCAGTACCCGGCCAACCTGCGGCTGAAGGGCAACACGCTGATCAACCTGAACGACCCGGCCAGCACCGCCGCGCCCACCTGGGGTCTGGCGGCCAAGTTCCGCCCGATCAACCTGACCACGCAGATCACCACGCGCATCGACGAGTTCCTCAGCGCCGGCCTGAACCTGGACTGGGTGAAAAACGGCGGTTTCGACCTCGCCGACATCCGCGCGCGCGCCGGCACCGACGCCGTGCTGGGCCTGCAGGAGCGCAACACCGGCCTGCAGCTGAAGTTCAACGTCGGCATGGCGGCTTTGAGCAACCAAGGTGACTGGCAGCTGTTCGCCGCCTGGCGCAAGTTCGAGCGCGATGCGTGGATCGACGGTTTCACCGACACCAGCTGGCACGGTGGTGGCGGCACCAATTACCAAGGCTGGCAGCTCGGCGGCAGCTACACCTTCGACCGCCGCACCACGCTGGGCCTGCGCGCCACCAGCACGCGCAACCTCAGCGACGGCGAGGCCAACCTGTCCAGCGCGCCGCTGAAGGTGGACGTGCTGCAGCTGGACCTGAACACGCGGTTCTGAGCATGGCCACGCACCTCCACAAAACCGCGCTGGCGCTGCTGCTGCTGGCCCAGCTGGGCATCGCCGCAGCCCAGCAAGCACCCGCCAGCCGCGAACGCGAGGCGCTGCGCCGTGCCCAGGCCGCGCTGCGCGACACCACCGCCGAACGTGATGCGCTGCGCAGCGAGAAGGCGGCGCTGGCCGCCCAGCAGGCCCAGGCCGCGCAGGATGTGTCCGCCGCCCGTGCCAGCGCCGCGGCCTTGAAACCGCAGCTGACCCAAGCCGCACAAGAAGCCGAGGCCCTGCGCGCCGAACTCGCACGTCTGCAGCAGGCCCACACCCAGGCCCTGGCCGAGGCTCAGCGCAGCAGCGCCGAACGCGAGGCCGCGCTGCAGCAGCAGCTGGCCGGCACACGGCGCGAGCGCGACGACCGCACCGCGGCCAACCAGGCCCTGGTGGCTTTGCTGGAAACGCGCACGGCTGCGCTGCAGGACGCGCAGCAGCGCAACGCCGCGCTGCACACGCTCAGCCGCGAACTGATCGAACGCTGGCGTGCCAAGACACCGGCCGAGGCACTGGCCCACACCGAGCGCCTGATCGGCATCGCCGGTGTGCGAGCCGAAGACCAGGCCGAGCAGTGGCGCGCGCGCGCCGATGCGCTGGCTGCGGGGCGCACGGCGCCCTGAGTGAGGTGCCGAACGGCCTGCGCCGGTTCACGCCGCCGACATGCCCGCTGCGGAAACTGCCAGGTCCTGCCCACCCCACGAGGACCTGCCATGACCACCCCTCCTGACCCCCATCGCCGACGCGTGCTGCAAGGCGGCGGCGCGGCCGCAGCCGCCGCATTCGTCGGCACGCTCGGCGCCCTGCACAGCCGGCAAGCACAAGCCCAGGCCGCATCCGCCACCGGCGGCAAGCAGACCGAATCCGCCGATTCGCCCTACGGCCCCATCGCCCCGGTGAACGACCTCAGCACCGGCCTGCCGCTGCTGCAGCTGCCCGAGGGTTTTTCGTACACCAGCGCCGCCTGGGCCGGCGATGTGATGGCCGATGGACGGCCCACGCCCGGCCTGTTCGACGGCATGGCCGTGGTGCGCAGCCGCCGCGTGGGCCGCAGCACCGAGCTGACGCTGGTGCGCAACCATGAACGTGGCCTGGTGCCCACGGTGGCCGAGGCCATTGCCGCGCCGGCGATGTATGCCACGGGCTACGTCAACGGCATCGTCACGCTCACGGGTGCCGTCACCGCACGCATCGGCGCCAACAACGCCATCCGTCTGCCGGGCCAGCCCGACCCGCCGCCCTTCACCGGCTACGCGGCCGGCGGCACCAGCAACCTGCAGTTCCGCGACAACCGCTGGGCCGGCAGCGCCGGCTCGCTGGGTGGCACGCTTGGCAACTGCGCCGGCGGCCCCACGCCCTGGGGCAGCTGGCTGAGCTGCGAAGAAGCGGTGTTCGATTTCTCGCTGATCGGCGGCAAGCGCCACGGCTATGTGTTCGAGGTCGCCGCCGACCCGGCCGCGGCCATCGCCGCGCCCATCGTCGAGATGGGCCGCTTCGTGCACGAGGCGGTGGCGGTGGACCCGGTCACCGGCAGCGTCTACCTGACCGAAGACAACCGCAACTGCGCGGCCTTCTTCCGCTACCTGCCGAACGACACGCGCGGTGGCCTGGGCAGCCTGCAGCGTGGCGGCCGGCTGCAGGCGTCGCGCATCAAGAGCATCCTGCGCCAGGCCGTGCCGCAAAGCCTGCCGGCCAGCAACAACACCGCCTTGCTGGACCCGCGCATCGGTGACGAGTACGAGCTCGAATGGGTGGACATCGCCGACCCGGACGCCGACCCCAAGACCGTGGCCGGCCAGCCCGGAGGCATCGCGCTCGGCGTGATGGCCGGCCCGACCCTGCAGGCCATGGCCGCCGGTTGCGCGCGCTGGTCGCGCGGCGAAGGCATCTGGTTTGCCGCCGGCAAGATGTTCATCGTCGACACCGCCGCGGGTGTCAACGGCAGCGGCCTGGTCGGCAACGGCGACGGTGCAGTCTGGGAGCTGACGCTGGCCACGATGCGGCTGCGCGCGGTGTTTGTCTCCGGACACCCCACCGCCGGCAACAACCCGGACAACATCACCGTCAGCCCGCGAGGCGGTGTGCTGCTGTGCGAAGACGGCGGAGCTTCGAGCGACGCCTTCGGCAGCGGCACGCGGCTGCTGGGCCTGAACGCTGCGGGCGAGGCCTACATCCTGGGCAAGAACAACTGCAGCCTGAGTGCCGACCAGATCGCGGCGGCGGGCAAGGTGGTGGCACCCGGCGACTACCGTGGCATCGAGTTCGTCGGCGCGTGTTTCAGCCCGGATGGCCGCACGCTGTTTGCCAGCATCCAGAACCCGGGCATCACCTACGCGATCACCGGGCCCTGGGCGCGCGGCAACCTGTAATGCGCTGAAAGCACTGCGCGCGCCGGTGGCGCGCGCAGTTCCGAAAAACGGACCGATCAGCCGCGGCTGCGGCGCGTCATCCAGCCCATCATCAGCAGGCCCGCGACCATCATCGCGTAGGTCTCGGGCTCGGGCACGGCGGAGACGGTGATGCTCAGGCGGTCACCGGCGTTCAGGCCGCTGATGGCCCAGTCCACCTGGTTGAAGCCGCTCATCAGCGGGTCGCCGATCTCGACGTCCAGGTACTCCGGCGTGTCGAAGCGCACCGCGGCCATCGCGCCGTTGAAGCTGACGGTGGCATCGCCACCGAACTGGCGGGTGACGGTGCCGACAGGGTCGAAGCTGCCGGTGTTCAGCACCAGGTTGTAGCCGGTGAAACCGACATCGGCCAGGTTGCGCAGCACGGCGTTGAACGTGATGCCCATGCCGCCCAGGTCGGCGTCGGTGACGCGGTAGCTCAGCGTGGCCGAGGTCTGGCTCAGGAAGTCGAGGTCGAAGGAGATCAGCGCGTCGTCGCTGTAGTCCTCGGCGACGATCGGGCCCTCGGTGGCCGCGCCGATGAAACGGGCCGCGTGGGCGGGCAGGGCGAAGGCGGCAACGGCTGCCAGCGCCAGCAAGGTCTTGGTGGTGGTCATGTTCAGGTCCTGGTGAGGGTCAGAGGTTGCCCTTGCTCCACGGGCCGGTGATGGCCAGCGTGATGCCAGGGGTGTAGAGGTTGACGAACAGCACGCGGCCATCGGGGCTGAAGACGGAGCCTGCCCATTCGCTGTCGCGTTCGTCGCCGGCCGGGGCCAGTGGCTTGCCGGCAGCGTCCAACTGCTCGCGCGTGAAGTTGTAGTTGTGCTTGGCAAAGGTGTAGGCATTGCCCTGGGCGTTGAGCACCTTCAGGCATTGCGTGGACGCATCGGCGCTGCTGGGTGCGCCGGCACCGCCGTCTTCGTTGAACAGCAGGCCGCCGCGCGGGCTGATGCAGATGTTGTCGGGCGAGTTGCCCACCACGCGGTCACGGCTGACGAAGATGGATTTCAGCGTCATCGTGCCCAGGTCCAGCGCCCAGATCACGCCGGCACGTGCCACCGGGCTGGTGCCGGTGGCCTTGTCGGTGAAGAAGACCACGCCGTTGGCGACCCAACAGCCCTCGTTGGCGCCGAAGATGGCGGCGCCGTTGGCGAAGGCCTGGCGGTAGGGGCCACTCGCGCTGACGGCGTTGCCCACGCCGGGGATGGCGATGGCGGCGCCGTCCAGGTTCGGGTCGGCGATGTCCACCCACTCGCAGGGGAACTCCTGGCACAGGGTCGGGAAACGCAGGTCGGCGTTGACGACGTTCCTGACCTTCAGGCCTTGCATGCGGCCACCGGCGTGCAGCGAGCCCAGGCCGCCCTGCAGGTTGTTCGGCAGGAAGCGGTACAGCGTGTTGGCACTGCCCTGGTCTTCCGTCAGGTACCAGTAGCCGGTGCTGGTGTCCAGCGCGCTGGCTTCGTGCGCCATGCGGCCCATGTCGGTGATGGGCGTGGTGTCGACGCTGTTTTCGCTGGTGTCGGCCGGGATCTCGAAGATGTAGCCGTGGCGTTTGCCGGTGTTGCTGACGTTGTTGCTGCGCAGCTCTTCATTGCTGAGCCAGCTGCCCCAATTGCTGGCGCCACCGGCGCAGGGGCGGTAGATGCCGCCCAGGCTGGCGTAGCTCTCGACCCAGCTGCCGTCACGGAACACCAGGTTGGTGTTGCCGCCGATCTGGTAGCTGCCGTTGGTGGTGCCCGTGTCGTACTGGGCCACGTTGTCGCGGCCGGCGCCGACGATGCGGCTGGGGTCGGTGCTGGTGCTCTGCTCGTGGTTGCGCACCAGGATGATTTCGGTGCTGCGGCCCACGCGGCGCGACACCACCACGCCCATGCCGTCGTGCGCGGCAGGCGTCGGCAGGCCGTCGCTCATCACGTCACCACGCCAGCCGTAGCTTTTGTAGGTGAAGCCGGCCGGCAGCTCGATCAGCGGCAGGCCGGTCGTGATGTCCTTCACCGGCGCGGTGGGGCCGTAGGGGCTGGGCACCAGGGCGGAGGCATCGGCGGCGACGCAGCCGCCGGCCAGCGCGGCGCTGTTGCGTTCAACACGTTGGGCCATCGCGGCCACCGGGCCGGTGAAAGCCGCGGTGACGGCGGCGCCGCTGGCCAGCAGCAGGCTGCGGCGGGAGAGTTCGGATTGCGGGTCTGACATGGGTGCTCCTCAGGGAATGGACAACGCCCTGAGGGTGCAGCGTGTGCATGAGCCGGCTGTGAAGACCACGCCCCGGGCGTGTGGTCCGATCGGCAGGGGAGGGTCAGGTGTCCGGTGTGCCGTCGGGCGTGCCGTGCCGCCCGGCACCCGCACTGAACCGCGCCGCGCCGGCCAGGCCTTCTTCAAACACCACGGCCCGCCCCGCGTCACCTTCGCGCTTCAGCGCCTCGTCCAGCGGCCAGTCCCACTGCGCCAGTGCCGACGCGCGGTCAGCGTTCATGCAGCGCTGCGGAAAGCCGGCGATCTGCTGCGCGAGTTCCAGGGCGGCGTCGAGCGCCTGCCCATCGGGCACCACGCGGTTGGCCAGGCCCATCGCCAGCGCTTCATCGGCGGCCACGGGCCGGCCGGTGAGGATGAGGTCCAGCGCACGCGCCTGGCCGACGATGCGCGGCAACCGCACCGTGCCACCGTCGATCAGCGGCACGCCCCAGCGGCGGCAGAACACACCGAACACCGCGCTCTGGGCCGCCACCCGCAGATCGCACATCAGCGCCAGCTCCAGGCCGCCGGCCACGGCGTAACCCTCGATGGCGGCGATGACGGGTTTGCTGAAGGCCATGCGGCTGGGCCCCATCGGGCCGTGGCCGGCAGGATCGTCCAGCACGTTGCGCAGCGCCGGGTCGGCCATGGCCTGCAGGTCGGCGCCGGCGCAGAACTGACCGCCTGCGCCGGTGAGCACGGCCACGCGCAGTGCGGGGTCGGCTTCGAAGGCTTCGAAGGCCTGGCGCAGAGCCTGCGCCGTGGGGCCGTCTACCGCGTTGCGGCGGGCCGGCCGGTGAAGGGTGATGACGCAGACCGCGCCGTCGATCAAGGTGTGCACGTCCATGCCGTTTATGATGCGCCCGCTTCAGGTGCCCGCGGTGATGTCTTGCCAAGGGTTGAACGGGAAGCAGGTGACAGACCGGTTCACACCGGTCCCAGGCCTGCGCTGCCCCCGCACCGGTGAGCAGGCGCAAGACCACCACACACGCCACTGGGGACCGTCGGGTCCCTGGGAAGGCGGTGGTCCTCGAAGAGGTGTCAGCACCTTGACGGCCTGCGAGCCCGGATACCGGCCTCGGAGTACGTGGCCCCCGGCGTGCAAATGCCAGGGGCTGGTGCAACACACCGCCTGCGGGGACGCTGGCGGCTGGAGTCCTCTTTGAAAACCATCCTTCGTACCGGGGTGGCCACCGCGTGTGGCTGCCTGTTCCTCGTGCCTGCCTGGGCGCAAACCACGGCCGTGGCGTCTGTCGTGACGCCTGCCACCATCGTCGTCACCGGCGCGCGCCTGGCGCAGCCGGTGGCCGATTCACCGCTGGACATCCGCGTCGTGGACCGCACGCAGATCGAACGGGCCGGTGTCAGCAGCCTGATCGAGCTGTTGCAACGGCTGGCCGGTGTGGAAGTCACCGCCACCGGCGGGCCGGGCCAGATCAGCGGGCTGTTCCTGCGCGGCAGCAACACCAGCCACGTGGTGTTGCTGATCGACGGTGTGCGCGTCAACTCCGCCACCAGCGGCACCAACGCGTTTGAGCACCTGGCGCTGGACCAGATTGACCGGGTGGAGCTGTTGCTCGGCCCGGCCAGCGGCCTGTACGGTGCCGACGCCATTGGCGGGGTGGTGCAGGTGTTCACGCGGCGTGACGACGTGCTGTCGGCGCGGGTGGGCCTGGGCAGCGGTGGCACGCGCAACGCCGGTGCCAGCATCGGTGGCCGCAGCGGCCCCACACGCGGCGCGCTGACGCTGGGCTGGCGCGAGAGCGATCCGGAATCGGCCACCAACGCCGACAACGTGTTCTCGTACAACGCCGACCGCGACCCCTACCGCAACACCAGCCTGGCCGCGGTGCTGGAACACGACTGGGCCGCCGGCCACACGCTGGCGCTGCGCAGCACGCTGGCCGATGCCCGCACGTCGTTTGACGCCGGCCCGGGCAGCGATGATTTCAACCGCCAGCGCCTGAGCACGCTGACGCTGGAAAGCCGCAACCGCCTGCAGGCCGGCTGGAGCAGCACGCTGCGCCTGTCGCGCGGCACGGACGACGTCGAGACCGTTGGCGCCTACCCCGGTGGTTTCCGCACCGACCAGGACCAGCTGAGCTGGCAGAACGATGTCGCGCTGGCCGGCGGCCGTGTGGCGGCCGGCCTGGAATGGCGGCGCGAGGCGGTCGACAGCGACACCGCCTTCACCGTCACCGAGCGCCGCATCAGCTCGGCCTTTGGCGGCTGGACCGGTGCCATCGCCCCGGGCCAGCAGCTGCAGCTGGCGCTGCGCCACGACCGCGATTCGCAGTTCGGGGGCCGCAGCACCGGCAACATCGGCTACGGCGTGCAGGTGGCGCCGGGCTGGCGTGTCACGGCGGCGGCCGGCACGGCCTTCAAGGCGCCCAGCTTCAACGACCTGTACTACCCGCTGCAGTTTGGCTACGGCGGCAACCCCGACCTGAAACCCGAACGTGCGCGCAGCATCGAAGCCGGGCTGCGGTACGCGGCTGGGCCGTGGCAGGCCAGCGCCATCGCCTTCCAGAACCGGATCAGCGACCTGATCGTCATCAACGACAGCTTCAGCACGGTGGAGAACATCGCCAGCGCCCGCATCCGCGGCCTGACGCTGCAGGCGCGCTGGACGGCCGGCCCCTGGGCCGCACGCGCCGAGGCCACGCTGCAATCGCCCAAGAATGCCGACACCGGCACCCAGCTGGTGCGGCGTGCCGAACGTTTTGGCAGCGCGGGGCTGGACTGGTCGGCGGGTGACTGGCGCCTGGGCACGGAACTGGTGGCCGTGGGCCAGCGTTATGACGACGGCGCCAACAGCGACGCCGCCCGCTTGGGCGGCTACACGTTGGTGAACCTGTCGGCCGCCTGGACCGTGGCACCGCGCTGGACCGTGGCCGCGCGCCTGGACAACGCCGCCGACAAGGCCTACACGCAGGTGCGGGGCTACAACACGCCGGGGCGGCGCTTCTTCATGTCACTCGCCTGGGAAGGCGGCTGAGCACATGGCAAGGGCGCTGCGGGTCTGGGCATTGCTGGCCGTGCTGGCCGGCGCGGCCCTGCTCGTGGCGCTGGCCAGCGGCTCGGCCTTGATCGACCCGCGGGACGTGCCGCGCCTGCTGTTCTGGCCCGACGGCAGCGCCGCGGCTGAGGTGCTGCACAGCCTGCGCCTGCCGCGCGCGCTGAACGCACTGGCGGTGGGTGGCTTGCTGGCGCTGGCCGGGGCGCTGATGCAGGTGCTGCTGCGCAACCCGCTGGCCGATCCGTATGTGCTGGGCATTTCCGGCGGCGCTGCCGCGGGTGCGCTGGCCGCGCTGGCCGTCGGGCTGGCGGCGGTGTTCGTGCAGCTGGGCGCGCTGGCCGGGGCGCTGCTGACCACGGTGGCGGTGTTTGCCATCGCACACCGCGACCTGTCGCGTGTGGCCGCGGCCGGCACGCTGGACACCGCGCCGCGTTTGCTGCTCACCGGGGTGATGCTGGCCGCGGGCTGGGGCGCGCTGATCATGTTGATGCTGTCGCTGGCGCCCGAGGCGCGGCTGCGTGGCATGTTGTTCTGGCTGGCGGGTGATCTGTCCGGGGCCGACGCACCCGGCTGGCCGTTGGCCGCGCTGGTGGTGGTGTTGGCCTTGGCCTGGCCACTCGCGCGTGACCTGAACGTGCTGCTGCGCGGCCCGCTGGCCGCCGCCGCGCTGGGCGTGCGTGTGGGGCGCTTGCGCTGGATGCTGTACGGCCTGGCGTCGGCCGCGGCGGCGGTGGCCGTCACGACCGCCGGCAGCATCGGTTTCATCGGCCTGGTGGTGCCGCACGCGCTGCGCCTGCTGCTGGGCAACGACCAGCGTGTGCTGCTGCCGGCCTGTGTGCTGGCTGGCGGCGCCTTGCTGCTGGGGGCCGACACGCTGGCGCGCACCGTGGTGGCGCCGATGCAGCTGCCGGTGGGCGTGATCACGGCCTTGGTCGGCGTGCCCAGTTTCCTGGTGCTGCTGCTGCGCAAGGGGGCGCGTTGAACCCGCTGCTGCGTGCCACCGGCCTCACCCTGCAGATCGGCCCGCGCACGCTGCTGGACGAGCTGCACCTGGCGCTGCGCCCGGGTGAGGTCTGGGCCTTGATCGGCCCCAACGGCAGTGGCAAGACCACGCTGCTGCACACGCTGGCCGGGCTGCGGCCACCCGCCCGCGGCACGCTGGAGCTGGTCGGCCAGCCACTGGCCGATTGGCCGCCCGGCCAAGCCGCCTGCCTGCGCGGCCTGCTGCCGCAGGCGATGGTGGACAGCTTCAGCGCCACGGTGCTGGAGCTGGTGTTGATCGGCCGCCACCCGCACCTGTCACGCTGGGCCTGGGAGGACAATACCGACACCGCCGTGGCCCGCGCCGCACTGGCCGCGGTGGACCTGGCCGGCTTCGAAACACGCGACGTGCTCACCCTCTCCGGCGGCGAACGCCAGCGTGTCGCGCTGGCCGCGCTGCTGGCGCAGGACCCGCTGCTGCTGCTGCTGGACGAACCGCTGGCCCACCTGGACCTGCACCACCAGCTGCAGCTGCTGCAGCACCTGCAGCGCCTGGCACGGACAGCCGGCAAGGCCGTGCTGCTGTCGGTGCATGACCTGAACCTGGCCGCGCGTTTTGCCACGCACGCGCTGGTGCTGGGCCCGCACGGCCACCGCGCCGGCCCGGTGGCCGCGGTGCTGGACGAGGCCACGCTGAGTGTGGCCTTTGGCCACGCGCTGCGGCGTGTGCGGGTGGGGGAACATTGGCTGTTTGTGCCGGAGTGAATCGATGACCGCATTGCGCTGGAGGCTGTGCGGGATCGTTCTGCTGCTGTGCGGCCTGGCGGTGGCCGCCCGTGCGGAGATCCGTGCCGAGATCCGTGCCGTGGACGACGAAGGTGCCACGCTGGTGCTGCGCGCGCCGGCCCAGCGCATCGTCAGCATCGCCCCGCACCTGACCGAGCTGCTGTTTGCCGCCGGTGCCGGGCCGCGGGTGGTGGCGGTGTCGGCCTACAGCGACTACCCGGATGCCGCACGCCGTCTGCCGCAGGTGGGCGACGCCGTGCTGCTGGACCTGGAACGCATCGTCGCGCTCAAACCCGATCTGGTGCTGGTCTGGGCCAACGGCAGCTCACCGCAGCAGTTGCAGCGCCTGCGTGCCGCCGGCCTGCCGGTGTTCAGCAGCGCGGCGCGCGGCCTGCCGCACATCGCGGCCACGCTGCGCACGCTGGGTCGGCTGGCCGGCACCGAGGCGGTGGCCGAGGCGCGCGCCCAGGCCTTCGAGGCCACGCTGGCCGATCTGCGCAGCCGCTATGCAGGCCGCAAGCCGCTGCGGGTGTTTCACCAGATCTGGCACGCACCGCTGATGACGGTGAACGGCCAGCACCCGGTGAGCGAAGCGCTGGCGCTGTGCGGTGCCGTCAACGTGTTCGCCGGCCAACCGCAGCTGGTGCCGCAGGTGAGCGCCGAATCGGTGGTCGCGGCGCGGCCCGACGCCATCGTCACCGGGCGGGCTGCTGGGGCGCCTGACGACGGCCTGGACGGCTGGCGGCGGCTGCCGAGCATGAAAACCGTCGCGCTGATCAGCGTCAACCCCGACCTGCTGCACCGCGCCACCGACCGCATGGCCGACGGTGCGCGTGAGTTGTGCGAGAAGCTGGACGGGCTGCGCTGAGGGGTGCGTCCTGGCCGTCCGCCGGCCTGCTGGGGCCGTGGCCGCTGTGCCGGTGGCCCGTGCTGGTTCACCGCACCTACGCCCCCCGTGGCAGCTTGTCGGCGCGTCTTCGCTGCGCCTCCGGTCTGCAGTTGACGCAGTCAACGAACCGGAAGGGTGACCGGCACCAAAGGACTCAGCGCAGCCTTCATGCCAATGACCATGCCGGCGCCAATGGCCTCGGCACTCCAGTCCGTGCGGAATTGCGTCGCTTTGTGTGCAAAGTTGAAGGCTTCAAAAATGACAGTGACACCGCCGTAGGTCAGAAACGAGGGTGATCCTTCCTGTGTCAAAGCACTCAACTCGATGGACAGAGCGTTCGCTTCTCCTTCCATGCTGATCGGCCCGACAGAATCGAGCATGTCCGACTGCCGGCGCTCCACGCCATCCCATGCAGCATAGCCGCGCCACAGATCGGCACGGCGATTGACCAGTCGGGCTTGCACCACCAATTTGCAGCCGACTTCTTCACAAATGCCCTTCACCATTGTCGCCAGGGCACGCATCTTCACGCTGGGGTGCACCGCCGAATGGGCGGCCCCAGCTTCAACACCCACGGCACTCAAACTCAAGGCCATCAGCTCAGAAAACTGTTCGGGACTCAAGCGACCCACCTTGAAGCCCGCCTGACCGAGCTGCGTGCTGAACTGCTTGTCCAGCAGGGGCAGGTGAGCCTTGTAGTCTGCTGGTGCTTCGGAGGGAAGCAGCAAGACCAGCGAGCCCGGAGCAAGACCCCTGAGACTCGATGAAGCCACGGGGCTCTGCGCAGCGCTGCCTGTGGCAAAGAAGCACAGCAATGCGAGACTCAGTGCCACAACCAAGTTCATCGCTTTTCTCCCCATGGAAAAATTGTTCTCAGAAATGACTTTATCAATGCATCACACGACAAACAATGACAAGGCCCTGCGCCGATGTCCATGACGTGACCGTCTGCCGGTGCTCATGGTGAATCGGCAGTTGCATGCGGAGCCGCGCCTTGGGCCATCAGCTTGGGGGCGCACCTGCCATCCGGTCCTTGCACCAATGCACGCCCGCGCGTGTCTGCTGAAAACCGCATTGCAGGTACAGCGACAGCGCCTCGGCGCGGTCCTGCCGCACCGTGAGCGCGGCGCGCCGGCGTCCTCGGGCCTCGGCCCAGCGCATCGCGTGGCACAGCAGGGCGCGGCCCAGCCCGCGGCCGCGGGCGGCCGGGGCTACGCCCAGGTAGTCCACGTACAGCTCGTGTGCCGTTGTTTCGTCCATCGCGACGAGGTAGCCCGCCGGCCGATCGTCGAGCCAGGCCGTCAGCACCAGGCGCGGGCCGCCGTCAATGGCAGTGCCGACGGCGGCGGCGATCTCGTCGTCCGAGAGGTAGGAGCCGGGGAACAAGCCGTGGTGCAGCGGCAGCCACTGCCGCAGATCGTCCGGTCGCGCCAGTGTGATGCGTGAATCGACAGCGGTGGCCGTGGCTGTCGCGGTGGCGGCCCCGGCATCGCCCAGCGCCGCCTGCATCACACGGTGCACGGCCATCCGGCGGTAGCCGGCGCCGCGGTACAGCGCGGCCAGCGTGTCGTCGTCTTCGCTCGGGAACGCATCGAAGCGGTCGATGTCGGGCAACGCGCGTTCCAAGCTGTCCAGCAGCGCGGCTTCCAGCGCCACCGACGACGGGCCCGGGGCCACCCAGGGCCCACGAATCCAGGCCCGCCGCAGGAGCTTGTCGATCTCGCACCCGATGACGCCGAGCGCTTCTCCCTGCGAGCCAGCGGCGCGCCAGAAGGCCGCCTCGTCGGCCGGCAAGCCGGCCAGCTCCGTCACGTGGCTGGGCTCGTCGTCGCCTTGTTCGCCGTGCAGACAGCGCACGCGGCCGTCCGCGGCCCGGTTGTGCCGGAAGATGAATGCCCCGAGGCTGGGCCACTCGTTGTGCGGGACGGGCCCGGGCACGGGCACCGGCATCTGTGGGGTATCGAGCATGGCGGCCGCTCAGGCCTTCACTTCAACCACCGCCTCGAAGCCGCCGAAGATCATGCGTTTGCCGTCGAAGGGCATGGGCGGGTTGCCGGGGGTGGCCGGGTCCATGCGCGGGTCTTCCATCATCTTTTTCATGCCGGCGTCGCGTGTGGCCTTGTCCGGCCATTCCACCCACGAAAAGGCCACCGTCTCGTCGGCCGTGGCCTGCACGGCGCGGCGGAAATCGGTGACCTTGCCGTCGGGCACGTCGTCGCCCCAGCCCTCGATCACACGGGTCGCGCCCAGCTCGATGAACATCGTGTCGAAATGGCGCGCGTGGTCGATGAACTGCTGCTTGTTGGCGGTGGGCACCGCGATCACAAAACCATCGATGTAGGACATGTCTTCTCTCCTGTGGGGTGGATGGGGCGGCGCGCCGGCCCGAGGGCGCCCCGTCACCATCGACGAACGACGGCCCGCCAGATCGACAGGGCCCACCAAGCTCAATCCGCCAGCAGCTGCCGCAGCACAAACGGCAGGATGCCGCCATGGCGGTAGTAGTCGACCTCGATCGCGGTGTCGATGCGCAGCGTGACCGTCAGCGCGCGCCGCGTGCCGTCGCTGGCCGTGATGACCAGCGTCGCATCGGACAGTGGCCGGATGTTGTCGGCCAGCCGCACGTCCACGGTTTCGCTGCCGTTCAGACCCAGTGACGACCAAGAGTCCCCGGCCTTGAACTGCAGCGGCAGCACGCCCATGCCGATCAGGTTGCTGCGGTGGATGCGCTCGAAGCTGGTGGCCACCACCGCGCGGATGCCCAGCAGCATCGTGCCCTTGGCCGCCCAGTCGCGGCTGGAGCCGGTGCCGTATTCGCTGCCGGCGAAGATGACTGTGGGCACACCCGCGGCCTGGTAGCGCATCGCCGCGTCGTAGATGGCCATTTGCTCGCCGCCCGGCTGGAACAGCGTGTAGCCGCCTTCCACCGGCGAACCGTCGGCCGCGGGCGGCAGCATCTGGTTCTTGATGCGCACGTTGGCGAAGGTGCCGCGCATCATCACCTCGTGGTGGCCGCGGCGTGCACCGTAGCTGTTGAAGTCCAGCGGCGCCACACCTTGGGCCTGCAGGTACTGGCCCGCGGGCGTGCCGGCCTTGAAGCTGCCCGCCGGGCTGATGTGGTCGGTGGTGATGCTGTCGCCGAACAGCGCCATGATGCGCGCGCCGGTCACCCCCGGCTTCAGCGGCGGCGGCGCCATCGTGAAGTCGCGGAAGAAGGGCGGCTCGGCGATGTAGGTGCTGGCCGGCCAGGTGTAGACCGCGCCTGTCACGCCTTCTATCTTCTGCCACAGCTTGCCCGGCTCGCTGGCCACCTGCGCGTAGTTGCGGCGGAAGGCTTTCGGGTTCATCGCGTGTTTCATCAGCGCGTGCACCTCGTCGCTGCTGGGCCAGACATCGCCCAGGAACACGGCGCGCCCGCCCTTGCCACGGCCCAGCGGCTGCGTCATCAGGTCCACGTCCATGTTGCCGGCGATGGCGTAGGCCACCACCAGCGGCGGGCTGGCCAGGAAGTTGGCGCGCAGGTTGGGGTGGATGCGGGCCTCGAAGTTGCGGTTGCCCGACAGCACCGCGGCGCAGGTCAGGCCCTGCGTGGTGATGGCTTCGTTGAACGTGGGGTCGATGTCGCCTGCGTTGCCGATGCAGCTGGTGCAACCGTAGGCCGCGACCGCAAACCCCAGCTTCTCCAGGTAAGGCAGCAGGCCGGCCGCTGCCAGGTACTCGGTGACGATGCGCGAGCCGGGCGCGAGCGAGGTTTTCACCTTCGGCCCCACCTTCAGCCCGGCCTCGACCGCCTTCTTGGCCAGCAGGCCGGCGGCGATCATCACCCCCGGGTTGCTGGTGTTGGTGCAGCTGGTGATGGCGGCGATCAACACATCGCCCTGCTGCACCGGGGCGTCGGCGAGGACCGGCTTGGAGGGGAACTCGCGGGCGAACGCGGTTTTCACATCGCCGATCTGAATGCGGTCCTGTGGGCGCTTGGGGCCGGCCAGGCTGGGTGCCACGCTGCCCAGGTCCAGGCTGATCAACTGCGT
The DNA here is from genome assembly GCA_018780805.1 of Rubrivivax sp. Classification (GTDB taxonomy): domain Bacteria; phylum Pseudomonadota; class Gammaproteobacteria; order Burkholderiales; family Burkholderiaceae_C; genus Rubrivivax. Next base: position 5,794 of record JADMJD010000082.1, on the reverse strand, counting down.
GAAATCAATGTCGGCGGCCCGTGGCACACCGAACATCTGCTGCGCGCGGAAATAGGCCTCGAAGGCCTCGATCTCGGCCTTGCTGCGGCCGGTGCCGCGGAAGTAGTCCAGCGTCTTGTCGTCCACCGGGAAGAAGCCCATCGTGGCACCGTATTCCGGCGCCATGTTGGCGATGGTCGCCCGGTCGGGTACGGCCAGCGTGCGGGTGCCTTCGCCGCAGAACTCGACGAACTTGCCCACCACGCCGGCGGCGCGCAGCCTCTGCGTGACGGTGAGCACCAGGTCGGTGGCGGTCACACCTTCGCGCAGCTGGCCGGTGAGCTCGAAGCCCACCACGTCGGGTGTCAAAAAGTACACCGGCTGGCCCAGCATGCCGGCTTCGGCCTCGATGCCCCCCACGCCCCAGCCCACGACGCCGATGCCGTTGATCATCGTCGTGTGGCTGTCGGTGCCGACCAGGCTGTCGGGGTAGTGGACCTTGTGTTTGCTCTTGTGCACCCCACGCGCCAGGTACTCCAGGTTCACCTGGTGCACGATGCCAAAACCCGGTGGCACCACGCCAAAGGTGCTGAACGCGTCCATGCCCCACTTCATGAACTGGTAGCGCTCGCGGTTGCGCTGGAACTCCAGTTTCATGTTCAGGTCCAGCGACTTCTTGCTGCCGAAGTGGTCGATCATCACCGAGTGGTCGACCACCAGGTCCACCGGCACCAGCGGTTCGATGGCCTCCGGGTTCTTGCCCAGACGCGCGGCCACGTTGCGCATCGCGGCCAGGTCGGCCAGCAACGGCACGCCGGTGAAATCCTGCAGCACCACGCGGGCGACGACAAACGGGATCTCGTCCGTGCGTTCCGCCGTGGCGCCCCAGTTCGCCAGCTGGCGCACATGGGCTTCGGTGACCTTCTGGCCGTCGCAGTTGCGCAGCACACTTTCCAGCACGATGCGCAGGCTGTGCGGCAGCCGACGCACGTTCGGGAAGGTCTGCGCCAGCGCGGGCAGGGACCAGAACTGGCCGGTCTTGCCGGAGGCGGTGCTGAAGGTTTGCAACGTGGGGGCGAATGGGTGGGGCATGGCTGATCCTGGTGGCTCAGGGCAAGCGTATTCCAAACGCGTGCCAAACGCATGGTTAACCCATCGCAACCGCACACCCGCCAGAGGTCAGACCTGCGCCAGGCCTGTCGCGAACCTGCCGCAATCCCGCCCCACGCGACCGAACGCCGGGCCCGGATGGCCCGGCACCGATCAACCCAGGCGCACCTGCCCTTGCGTGATGTGCACCGGCTGCCGGTCGAACGACCGGAACGAAAACGACACCGGTCTTTCTGCGTACTCCGCTGTGCGTTTGCGCAGGATCTCGATGGCAATCTGTTCGCCCAGGCGCAGGCTGCGTGTGTTGTCGCTGCGCCAGTGAACACCGCCCATGGACCGGCCCATGGCCACGTTGCTGGCGATCTTGTTGAGTTCGCCGCCCACGGTCATGCGCTGCGCGTCAGCGCCCGTGTACGGTGCCGGGTCATGGAAATCGTCCAGCCCCCCGCCCGCGACCCGGTGGCCCGGCTGCAGGATCTGCAGCGCCCCTGCCGTGGGTTCCTTCGGCGCCTTGCCTGCCGCTGCGGCGTCGTTGTTGGTCTTGAACAGCTCGGCCAGGGTCTGGTCTTCGTCGAACCAGGCTTTCAGCACGGCAACACAGGCCCCAGCCACGGTGGCATGGCCCGCGCCATACGCGGGATGGCTGGGTGACCCGGCCGAAAAGGCCATCGGCAGAAAGAGCGTGCCATCGTTGGCCCCACCGCCGTTGAGTGCCCGGTTGTGTGCGGTCACGGCGTCCAGCGTGTCCGCCAGCGCCTGCTTGCAAGCGGCGCTGCCCAGCATGTCCATCGGCAGACCATAGTCGCGCAGGGTGCCGTTGTAGCCGTTGACCTGCATCTGCAGCAGCCCCCCGAACACCTCGGGGCGGCAGCGGCGGTGCACCAGCCACTTCTGCCGCCACACCACCTTGAGCGCGCGGCTCGCCACCTCGGACACCAGTGTCAGCAGGTCGGGCCCGCCGAGCGAGGCAAACGCACCTTCGCGCGTGAAGCGCCGGCCGCGGTAGGGGTTGCCTGCGTCAAGCCGGGCGCCTGCACCGTCCAGAAACAGTGCTGCGTTGAAGTAGGCCTGGTGCAGAGCGTCTCGGTTCACGAAGCGGGCCAGATCGCGCATGGTGGCGATGTAGCGCTTGACCGGCGCCCCGGCCACCATGGGGTAGTAGCTGGCGGTGGGGTCGCTCAGCTGGTCGGCATAGTGGTTGCAGTTGGGGTAGTCGCGGCCGTGTTTGTCCTTGCCTGTGTTCTGCGCCAGCAGCCAGTCGCCATGGTTGGTGAGGAAGTCGCGCCGGGCGATGTAGGGCACCTGCTTCTGGTCAATGGTTTGCACACCGTAGCCCACCGGACGGATGAAGAACTGGCTGATCAGCGGCCCGTGTTCTTCATCGTGCAAGCCGCTGCGGAAAAGGTGCTGCAAGCCGACATTGGCCCCACCCGGGCCGGCTTCCAGATCAAGCGGGGCGCGCAGCTTGCCGGCGTCGGTGTCTCGTGTCACGGCGCAATCGAACAGCAGGTTCACCGCCTTGCGTGCAGCGCCCACCCGGGCGGCCAGGTTGTAGCCGAGTGCGGCGTCGTGCTCGGACAAGAGGGCGTTGCCGGCGGTCGCCGGGCCCGTCTGCTGCTGAAAGGCCAGCAAGGGGGCGTCGCGAAGCAAGGCCATCCAGTACAGCTCGGCCATTTCGGCCATGGCGGAAATGGACTGGCATCCGGGCGCAGCCGGCATCTCCATGGCTTTCGGGTCCGGGCCATGGACCTCGGTGGCGGCGCCCGCCAGCGGGCTGGTGAACTTGGCCGCCTGGTCCAGGCCCAGGGCCTTCGCTCTGGCGGTGAACGGGGTTTGGCCTGGCGTTGGCGCCCCGCCGGCAGGCACTTGTTCGAAGTTGATCGGCGCACCTGCTTCGACCGCCAGGCAGGTGCGCTCGAAAACACGGTAGTCGGCAGCCAGGACCTCGCCGAACTCGTTGTGCTGCAAGGTCTTGTGGAAGTTGCCGATGAAGGGCGCGCCGTCGGTGACGAGACCTTCGTCGGCGTTGGGTGTGGGGAAGCTCATGACTCGTCTCCTGACGATGGTGGAGCCAAGATTGGCTTGGCGTGGTTGTAGGCCTGGCCGCCGCTTGGAGCATCGCTCCGCCAGTGGACGAACACAGGCCCGGCCGATTCACGGTCGTGTCACCGCGCCACGCTAGCGTCGTGGATTGCGCACTCACCAGGCGCTCCGCGCCGCCCCAACAAGGAGAACCCATGTCCCACGCTTTCCCAGTGGCCACCGCTCACCGGCTGGCGCTGCTGGCCGGCAGCGTTTTGCTGCTGCTGCAGCAGGCACCGGCCCAGGCCCAGACCATCAACGTCAACGGCAGCACGCTCACCGTGCAGGAACTCGTGGGCGTGGGCCGCTTGCCCGCCAACCAGCGCGACAAGTTTGGCGAGACCTTCGGCTCCATCTCCGGCCTGGTGGCCGATCCGGCCAGCTGGAAGCGCCGCGTTGACGGCAGCTACACCGGCAGCTTCTACGCCGCGCCGGACCGGGGCTACAACGTGGCCGGCACCATCGACTACACGGCGCGCCTGAACCGGCTGGACATCCGCTTCAAGCCCGCGCCCAGCGGCGCCAGCGGCCTGCCGCAGGACCAGGTGACGCTGACGCTGCGCAACACCACCCAACTGTTCGAAACCCTGGGCGGTGAGCGCCGCCCGTTGAGCGGGCTGGACCCGGTGCCCGGCGGCGTGGCCAGTGGCGGTGCCCGCGTGGTGGATGGCTGGCCCGAACTGCCGCAGGCCTACAACGGCAAGCTCTCGCTGGACGCCGAGGGCATCGTGATCCTGCGCGACGGCTCGCGCCTGGTGAGCGACGAATACGGCCCGTCGATCTACCGCTTTGCGCGCAGCGGCCGGCTGATCGGCGCGCTGCCGGTGGCCGCGTCGGTGCGGCCCATCCGCAACAACGTCACCGACTACAGCTCCAACAACCCCGCCGCCGGCCAGCCGGCGCCGGCGCCGACCAACCCCACGTTCGGCCGCAGCAACAACCAGGGTTTTGAGGGCATGAGCCTGTCGCCCGATGGCCAGACGCTGTTCGTTGCGCTGCAGAGCGCGACGCGCCAGGACGGTGCCGCCACGGGGGCTGCCTTCCGTGACCACACCCGGCTCTTCACCTACAGCCTGGCCGACCTGGACAACATCGTGCTGAGCGGCGAATACGTGGTGCGCCTGCCCAAGTTCGTGCAGGGCACGTCCACGCTGGTGGCGGCGCAGAGCGAGATCCTGGCGCTGAACAACACGCAGCTGCTGATCCTGCCGCGCGACAGCAACGGCCTGAACGTGGGCACCCAGCTGTCGCTGCTGCGCCGTGTGGACCTGGTTGACGTCCGCGATGCCACCAACATCCTGGGCCTGCCCGGGGAAGACGTGGTGGCCCCGGGTGGTGTGCTCAACCCCGGCATCACACCTGCGCTGTATGCCCCCTGGCTGGACATCAACGACAACGCGCAGCTGCAGCGATTTGGCCTGGTGAACGGCGTGGTGGACGGCTTCGACAACCTGTCGGAGAAGTGGGAGGGCCTGGTCCTGCTGCCGGCGCTGGACCGCGCCAACCCGGACGACTACTTCCTGTTCGTGGCCAACGACAACGACTTTGCCACCACCGACGGCTTCCAGGCCGGTGCGGCCTACAACGCCGGCTGGGACAACCCGACGACCTTCCTGGTGTGGCGCGTGCGGATCCAGCAGGGGCTGCAGCGCTGAGCGCATTGCAGTCGACATGACAACGGCCCGCCGAAGCGGGCCGTTTTTGATTCAACGCGGGCCGGGGGGTCAGCAGGCCGCCGCCGTCCCCTTCGCAGCTTCCACGTACTCCTCGATCTGGTCGAAGTTCAGGTACTTGTAGACGCTGGCCGAATCGGCGTTGATGATGCCCATCGCGGCCTGGTACTCGGCCACGCTGGGCAGGTGGCCCAGCTTGCTGGCGATGGCGGCCAGCTCGGCCGAGGCCAAAAAGACCTGCGTGTTCTTGCCCAGCCGGTTCGGGAAGTTGCGCGTGCTGGTGCTGACCACCGTGGCACCTTCACGCACCTGGGCCTGGTTGCCCATGCACAGGCTGCAGCCTGGCATCTCGGTGCGGGCACCGGCGGTGCCGAAGGCGGCGTAGTGGCCTTCCTTGATCAGCTCGCTCTCGTCCATCTTGGTCGGCGGGGCCACCCACAGCTTGACCGGGATGTCACGCTGGCCACCCAGCAGCTTGGCCGCGGCGCGGAAGTGGCCGATGTTGGTCATGCAGCTGCCGATGAAGGCCTCGTCGATCTTGGTGCCGGCCACCGCGCTCAGCAGCTTGGCGTCGTCGGGGTCGTTCGGGCAGCAGAGCACCGGCTCCTTCAGCTCGTTGAGGTCGATCTCGATCACGGCCGCGTATTCGGCGTCGGCATCGGCCTCCAGCAGCGTGGGGTTCGCCAGCCAGGCTTCCACCTTTTCGATGCGGCGCTGCAGGGTCTTCGCGTCGGCGTATCCGTCGGCGATCATGTTCTTCATCAGCACCACGTTGCTGGTCAGGTACTCGATGATCGGCGCCTGGTTCAGCTTGATGGTGCAGCCGGCGGCGCTGCGTTCGGCACTCGCGTCGCTCAGCTCGAAGGCCTGTTCCACCTTCAGGTCGGGCAGGCCTTCGATCTCCAGGATGCGGCCGCTGAAGACGTTGATCTTGCCGGCCTTGGCCACCG
>JADMJD010000161.1 GCA_018780805.1 Rubrivivax sp. | reverse complement strand
GCCCAGCCCTTCTATGTCAACGCGCCCTACGGCATCGTGCTGGTGCACAACGGCAACCTGACCAACGCGCAGGCACTGAAGCAGGAACTGTTCGACATCGACCGCCGCCACATTAACACCGAAAGCGACACCGAGGTGCTGATCAACGTGCTGGCGCACGAACTGGAACTGGCCGCGCGCAACCTGCCGCTGACGCCCCAGGCCGTGTTCCAGGCCGTGGCCGGTGTGCACCGCCGCGTGCGGGGCTCCTATGCGGTGATCGCGCTGATAGCGGGCCATGGCCTGCTGGCCTTCCGCGCCCCCTATGGCATCCGCCCGCTGAGCCTGAGCGAGGTGCAGGGCGAAGGGGGCGCACGCGAAGTGATGGTGGCCAGCGAATCCGTGGCGCTGGAAGGCACGGGCCACCGCGTGGCGCGTGACGTGGCGCCGGGCGAGGCCGTGTTCATCACGCTCGATGGTGAACTGCACGCCCAGCAATGTGCCGCGAACGCGCGCCACTACCCCTGCATGTTCGAGTTTGTCTACCTGGCGCGGCCCGATTCGGTGATGGACGGCATCTCGGTCTACCAGGCCCGGCTGAACATGGGCGAAACGCTGGCGCAGCGGCTGATCTCGACCATGCCGCCGTCAGAGATCGACGTCGTGATCCCGATCCCCGAGTCCAGCAGGCCGAGTGCGATGCAGCTGGCGCAGAAGATCGGCAAACCCTACCGCGAGGGCTTCGTCAAGAACCGCTACGTGGGCCGCACCTTCATCATGCCGGGGCAGGCGGCGCGCCAGAAGAGCGTGCGCCAGAAACTCAACGCCATCGAGCTGGAGTTCAAGGACCGCAACGTGCTGCTGGTGGACGATTCCATCGTGCGGGGCAACACCAGCCGCGAGATCGTGCAGATGGCGCGCGAAGCCGGTGCGAAGAAGGTCTACCTGGCCTCGGCCGCGCCGCCGGTGCGTTTCCCGAACGTGTATGGCATCGACATGCCCACGCGAGAAGAGCTGATCGCGCACGGCCGCACCATCGAAGAGGTGCGCCAGTACATCGGTGCCGATGCGCTGATCTACCAGGACGTGGACGCGATGAAACGCGTCGTGCGGGCGCTGAACCCGAAGATCGAAGGTTTCGAGGCCTCGTGTTTTGATGGTGAGTACATCACCGGCGACATCAGTGCGGCCGATTTCACCGCGCTGGAAACACAGCGTCGCAGCCAGCCCAAGGAAGACGAAGACGGCCCGGGCCGCTCGCGCCTGGCGCTGCAGGGGGCGGAGGAGCGTTCATGAGCATCCCGCGCGTCGATCTGCCGGCGGATGCCCGGCTGGACACGCTGGCGGTGCGCGAAGGCCTGCCGCCTTCGGCCTGGGGCGAAAACTCCGAGGCGCTGTTCCTGACCAGTTGCTTCGTGCACCCCGATGCCGCCACCGCGGCACGGCGCTTTGCGAACGAAGAAGACGCCTTTGTCTACAGCCGCTTCTCCAACCCCAACGTCACCATCATGGAGCGCCGCCTGGCGGCGCTGGAGGGCACCACCGGCTGCATCGGCACCAGCAGCGGCATGGGGGCCATCCTGCTGATGATCATGGGCCTGCTGAAGGCCGGCGACCACGTGGTCTGCTCGCAGAGTGTGTTCGGCTCGACGATCAAGCTGCTGCAGGGCGAGTTCGGCAAATTTGGTGTCGAGTCCAGCTTCGTCAGCCAGACCGACGTGGCCGAGTGGCAGGCCGCCATGCGACCCAACACCAAACTGCTGTTCGCCGAAACACCGACCAACCCGCTGACCGAGGTCTGCGACATCCAGGCCCTGGCCGACATCGCGCACAACGCAGGTGCGTTGCTGGCCGTGGACAACTGCATGTGTTCACCGGCGCTGCAGCAGCCGGTGAAGTTTGGCGCCGACATCGTGATGCACTCCGGCACCAAGTTCCTCGACGGCCAGGGCCGCGTGAACGCCGGTGCGCTGTGTGCGCCGCTGGAGATGGTCGAGGCCAAGTTCGTGCCCGTGATGCGCAGCGCCGGCATGAGCCTGTCGCCCTTCAACGCCTGGGTCGTGGCCAAGGGCCTGGAGACCTTGTCGATCCGCGTGCTGGCCCAGAGTGCCAGCACGCTGGCGCTGGCGCAGTGGCTCGAATCACACCCGGCCGTGGCCCGTGTCTGGTACCCCGGCCTGTTGTCGCACCCGCAACATGAACTGGCAATGCACCAGCAGAACGGTATCGGCGGCGCGGTGCTGTCCTTCGACGTGAAGGGCGGCCGCGAGGCGGCCTTTGCCGTCATCGACGCCACACGTGTGTGCAGCATCGCCGCCAACTTTGGCGATGTGCGCAGCATCATCACCCACCCCGCCAGCACCACGCATGGCCGGCTCAGCGAGGCCCAGCGCCAGGCGGCAGGCATCGGCCAGGGCATGATCCGCCTGGGTGTAGGCCTTGAACACCTGGACGACTTGAAGGCCGACCTCGCGCGTGGCCTGGATGCGCTACTCGCCTGACCCCATGACACAGAAGATCCGAACCCGCATTGCGCCGTCCCCCACGGGTTTCCTGCACCTGGGCACGGCGCGCACCGCGCTGTATTCCTGGGCCTATGCACGCCACCACGGCGGCGCCTTTGTGCTGCGCATCGAAGACACCGACGTCGCACGTTCCACGCAGGATTCGGTGGACCAGATCCTCGCATCCATGGCCTGGCTGGGCCTGGACTACGACGAAGGCCCCATCTACCAGATGCAGCGCCTGGCCCGTTACCACGCGGTGGTGGAGCAGCTCATCGCCGCCGGCCGCGCCTACCGCTGTTACTGCTCGCCAGAAGAGCTGGACGCGATGCGCGAGGCCCAGCGTGCGCGTGGCGAAAAGACGCTGTACGACGGCCGCTGGCGCCCGGCCCCGGGCAAGACGCTGCCGCCGGTGCCTGAGAACGTGAAACCCGTCGTGCGCTTTGCGAATCCGCCCGACGGTGAAGTGACCTGGGACGACCTGGTGAAGGGCCCGATCACGATCGCCAACCGCGAGATCGACGACCTGATCATCCTGCGGCCAGACGGCGTGCCCACGTACAACTTCGCGGTCGTGGTCGACGACTGGGACATGGCCATCACCCATGTCTTCCGCGGCGACGAGCACATCAACAACACGCCCTGGCAGATCAACATCTTCCGCGCGCTGGGCGCGCCGCTGCCGCTGTTCGGCCATTGCCCGGTGATCCTGGGCGACGATGGGCAGAAGCTCTCCAAGCGGCGGGGCGCGGTCAGCGTCACGGCCTACCAGGAGGCCGGTTACCTGCCCGAGGCCATGCTGAACTACCTGGCCCGGCTGGGCTGGAGCCATGGCGACGACGAACTGTTCTCACGCGAGCAGATGGTGCAGTGGTTCGACGGCAGCCACCTGAACCGCAGCCCCGCGCAATGGGACCCGGCGAAGCTGGCCTGGGTGAATGCGCACTACATCAAACACGCCGACGATGGACGCCTGGCCGCGCTGGTGTCGCCCTTCGTGGCGGCGCGTGGCCAGCAGGCCGACGTTGATCGCCTGCAGGCGCTGTGCGGCCTCTACAAGGACCGCTGCAGCACGCTGGTGGAGCTGGCCGACTGGCTGGGCATTCACTTTGCCGACGTGGTGCCGAGCGACGCCGACCTCGCCACCCACGTCACCGATGCCGTGCGCCCTGCGCTTGCGGCGCTGCGCGAGCGTTTCACGCAGATCGATTGGGACAAGCCCAGCATCGCCGCGGCCATGAAGGCCGTGCTCACGGAGTTCGGCCTGAAGATGCCGCAACTCGCACCCGCCGTGCGGGTGCTGGTGTGCGGTCGTGCGCAGACCCCCTCCATCGATGCGGTGCTGGCGCTGTTTCCGCGTGAGCTGGTGCTCAGCCGCTTGCAACATCTTTCAATCATCTGATATAGTCATGGACTCGCTTGAACGGCGCCAACGCGGTACCAAGTCGGCAGATTGTGGCAGCACATGAACCGGGGGTATAGCTCAGCTGGGAGAGCGCTTGCATGGCATGCAAGAGGTCAGCGG
>JADMJD010000063.1 GCA_018780805.1 Rubrivivax sp. | reverse complement strand
GGCCCTGCTGGCGCAGGAAGTAGGCCGAGGTGACGCCGAGCAGGCCGGCGCCGAGCACGATGACTTTCATGGGAGAGGCTCCAAAGACCACACGCCGACCGATGTCGATGTGTGCGGGCCGCTCCCCCTGTCCTTGGTACCTGAGAGATTCAGCCGGGCCTTGCGGGCCTGGCCTTGCTCCTTCGGCGCTTCACGGTGGTGAAGGCTCTCCAGACGGCGATGGTGGTGTGCAGTACGGGACCTGAGCGTTCATGGGAGTTTGCGCCTTCGGTGGCCCCGGCCGCGGCCGGAGCACTCTCCTGCGGTGGTCGGAATTCTAGGCGGGCGTCGCGGGGCCCTTCGCAGCGAGAAAACGTTCGGCCAGCAGCACCCAATACGCGCTGCCGACACCGATGTTGTGATCGTTGAAGTCGTAGCCCGGGTTGTGCACCATGCAGCCGCCTTCGCCAGCGCCTGCGCCCGTGCCATTGCCGATCAGCAGGTAGCTGCCGGGCACCTGTTCCAGCATGAAGGCGAAGTCCTCGCTGCCGGTGAGCGGCGGGCCTTGCAGCGTGACGTGTTCGGCGCCGACCAGCTCGACCGCCACGTCGCGTGCAAACGCAGTCTCGGCCGCGCTGTTGACCAGCACGGCATACCCGGCCTTCCAATCGACCCGCGCGGTAACCCCGAAACTCTCTGCCTGCGCCGCCACCAGCGCCTTGATGCGCCGCTCCAGCGTCGCACGCACGTCACGGTCCAGCGCGCGCACGCTCAGTTCCAGCGTCGCGGTGGCCGGGATCACGTTGTTCGCCTGGCCGGCGTGGATGGCCCCGACGGTGACCACCGCCGCCTGCAGCGGATCGATGTTGCGCGCAACGATGGTCTGCAGCGCCATCACCGTGCTGGCCGCGGCGACGATGGGGTCGGCCGTGTGCTGCGGCATGGCGCCGTGGCCGCCCAGGCCGGTCAGCGTGATGGTGGCGTAGTCGGATGAGGCCATGGCCGCGCCCTCGCGCAGCACCAGGTGGCCCTGCCGAACGCCGGGCATGTTGTGCATCGCGAAGACCGCGTCGCACCGAAAGCGCTCGAAGAGGCCGTCGGCCATCATGCGCAGGGCGCCGCCACCGCCTTCTTCGGCGGGCTGGAAGATCAGGTGCAGCGTGCCGTTGAACGTGCCGTGTTCGGCCAGGTGCCGCGCGGCGGCGAGCAGCATGGCGGTGTGGCCGTCATGGCCGCAGGCGTGCATCACGCCGGCCTGCCGGCTGGCCCACTCGGCGCCGCTGGCTTCGGCTATCGGCAAGGCGTCCATGTCGGCGCGCAGGCCCAGGCGCGCCGTCCCTTGGCCGCGCGTCAGCGTGCCGACCACGCCCGTGCCACCGACGCCACGCACCACGGCGTAGCCCCAGTCTTCGAGCTTGTCGGCCACCAGGGCGGCGGTGCGATGCTCCTGGAAGGCCAGCTCGGGGTGGCTGTGGATGTCGCGGCGCAGGCGAATGAACTCGCCTGCGCGCGCCTGCAGCGCCTGCAACAGGTAGGTCACGCGCGGCTCATTGCGGCTGCAGGTTGATCTGCTTGGCGATGGCGCGGTAGCGCGCGGTCTCGGCTTCGAAGAACTTTGCCGACTCAGCCAGCGTCATCGGCGCGGAGGCGACCTGCGTCTGCGCGGCCAGCTGGGCGCGCACGGCCGGGTCCTGCAGCGTCTTGCCGATGGCCGCGTGCAGGCGCACGACAACGTCTTCCGGGGTGTTCTTGGGCACCATGTAGCCGGTCCAGATCTTGTACGAGAAGTTCTTCAGCGACTGGCCCTCGCTGGCCGCCGGCACGTTCGTCAGCAGCTCCGAGCGCTGTGCGCCGAGCTGGCCGATCACCTTCAGCCTGCCCTGCTCCGCCAGTGCGCCCATTGCCGCGCTGTAGACGAGCACGGCGAAGTCGACCTGGCCGCCACCGATGTCCTGCAGCAGCGGGGCGTTGCCCTTGTAGGGCACGTGCGCCAGCTTGACGCCGGTGGAGGCCTGCACGTTCTCCAGGATCAGGTGGTAGAGCGAGCCGATGCCCACGCTGCCGTAGGTCAGCGGCTTGTCGGCGGACTTGCGTGCCAGCGCGATCAGCTCGTCGACGCTGTTCACCGGCAGGTCCTTGCGTGTCACGAACACCATCACCGCGTCGGCCACGGGGTGCACGAGGCGGAAGTCCTCCGTCTTCAGCTTGACCGCGGCGTTGGCCAGCGGCGACAGGATCACCTCGTTGGGCGAGCCCTGGAAGACGAAGTGGCCATCGGCCGGCGCCGCCAGCACCTTCTGCGCTGCCAGCGCACCGCTGACACCGCCCAGGTTTTCGACCAGCACCTGCTGCCCCAGCTCCTTGCCGAGCGGGTTGAAGAAGATGCGCGCGATGGCATCCGACGGCCCGCCGGCGGGGTACGGGACCATCAGGTTGACCGGCTTGGCCGGATAGGGCTGTGCCAATGCCACGCCGGCGCCGAGCGCAAGGCCGGCCGACAGCAGCAAGGAGCGAAGGATCTGGCGACGGGGCATGGAGGTCTCCTGGTGAGGGCGCGATGGGCAAGGCCAATGTAGGAGCCGGTCTGCTTCAAGTCCAATGCATTGTTCTTTGCATTACGATGAGTTTGACGTTCACACACCTGATCGGCCTGCCGATGACCCTCGTCCAGCTCCGCCACCTGATCTCGCTGGCCGCCACCGGTTCGTTCAGCCAGTCGGCCGCGGCGCTGTTCCTGACGCAGCCTGCGCTGAGCCGCAGCATCCGCGCCCTCGAGGGCGAGCTCGGCCAGCCGCTGTTCGACCGCATCGGCCGCCGCAGCGAGCCCACGCCGTTCGGGCGCGAGGCGGTGGCCCGCGCGCACGAGCTGGTGCTGGCCGCCGACGACTTGCGCGAGCGTGGCCGCCAGGCCGCCGATGCCCAGGAAGGTGTGCTGCGCATCGGCATGGGCTCGGGCCCGGGTGCGATGCTGATGACACCGTTGCTGCAGCAGATGGCGCAGGAGCGGCCCCGCCTGCGGGTCGAGATCGCACGCGCCGGCACCGAGCCGCTGGTGCAGGCGCTGCGCGAGCGTGCACTCGATGCGCTGGTCGTCGATGCACGCTCGCTGCGCCCGGCGCCCGATCTGGACACACAATGCCTGCACGACATGCGTGGGGCCTTCCTCGTGCGGCGCGGTCACCCGCTGGCCAGGCGGCGCCGTTCGCCGGGCTTCGAGGACCTGCTGGGCTACCCGATCGCGTCGACGCCGCTGTCGGACGAGGTGGCGCGCATCCTCGTGGAGCGGTATGGCCCGCGCGCGCACCCCGACGACTGTGTGACGCTGAGGTGCGAGGAGATCGCCAGCCTGGTCGAGGTGGCCCGGCACAGTGACACGGTGCTGCTGGCGATCCGTGCGGCCGCCCCCGATCTGGTCGAGCTCCTGCTGCAGCCCGCCCTGGCCGCGACGGCGCGGTTCGGGCTGGTGACGCTGCGGCGGCGCACGCCGCACCCCGGCCTGGCCATCGTCCGTGCGCTGATGGCGCAGCGGATGGTGGACGGGCCGGCGTAGGCCGGCGGCGGCGCCCGCCAGCGCCTCAGGCCTGAGCGAGGGTCATGCCCTCGTGCGCAATTTCAATCGTCTCCAGCGCCCACTGATCGCCCGTGGGGTTCAGGTCGGTGCCGGTGAGCTTGCGCGGCCAGGCCTTGGCGAGTGTGCACACCATCGCGGGCGCCCCACGTTCATCGAGCAGGCGGATCGTCACCGTGGCGCGCTGGACGGTGTTCGTCCGGACCGCATTGAACCAGGCGGTGGTTTGGGCGCTGGCGGGGGCCGAGCCCTTCTTCAGGGTCACGTTGCCGTACTTCACGAGGCCGGGCATCTTCATGGCCGCGAACACCGGGCTGTTGCCGTGGCGGTACTCGATGACCTGTGTCTCCGTCTCCAGGCCCGAGATCTCCTGGAAGTGCATCACCGTGCCGTCGCCCCACCGCACGTCGAATTGGAACCGGGCGGTCGGCCACGCGCTGGTGGATGAAGACGAACCGTCGTTGGGCATGTGTGTTCTCCGCGCTGCCGGTGTTCACCCATTCTCGCTGTCCGGCTCGCCGTTGAACGGCCCTGCATGGTCCGGTAGACCTAACCGGGGTCAACTCGCCAGGCTGCAGCGTGGAGGGCCAGTTGCCAATGCTGCGCGACAGCCCTGGCGCATGGAACGCGACGCAGGCCTCAGCGGCTGGCCGCAGATGCTGGCGTGGCGGCCATGTTCAAGGCAGCCAGCCTTGATTGCGCGTCCATCAGCCAAGGGTGGGTGCTGGCCACGCTGCCCTGCAGTTGTTGCTGCGCCTGCTGCAGCGCAGTGGCGGCTGCGGCCGTGTCCCCTGCCGCGGCCAGGGCCGCACCCAGCCACAGCTGCGCCGCCCCGGTGCGCACCGAATGCGGTCGCCCGGCCTGCAGCCCTTGCGCGGCGGCCAGCGCGCGCTGGGCTTCATCCCGGGCGGCGGTGGCCTGGCCCAGCGCCAGGTGCGCCCGCGCCGCCAACACCCGCGCATGCCATTGCCAGGGCGGCGCGCTGGCGCCCGCATCGGCCAGCACCGTGTCCAGTGCCGCCAGCGCCTGCGCCGGCGCCCCGCGTGTGATGTCATATTCGGCCCGCGCCAGGCGGCAACCCCGGTCGTAGAAGATGTCGGTCGCGCTGTCCCGGCGCGGCACGGCATCGGCGCGCGCCAGGGCCTGGGCGGCCTGGTCCAGCCGGCCGGTACGCGTGGCCAGCAGCACACGGTCGCATTCGATGGCGCGCAGGATCTCCGGCGTCTCGGCGCCCGCGGCGCGGGCCTGGGCCAGGCTGCGGTCGAACACGGCTTCGGCTTCTGCATACTGGCCGGCGGCCAGCGCTGTCAGGCCCACGCCGCGCGCCGTGTAGAGCATCTTGGCCGTGTAAGGGCCGCCGTCTTCCATCCATTGCAGGTTCTGCTGGCCCAGGGCCAGCGCGCGGCGTGAATCGCCTGCAGAGCTGAGCGCGATGGACCACTCGTTGCGCACGGCCCAGGCGATCTGGCTGCGCTCGCGCCCGGCATCGGCCATCAAGGCCAGCGCGCGGGCGAACAGGCGGTCGGACTCCGCGCCCTGGCCGAGCTGGCCCTTGAACAGCGCCAGCCGCGCCGTGGCGGCGGCGCGCACGTGTTCGGGCACGCCGCGCGCCTGGTCCAGCTGCGCCACCGCGTTTTGCTGCAGCGCCAGCGCCTCGGGCAGGTGGCCGCCCTGGCCGGCCATGAAGGCCAGGTGGCCCATCGCGCAGGCACGTGCCGTGGGCAGGGCCTGTGGTTTGTCGGCCAGGGTCTGCAGGCGTTGCGTGGCGGCAGCCAGCTCGCCCAGCTGGGCCTGGGCGTAGGCGTCTTCACAGCCCAGGTGGTCGCGCAGGTCCCGGTCCTGCGCCAGGGCCAGGGCTTCGTGCACCAGGGTGCGGCTGCGTTCCTGGCCGTCCCAGTCGCCGGCGCGCTGGGCCACCATCCACAAGACTGCAGCCAGCTGGTCGGGTTTGCCGGCAAAACTCTGCCGCGCCATGCGTTCGGCGCGTGCCAGCCACTCGTCGGCTTGGATGGGCTGGCCGGCACGCATCGCGTCGTTCAGCAGGTCGGCCATGAAGGCGCTGCCGGCTTCGTTGGCGGCCTGGGCGGCCAGAGCCCGCGCGGTCTGCTGCTGCGCCCGCTGCGCCTGCCAGGCCGCCACCGACAGTGCCGCCGTGGCACACACAGCCGCCACGCCGCCCAGCGCCGCCAGTGCCACCAGCGCGCGGTGGCGGGCGATGAAGCGCCCCAGCACATAACCCGGGCGGGGCCGGCGCGCGTGCACGGGGCGCCGCTCCAGGTGGCGCTGCAGATCGGCGGCAAAGGCCTGGGCTGACGGGTAACGCTGCGCCGGTTCGCGCTGCAGCGCGCGCGCCAGGATGGCGTCGATGTCGCCGGCCAGCGCCCGGCGCAAGGCCGGCAGGGTGGTGCCAGCGGCAGTGGCGGCCTGGGCCGTGCAGGCCTGGCTGGCGGGCCACAGCGGGCCGCGCAGGATGGCGTGTTCCAGCTCGGCCGGCGTTTGTGTGGGGCCGGCGTAGGGGCGTGCGCCGGTGAGCAGGTCGAACAGCACCACGCCGGCGCCGTAGATGTCGGTGGCGGTGCTGAGCGGGGCGCTTTCGATCTGCTCGGGCGCGGCAAATGCCGGTGTCATCAAGCGTGGGCTGGGGGCGGCAGCACCGCGCGCCGACTGCCCTGGTTCGGCTTCGGCCGCGTGCAGCAGCGTGGCAATGCCGAAGTCCAGCAGCTTGACCTGCCCCTGCGGCGTAACGAGGATGTTCGAGGCCTTGAGGTCGCGGTGCAGCACCAGGTGGCTGTGTGCGTACTGCACGGCTTGCAGCACCTGCACAAACAGCGCCAGGCGCTGCGCCACCGGCAGGCGCTGCTGCTCGCACCAGCGGTCCAGCGGCAGGCCGTCCACCTGTTCGATGGCCAGCCAGGGCAGGGCGGCGGGGTGGCTGTCGGCCGGGTCATCGCCAGTGTCGTGCAGGTGGGCGTCGTACAGGTGGGCGTCGTACAGGCGCGCGACGTGCGGGTGTTCCAGCCGCGCCAGGATGTGGCATTCGCCTTCGAAGCGCAGCGTGGCGGCCGGGTCAAGCAGGCGCTGGCGCGGCAGCTTCAGCGCGACTTCGCGCTGGTAGGCGCCGTCGGCGCGCGCTGCGCGCCAGACCGTGGCCATGCCACCGCTGCCCACCGGCGCCATCAGCCGCCAGGGGCCGACGCGCTGGCCGGCGTGCAGGCCGTGGGCGCCAGCGGCAGCGGCAGGGTCGTCGCTGGCGGGCCCGCTGAGCTGCGGGCCGCGTTCCAGCCGGTCTGCGGCCTGGCGGTCGGCGTGCGCGACCAGCAGGGCGCGCAGGTGGCTGGCCGTGGCTGGGTCCTGCGTGTCGAGGGCGGCCAGCCAGGGGCCGCGCGCGGCCTGTGGCAGGTCCAGCGCATCGTCGAGCAGGGTCGACAGCCGGGCCCACAGCTCGGGCGTCAGCGCGGATGTCTGTGCAGGTCTCTGTGTGGGCGTCTGCGCGTGTGTCTGCGCGGACGTCTGCGCGGACGATACCGCTGGGCCTGGGGCCGGGCTGTTGTCGGGCTTCATGCTTGCGCTTCACGCATTCGGCAAGCGCAAGCGGACACGGGGGGCGTCACACCATGTCAGCGCTTGAGCGCCATCACCAGAAAGGCGCGGGCCTTTTCCCAGTCGCGCCGCACGGTGCGGTCGGTCACGCCCAGCGCGGTGGCGATTTCGGTTTCCGTCAGGCCGGCGAAATAGCGCATCTCCACCACCTGTGCCAGCCGCGCGTCCAGCTGGGTCAGTTCTTCCAGTGCCTCGGCCACCTGCAGCACGTCGGCGTCGTCGGCCGCCACGGCATCGCCGACCTGGGTGTCCAGCGTCACGAACACCGCGCCGCCGCCGCGCCTTTCGGCCTGGCTGCGGCGTGCCATGTCGACGATGACCGAGCGCATCACGCGCGCCGCGTGCGCCAGGAAGTGCCCCCGGTTCTCGAAACCCAGCTGCCCGGCGCTTTGCAGGCGCAGCCAGCTTTCGTGCACCAGGGCACCGGTGTCGGCCATCGTCACGCGCTGGCCGCGGCGCAGCCGCGCCCGCGCCATCGCGGCCAGGTCGTCGTACAGCGCAGCGAACAGGCGGTCGAAGGCCGGGGCGTCGCCGGCGGCCGCGGCGGTGAACAAGGCGGTGAGCTCGGACATGCGCCGCAATCTAACAAGCGGCGCCGGTTCGTGCCCGGTCAGGGTGGCGCTGCAGGTCGTGCGTGACGCGCACCCCCCGCAGTCGCGGGGCCCCACAGGGCCGCCGTGTCCGGTTTGGTGGCCTGGGCCGCGTGAAGCGGGGTGAGGCCCCCACGGCCGCACCCGTCTTGCTGCCACCACCCCAGGAGAGTTCCAGATGTTGCCTTCCAATCTGCTGCCCGTCGCGGCCGCCAGCCTGCTGACCCTGTTGCTGGCCACGCCGGCGCAGGCCGTGATCGGCGTGTACGACAAATACTTCGTCACCACCGAGGCCCAGGCCGGCGGTGGCGGGCCGCTGGACGGCCACCACTTCTACAACGCGGTGTCCTCCAACATTTCTGCACTGCCGGGCGCGCAGTCGGCGCTCGGCCCCACGTCGTCCAACGCCGGCAGCTCCACGGACACCACGGGCCGGCTGACAGCAGCCACCTCGAACCTGTTCACCGGTGGGCTCAGCGACTCCAGCCACAGCATCGCCACCGTGGACCTGGCCAGCGGCAGCCTGGGTGCGTCTGTCACCAGCGTGGGGACCGGGGGTTACGTGGGCGGCCGGGCGCTGGCCCAGGCCCACGACATCCTGAACTTCAGCATCGCCGGTGCCACGGCGGACACACGCACCCGCGTCACGGTGGAGTTCGTCGCAGAAGGCAGCTGGGCCGAGGCGGGGCGCGACATCTACGGCAACGGGCCGGCGGCCAATGTCGATGCCTACCTGTACATGAACAACCCCAGCAGCGCCCAGGGCAGCCTGTTCGCCCGCGCCTCGGCACAGTGGACCGTCAGCCAGCCCGCCACCGTGGTGCCGACCCTCATCGGCACGGTGGACCAGTTCACCGGCGCCGGCAGCGCCTTCGGCAACGGCGACGTCGACGGCGCCGGCAGCTGGGCCGGCAGCACCGCCACCCGCATGGTGTTCGTCGGCAGCTTCGACCTCATCGGCAGCAGCCTGACGATGAACCCGACGCTGACACTGGCCAACAACTGCGTCTATGCGGTCTGCGACTTCCGTGCGAGCTTCCGCTTCGTGGATCTGCCCAGCAACGTCAGCTACACCTCGGATTCAGGCCTGTTCCTGGCGGCCGTGCCCGAGCCCGGCAGCTGGGCGTTGATGCTGGCCGGCCTGGGCAGCGTGCTGACCTTGGCGCGCCGCCGCCGCGCCGTCTGAGGCGACACCGATCCCGCACGCCAGTCCGGCGGGGCGGGTGCGGGCCGTCGCGGGGACGTCGGCCAGAATCCAGCCCGTGCCGACCCGACCCCCCCGCCTGCTGACCCTGACGCTGCTGACCGCGCTGTCGGCGTTGACCCTCAACATGATCCTGCCGTCGCTGCCTTCGATGGCACGCGATCTGGCGGCGCGCGAATCGGTGACCGCGCTGGCAGTGTCCGGCTACATGCTGGCGTCGGCGCTGTTCCAGTTGGGGCTGGGCCCGCTGTCTGACCGGCTCGGCCGCCGGCCGGTCATGCTGGGCGCGTTGATGCTTTTCGTCGTGGCATCGCTGGGCTGCATGCTGGCGCAGGACGTGGCCGTGCTGCTGGTCTGCCGTGTGCTGCAAGCCGTGATCATTGCTGGCGCGGTGGTCACCAGTGCCGCCATCCGCGACCAGCATTCGGCGGTGGACTCGGCCGCCAAGCTGAGCCTGATCGCCTCCGCGATGGCCGTGGCGCCCATGCTGGGCCCGATGCTGGGCGGTCTGCTGGATGTGGCCCTGGGCTGGCGGTCGGTGTTTGCGCTGTACGCCGGGCTGGGCGGCGTGTTGCTGGTGCTGGCCTGGGCCGACATGGGCGAGACCCGTGCACCCGGCCTGCCCGCGCCGCGCTGGGGCGACTGGCTGGCGCTGCTGCAATCGGGCCGGTACTGGTCCTACGTGCTGTGCATGGCCTTCTCGGTCGGCGCCTTCTACGTGTTCGTCACCGGCGTGCCCTACGTGGCCACCGCGGTCTGGGGCCTGTCGCCCGCCGAGGTGGGCATCGGCGTGGGCTCGATCACCGGCGGCTTCGTCGTGGGTGCCGCCACCAGTGCGCGCCTGGCGCACCGCCTGGGGATGGGGGTGCTGATGCTGGCGGGGCGCGCGGTGGCGCTGGCAGCCATCGCGCTGGCCTTGGTGGTGTTCGCTGCCGGGGTGTCGCACCCGCTGGCGCTGTTCGGCCTGACCATTTTTGTGGGCCTCGGCAACGGCCTGACCCTGCCCAGCGCCAACGCCGGTGCGCTGTCGGTGCGTCCGGCGCTGGCTGGCACGGCCGCGGGGCTGAGCGGCGCGCTGTCGATGGCGCTGGGTGCCGTGCTGAGCACGTTGACGGCGGTGGTGGTTGAACGTGCCCCCACGGCGGGCGCGCTGCTGGTCATCATCATGGGCTGTGTGCTGTTGTCGTTGGTGGCGGCGTTGGTGGCGGTTCGGCAGGCCAGCGGGGTGTTGTCGGGCGTGGGCTAGGTTGTGGTGGCGGGTCTGGCGGGTGGTCGGAGAAGTTGCATTGATGCAGTTTCCCTTTCCGCCTCATGGATGCGCCCTGGTCGGCGTTGATGACCGAACGCTCGATGTCTCGACCAAGGCGTGCGTCGGCTTTGCCGCGATGAGCTGGGTCTTTGCCAACCTAGGCTGACCGATGCTTGCGCCTCAGAGGAAATGATGGCACGCAACATCTCTACGAAGCTCTCTCGGAGCGGCTGGTTGCTCTGCGCCGAAGCCACCGCTTGGTCAGGCCAGCAGGTCGTATCTCAGGGCCATGCGGCTGACCGCGTCACTCAGCGCTGGCAGGTCCTGTTCGACGACCAGTCAGACTGCCCCGAGGTCAACGCCGAGGTAGCCATGCACGATCACGTTGCGGAACCCGGCGAGTTCTCGCCACGGAATGTCTGCTTCAGTGGCCTTGACCTTGTCCGACAAGCGCTGGCTCGATTCGGCCAAGGTCTGCAGATTGCGGACTACCGCGTCCTGGACCAGACGTGAAGCGTCGAACCGGGCTCGTTCACCGTTCGTGTACTCGCCAATCCGGTCCAGGCAGTCGCGCATGTGCGCGAGCAGCACCCGGTCAGCCTCAGGACCTGGCGTCACAGCGGGACGGCGCTGGCCACCACGCTGTCCCGAAGGGCCGGATGCAGGCCCGCTTCGGTGACCACATCCACACGGCGGCCCAGCAGCTCTTGCGCATCAACCAGCAGGCCACCCAAGGCAAGGGCGCTCGTCCCCGGGGCCAAGGTAACCAGCAGATCGACGTCGCTGGTATCGCTGCCGTCGCCGCGGCTCATTGAACCAAACACCCGGAGAGCCGTGACGCCGCGCCGGTGCGCCAGCGCCAGCAGTTCGGCGCGGTGAGTTTCGATCAGCGGGTGCATGAACAACAGTGTACCTACCGCTCGCCAACACACACCACCGGCCCCCTGTCGTCGGCCGACTTTCGTGACTCGCGATGGTTCCCACGGAAGTCGGATATGTTGGCGCCCTTCCAGGCATGTTCGCAAGGAGAGAATCAGCCACTGAACTGCCGCTTGGTTGGCTAGACAGCCTGTCCCCAACCTGATTCCCAGTGGCTGCCGTCAGCCCCCCATGAGCCACACCCCCTACACGACCCTGCCGCCCTGGCCCCACGCCTATCCGGCCAGCGGCGCCAGCGCCACGCTGAAATGCCTCAACGAGGACTTCGTGGTGACCGAGCTGCCGCTGCAGCTGCCCGCCGGTGCGGGCGAACACCTCTGGCTGGACGTCGAGAAGATCGGTGCCAACACCGCCTTCGTCGCCCAGCAGCTGGCAGCGGCCGCTGGCGTGCAGGACCGGGACGTGGGTTACGCCGGCCTGAAGGACCGATACGCCATCACCCGGCAGTGGTTCAGCATCTATCTGCCAAACGGCCAGGCGAGCGGCGAGACACCGGACCTCACCCAGCTTCAGCACCCGGAGTTCAAGGTGCTGGGCCAGGCCCGCCACGTGAAGAAGCTCCGGCCCGGTGACCTGCAGGGCAACCGGTTCCGCATCGTGCTGCGTGACGTGACCGGTGACCCCCATGCCATGCAGGCCATCGAGGCCAACCTGCACGCCGTGGCGTCACAGGGCGTGCCCAACTACTTCGGCGCCCAGCGTTTTGGCTTCGACGGCGGCAATGTCGAACAGGGCCGGGCCATGCTGGCGCGCGAGATCCGCGTGCGCAACCCGAAGAAAAAGGGCCTCTACCTGTCGGCGGTGCGCTCCTTCGTCTTCAATGAAGTGCTGGCGCTGCGCATCCGGCAGGGGCTGTGGGGGCAGACCCTGCCCGGTGACGTGATGGACGAGTTGGGCCGGCCCACCGGACCGCTGTGGGGGCGGGGCCGCGTGACCACCACCGATCAGGCGCAGGCCCTGGAAAACGGCGTGGCCCAAGGCCACGCCACCCTGTGCGATGGCATGGAACACGCCGGGCTGGACCAGGAGCGCCGCGCCCTGGTGGTGTGCCCGGGCGAGATGTCATGGCATTGGCCGCAGGCCGATCAACTGGTGCTCACGTTCACTTTGCCCGCAGGGAGCTACGCCACGGCCGTGCTGAGCGAAATCCTGCACACCACCGAGCCCGACCGGCACACCGAGGACGAACCTTCGGCCGTGGAATGACAGGCTGCTGAGCGGTCGGCCGCGCAGGCTCAATCGGGCTGGCTGGGTGCCCGGCTCGCACTGTTGTTCGCCGTCACCAGCGTGCCGAGCAGCCGCATGAAGGTGGCCCGGTCGGCCGCCGGCAGTGGCGCCAGGATGCGTTTTTGTGCCTGCTGCATCGCGGGCAGCACCTGGGCCAGCAGCGCTTGACCTTCGGGCGTGATGCTCAATCGCCGCACGCGCCGGTCTTCGGGCGCCGGGTTGCGCTGCAGCAGGCCGCGGCGCTCCAGGCGGTCGAGCACGCCGCCGATGGTGGAGGTGTCGAAGCCAATGGTGCGGGCCAGCGTGCGCTGGTCCATGTCCGGCTGCCGCGCCACCGTGGCCAGGGCGGCAAACTGCACCGGCGTCAGGTCGAAATCGGCCGTCTCTTCCATGAACAGGCCCACCGCGATCTGCTGCAAGCGGCGGATCAGGTGGCCAGGCAGGGTGTCGAGTTCGGGCGGGGTGCGGGGGCTCGGGCGTGGGCTCACTGGAGTACCTTCGTGCTGCGCACTCCGGAATTTGCCCTTGGGACGGCCCGGCGGGCTCATGGCTGGGGTTAACCCGGTGCGGGTGCAGCCAGTCTATCCTTACACTGATCGTGAGTACACTGATGATCAACCCGGAGCGGTTCATGGCTGCATTGCCCCAAGCCTCGGTCGAGGCCCAGCGCCAGGCCTTCTACGACCGCGCCGACACCCAAAGCCTGGCCCCGCTGTGGACGCGCCTGAAGGCCCTGGTGCCCCAGGTGCCCACCCCCAGCTGCGCGCCGCATGTGTGGCACTACGCCGATGTTCGGCCGTACGTGATGGAGTCGGCGCAGCAGATCTCGGCCGCCGAGGCCGAGCGCCGGGTGCTGATCCTGGAGAACCCCGCGCTGCGCGGCAGCTCGCAGGTGACCAACACGCTGTACGCCGGCCTGCAGCTGATCATGCCGGGCGAGGTGGCACCCGCGCACCGCCACACGCAGAGCGCGCTGCGTTTCATCATCGAAGGGCAGGGCGCCTACACCGCGGTGGACGGCGAAAAAACCGTGATGCAGCCGGGCGACTTTGTCATCACGCCGTCGTGGACCTGGCACCACCATGGGCATGACGGTGCAGGTCCGATGGTGTGGCTCGATGGCCTGGACATCCCCATCCTGGCCTTCTACAACGCTACCTTCCGCGAAGACCACCACGAAGCCGAAGCCCCGGTGGCGCGGCCGGTGGGCGATTCGCTGGCCCGCTACGGCAGCGGCCTGCTGCCAGTGGGGCACCGCGCAGCCTCGCTCAATTCGCCGGTGTTCAACTACCCCTGGGCCCGCACACGTGAGGCGCTGCATGCGCTCACACGCGCCGGTGCGCCCGACGCACACACCGGCCACCTGATGCGCTACGTGAACCCGCTGGACGGCGGCTGGGCCATGCCGACGATGGCGACGATGGTGCGCCTGCTGCCGGCCGGATTTGCCACCGCCACTTACCGCTCCAGCGACAGCATGGTCTTCACGGCTGTCGAAGGGCAGGGCGAAATCCGCGTGGGTGGCCAGGTGCTGACACTCGGCCCGCGTGACATTGCCGTGGTGCCGGGCTGGATGCCCTACACGCTGCACGCCGGTTCGGCCGACTGGGCGGTGTTCAGCTACTCCGACCGCGTGGCGCAGGAGAAGCTGGGCTTCTGGCGCGAGCAGCGGGGGTAGCCGCGGTGCACCAGCCGTCCACCGAGCCTCGCCGCTCGCTCTACCACCGCTACACCGTGCACACCGCCGCGCCGGCCGTGGCGGGCGATGCGCCGGTGCTGGTGGTGGGCGGCGGGCCCATTGGCCTGGTCACGGCGCTCGGGCTGGCGCAGCAAGGGGTGCGCTGCACGCTGCTGACGGCGGAGCTGCAGGTCAGCGAAGGCAGCCGTGCCATCGTGTTCACTCGCCGGTCGATGGAGATCCTGCAGCAGGCCGGTGTGGCCGATGCGGTGCAGGCCCTCGGCCTGGCCTGGCGCTTTGGCAACTCGGTCTACCGCGGGCAGCGGGTTTTCCGCCTGGAGGCGCCGTTTCCCGACGACGACCGCTACGCGCCGATGACCAACCTGCAGCAGCCCGTGCTGGAGGATCTGCTGCTGAAGACCATCGCGTTGCAGCCCTTGATCGAGCTGCGCTGGGGCCACCAGCTCACCGCGGTGCTGGCCAACGGGCCGGATGGTGCCGAGGTGGAGATCGACACCCCCACCGGCCCCTACCGGCAGCCTGCGCAGTGGATCGTGGCCGCCGACGGCGCACGCTCCACGCTGCGCCAGCTGTGCGGCCTGAAGCTGGAAGGTGCGGCCTACGAAGGCCGCTTCGTGATCGCCGACATCCGGGTCGACCTGCCGCTGCCGACCGAACGCCTGGCGTTTTTCGACCCGCCGTGGAACCCGGGCAACACGGTGCTGATGCACCGCGAGCCGCGGGGCATCTGGCGTGTGGACTACCAATTGCCGCCCAGTGAAACCCCCGAGCAGGCGCTGGCGCCCGAAGCGCTGAAAGCCCGCATCGACGCGCAGCTGGCGATGATCGGCGACGCCGGCATCGCCTGGGAACTGGACTGGAGTTCGGTGTACTCGGCCCGTGCGCTGACGCTGCCCGACTACGTGCACGGCCGCATCGCCTTCGTCGGCGATGCGGCGCACCTGCTGCCGATCTTCGGCGTGCGCGGCGCCAACACCGGCTTCCAGGACGCGCAGAACCTGGCCTGGAAGCTGGGCCTGGTGGTGCGCGGCCTGGCCGGCCCGGGCCTGCTGGCCAGCTACAGCCACGAACGTGTGGCGGCGGCGCGCGAGATCATCGAAGAAGCCGGCAAGAGCACCCGTTTCATGACACCGCCCACACGCGGTTTCCGGCTGGTGCGCGACGCTGTGTTGTCGTTGAGCCTGACGCAGGACTTTGTGCGCCCGCTGTACCACTGGCGCACGTCTCGCCCGCACGACTACCTGGATTCGCCGCTCAACAGCGGCCCCGGCGCCGCCGGTGCACCGGTGCCCAACCTGAAGCTCGGTGAGAACGAGCACCTGCTGGACCATTTGTGCGACGGCGCGTTTGTGCTGCTGAGCTGCGATCAGCGGACTGATCTCGTGCCGGTGCTGCAGGCCTGGCAGGCGCGGGGCCTGAAGCTGCGCGCTTGGGCGCATCCGGCGCTGACGCGGCTGGGCCTGACCGAACCCGGCGCCGCGCTGCTGGTGCGGCCCGACCAACATGTCGGCGCTCGCTGGCCGGATCTGAGCGCTGCCGATCTGGAACGTGCCTTGCAACAAGCACTCGGAGGAGCCCCTGCATGCTG
This sequence comes from Rubrivivax sp., assembly GCA_018780805.1. Taxonomy (GTDB): domain Bacteria; phylum Pseudomonadota; class Gammaproteobacteria; order Burkholderiales; family Burkholderiaceae_C; genus Rubrivivax. Next base: position 14,021 of record JADMJD010000063.1, on the reverse strand, counting down.
AGCCTGCCCGCGCTGGAATCCACCTACGACGCCCTGGCCGAGGCCATCGACCAGGCCGGCGCCACCCAGAGCGAGCTGATGCTCGCCAAGCTGGTGCTGCTGCTCGCGCAGGAACTGGGCGACGCAGCCCGGGTGCAGGCCCTGATGCAAACGGCATTGGCCGACCTGTAAAGTGAAACGATGACGACCCCCAAGCTCACTTCGTTCGCTGCCCCCCGAGGGGGCGCGTCAGTACCTTCGGGCGGCCGGGCGGTACTGACATGAACGCCGACCAGAACCAACGCATCACCCGCATCGGGCCCGGCACCCCGTGTGGCGCGCTGATGCGCCACTACTGGCAGCCGGCCGCGCTGCTGGACGAGTTCGACCCGGCGCTGGACCCTCGCATGGCGCAGCGCCCGTTGAAGGCGGTGCGCCTGCTGGGGCAGGACATGGTGCTGTTCCGCGACGACACAGGCGCCTGGGGCCTGCTGGACCGCGACTGCCCGCATCGCGGCGCCGACCTGGCCTTTGCGCGCCACGAAGGCGACGGTGTGCGCTGCCCCTTCCACGGCTGGAAGTTCGCCGCCGATGGCCGCTGCCTGCAGACACCGGCCGAACCGATGGGCTCCACGCTGTGCACCCGCGTGCGCCAGCGCAGCTACCCGGTGATGGTGCGGGCCGGCGTGATCTTCGCGTGGCTGGGCCCGGAAGGCAGCACACCACCCGCGCTGCCCGATTTCCACTGTTTCACCGCGCCGGACAGCCATGTGTTTGCCTTCAAGGGCCTGTGGCAGTGCAACTGGCTGCAGGCCTTCGAGGTGGGCATCGACCCCAGCCACACCAGCTACCTGCACCGCTTCGAGCAGGACGAGGCGCTGGACGGTGCCTACGGCAAACAGTTCCGCAACGCCAGCGTGGGTGAGGTGCGCGGCGAACGCTGGCCGATGACCCGGGTGATGCGCGAATCCGGCAGCCCCGAAATCCGGCACGAAGAGGTCTCGCCTGGCCTGACCAAGATCACCACGCTGCGCGCGATGACCGAGCAGCTCACGCATGTGCGGGTCACACACGCGATGTTCCCCACCACCTTCGTGATCCCGCTGTCGGAGACGATGACCATCACGCAGATGCATGTGCCGGTGGACGACACGCACACCTACTGGTAAAGCTTCTTCACCAGCTTCGATGCCCCGCTGGACAAGGCCACGATGCGCGACCAGCGCCTGGCCCACATGACGCTGCCCGACTACCTGCCCAAGCATGGCCGCCACGACCACTGGACCTACGACCCCGCCGAACAGCGCGAGCGCACCTTCCTGGGCATGGGCGAAGACGACATCAACCGCCACGACCAGTGGGCCTGCGAGAGCATGGGCGCGATCCAGGACCGCACCCGCGAACACCTGGGCACCAGCGACAAGGTCATCATGGCCAACCGGCGCACGCTGCTGAAGGCGATCGCCACGGTGGAGGCCGGTGGCACACCCCCCATCGCCGCCGCCACCGGCCCCGACACCATCGACTGCATCGCGCCGGCGCAAGGCTGGGAGGCCTTCTGGCAGCAGCGGGTGGCGGCCAAACACGCGGGTGCGTCCTGGCTGAGCCCCACGCCGGCCGAGGCCGGGGGCCAGTCCACGCCGGCCGAGGCCGGAGGCCAGCCCACGCCGGCCGAGGCCGGAGGTCCGACCACGCCGGCCGAGGCCGGCGAGTGACTGCGTTCGCCCAGCGCTGCGGCGTGCACGACGCCGCCCGCGCCAGCGCGTGCGCAGCCGTGCTGCAGCGGCTGCAGCAAGAGCCCATCGAACGTGTGCGTGTGGCCTGGTGCGACGGCCATGGTCTGCTGCGTGGCAAGACACTGATGCCGCACGCGGTGGCCTCGGCCTTGCACGACGGCCTGGGCCTGGTGGGCACGCTGCTGTTGAAGGACACGTCGGACCGCACGGCCTTCCCGGTCTTCGAGCCCGGCGGCGCGCCGGCCGGCTTTGGCGGTGCGGCCAACCTGCTGCTGCTGCCGGACCCGAAGAGTTTCCGCCTGCTGCCCTGGGCGCCGGGCACGGCCTGGCTGCAGGCCCAGCCCTGGTTTGCCGATGCCACGCCGGTGCCGCAGGACAGCCGACGGGTGCTGCAGGCCGCGCTGCAACGTTTGCGCGAAGCCGGCTTCGGGATGCGCTGCGGGCTGGAGGTGGAGTTCCACGTCTACCGCATCACCGATGCCCGGCTCGATCCGGCCCAGGCCGGCTGGCCCGGCGAGCCGCCGGCGGTGGAGCTGATCCACCCCGGCTACAACCTCCTGGCTGAAGGTGCGGCCGACCAGCTGGACGCGGTGTTCGCCATCGTGCAACACACCGCCCAGGGCCTGGGCCTGCCGCTGCGCTCGCTGGAGGTGGAACTGGGCCCGAGCCAGATCGAGGCCGTGTTCGATGCGATGGACGCACTGGCCGCGGCCGACGCGATGGTGGCCTTCCGCAACGGTGTGAAGCAGGCGCTGCGGCGCGCGGGTTACCACGCGAGTTTTGTCTGCCGGCCGCCGTTTGCGCAGGTGATGTCCAGCGGCTGGCACCTGCACCAGTCGCTGGTGTCGCTGGAGGGTGGCCGCAATGTCTTTGTCCACGCCGAGCAGCCGCTGTCGGCCACCGGCCAACATTGGCTGGCCGGGCTGCTGGCCCATGCGCGTGCGGCCACGGTGTTCGGCACCTGCACCGTCAACGGCTTCGGCCGCTTCCGCCCGAATGCGCTGGCGCCGATGGCGGTGCTGTGGGGCCGCGACAACCGCGGCGCGATGCTGCGCCTGGTCGGTGGCCCGGGCGACCCGGCCACGCGCATCGAAAACCGCGTGGGTGAACCCGCCGCCAACCCCTACGCCTACATCGCAGCCCAGATCCACGCCGGGCTGGACGGCCTGCAGCGCCGGCTGCAACCGCCGCCGCCCACCGAATCGCCCTACGCCCCCGGCGCCGAGCTGCTGCCCACACGCCTGGGCGATGCGCTGGACACGCTGCTGGCCGACGATGCGCTGGTGCAGGCCATGGGGCGCGAATTTGTCGACGTCTTCGTGCAGGTCAAGCGCCAGGAACAGGCGCGTGCCGACGCCGCCGAAGACCCGGCCGCGTTTGACCGGCGCGAATACTTCGGACGTTTCTGATGGACCTTGTGCACGTCACCTTCACCACCGCCGCCGGCGCCACGCAGCGTGTGCCAGCCCGCGTGGGCGAAAGCCTGATGCTGGCCGCGCAGCGTGCCGGGCTGGACGGCATTGCCGCCGATTGCGGCGGCTGCCTGAGCTGCGCCACCTGCCATGTCTACCTGCCAGACGACTGGGCTGCGCGCCTGCACGCACCCGATGCGGATGAGGACGCGATGCTGGAGCTGACCGCCGCCGAGCGCCGGCCAGGCAGCCGCCTGGCCTGCCAGATCCCCATCACCGCTGCGCTGGACGGCCTGCAGGCCCAACTGCCCGACCGGCAATACTGATCCCCGCGAGGAGAAGCCTTTGAAAATCCTGGAGCCCCTGGCCAAGCTCTGCGCCATCCTGGCCGGCACGCTGCTGACGTTGATCACGCTGATGACCTGCATCAGCCTGATCGGCCGCAACACCACCGGCTGGAGCATCGTCGGTGCCTTCGAGCTGACGGGTTTTGCCGCTGGTGCCGCCATCGCACTCTTCATGCCCTGGTGCCAGCTGCGGCGCGGCAACATCATCGTGGACTTCTTCACCGCCAAGGCCTCGGCCGGCACGCAGGCGGGGCTGGACCGCATCGGCGCACTGGCCGTCGCAGCGGTGATGGGCCTGCTCACCTGGCGCACCTGCATCGGCGGCCTCAACGCCTGGAACAGCGGCTCCAGCTCGATGATGATGGGCTTCCCGGAGTGGATCGTCTACGTCGGCATGGTGCCGCCGCTGGCGCTGACCTGTGTGATCGCGCTGGTGCAGGCCGTGCGTGGGTTTGGGGATGAAGCGCAGGTGCCCGCATGACGCCGTTGACCCTGACCGCGCTGATCTTCGGGTCGATGCTGGCGATGATGGCCGTGCGCGTGCCGATCGCCGTCAGCATGTTCTGCGCCGGCGCGCTGGGGTACGTGGTGCAGACCGGCTGGCTGCCGTTTGCCAACTTCCTGAACACCCAGGCCTTCGCACGGTTTGCGAGTTACGACCTGTCGGTGATCCCGCTGTTCATCCTGATGGGGCACTTTGCCACCAAGGGCGGCATCAGCAAGGCGTTGTTCGAGTTTGCCGCCGCGGTGATGGGGCGCTTCAAGGGCGGGCTGGCGATGGCCTCGTTGCTGGCCTGTGCGTCGTTTGGTGCCATCAGCGGCTCGTCGGTGGCCACTGCGGCCACCATCACCAGCGTGGCCCTGCCCGAGATGCGGCGCCACGGTTATTCGGGCCGGCTGTCCACCGGCGTGCTGGCCGCGGGGGGCACGCTGGGCATCCAATTGCCGCCGTCCATCGTGCTGGTGATCTACGCCATCCTGACCGAACAGAACATCAGCAAGCTGTTCGCCGCGGCCATCGTGCCGGGCCTGATTGCAATGGTCGGCTACATGATCGCGGTGGCGATCTACGTGCGGGTCGTGCCCGGCCAGGCGCCCGAGCTGGAAGAGACCCCGCCGCCGCTGACCCTGCGTGCGCTGCTGGGCGTGGCGCCCATCGTCGGCATCTTCGCGCTGGTGTTCGGCGGCATCTACGGCGGCTTGTTCACGCCCACCGAAGGCGCGGCCGTGGGCGCCACCACCACCTTCCTCACCGCGCTGGGCAAGGGCGAGATGACCTGGGCCAAGTTCAAGGACTGTTTCTACGGCACGGCGGCCAGCGCGGCGATGATCTTCTTCATCTTCATCGGCGCCGACCTGATGAACTCGGCGCTGGCGCTGACCCAGGTGCCCAACCAGCTGGCCGGCGTGGTGGGCGGCTGGGGCTTGTCGCCGCTGATCGTCGTCGTCGCGATCCTGCTGTTCTACGTGCTGCTGGGCGCGGTGATGGACGAGTTGTCGATGCTGCTGCTGACGATCCCGATCTTCTTCCCCATCGTGATGGGGCTGGACTTCGGCATGCCCAAGGAATCGGTGGCCATCTGGTTCGGCATCATGGTGCTGATGACGGTGGGCTTCGGCCTCATCGCACCGCCCGTGGGCCTGAACGTCTACATCGTCAACGGCATGGCCAAGGGCGTGCCCATGGGCGAGACCTACAGGGGCGTCACGCCCTTCCTGATCAGCGACGTGCTGCGCACCATGCTGTTCCTGTTTTTCCCCATCATCCCGCTGTGGCTGGTGCAGTTCGTAGGGTAAACCGTGACCACGCGCCGGCGCCTGCGCCGTTAACTTCCTGTCCACCTCATTCCAGGAGCACTTCACCGATGAAACGCCGCACCCTCCTCACCGGCGCTGCTGCCGCCGCCTCGCTGGGCACGCCGCTGGCCGCGCTGGCGCAGCAGACCGTGACGCTGAAGTTCCACACCTTCATGGCGCCGATGAGCAACGTCTGGCTCACGATGCACAAACCCTGGATGGAGAAGGTCGAGAAGGACAGCGGTGGCCGCATCAAGTTCGAGGGGTATCCGGCCATGCAGCTGGGCGGCACGCCGGTGCAGCTGTACGACCAGGCGCGCGACGGTGTGGTCGACATCGTGTGGACGCTGCCGGGCAACACCGCAGGCCGCTTTCCGCGCATCGAGGTCTTCGAGCTGCCCTTCATGATGAGCAACGCCGAGGCCACGTCCAAGGCCTACTGGGAGTACTTCCAGACCCAGTGCCCCGACGAGTTCAAGGAGACGCAGGTCATTGCGCTGCAGGTGCACGGCCCGGGCATGTTCCATTCGGCCACCAAGCAGATCAAGGGCGTGGCGGATCTCAAGGGCATGAAGGTGCGCGGCCCCACGCGCCAGGTCACCAAGATGCTGGCCGCCGTGGGCGCCACGCCCGTGGGCATGCCGCTGCCGCAGATCCCAGATGCCCTCTCCAAGGGCACCATCGACGCCTGTGTGATCCCCTGGGAGGTGGTGCCCTCGGTCAAGGTGCACGAGCTGACCAAGTTCCACAGCGAGTTCGACAACACCGGCCCGGCGCTCTACACCACCACCTTCGTGATGGCGATGAACAAACCCAAGTACGACAGCCTGGCGCCGGACCTGAAGAAGGTGATCGACGCCAACTCCGGCATGGTGCCATCGGCGCTGCTGGGCAAGACGCAGCAGGGCAACGACCCGTTGGGCCGCAAGGCGGCTGCGGACCGTGGCAACAGCATCATCCAGATCAGCGCCGCCGAGCGCGAGCAGTTCATCAAGCTCTCGGGCGCGATCGACGACGAGTGGGTGGCCGACATGGACAAACGTGGCCACAAGGGCGCGCAGCTCTTGTCCACCGCCAAGGCGCTGGTCAAGAAGTACAGCTGAAGGTCTGAAGCGGGCCTATCGGCCGAGCTGCTGCAGCTCGGCCGACTTGACGATGTGTGTGCCGGGCCGGCCTTCGGCCAGCGCACGCACCAGCGCACGCGCCACCACGGCGCCTTCGATCGGCCGCCACGCGGCCGGGATCAGCCGCCCCAGGCGCTGGCTGACGGCCTGGCCGATCAGTTCACCGCGGCGCTCGGGCTGGCCCAGGGCCACACGATCACCCGTCAACAAGGACGGGCGCGCGATCACCAGTGATTCAAAGCCGAGGCTGATCAACGCGGCTTCGGCCTCACCCTTGACGCGGCTGTAGAAGTTGCGCGACTGCTCGTTGGCGCCCAGCGCCGACACGACCGCCAGGCGCTGAACACCCGCGGCCTGGGCCGCGCGGGCGAAGGCCAGCACCGCATTAAAGTCGACAGCGCGGAAAGCGGCCTGCGAGCCGGCGACCTTGATCGTCGTGCCCAGGCAGCAAAAAGCACAACGCGCTGGCGGCAGGGCCGGCAGCGCGTTGAAGTCCACGACCTGCACGCGGCAGGCGGGTGAGGGCACTGGCACCGGCCGCCGCACCAGCAGGTGCAGCGTGCCGGGGCCGGCCCAGCCCTGGGCCAGGGCCTGGCCGACCAGGCCGGTGGCACCGGCCAGCAGGGCGTCGGCCATGGCGGGTTCGGGCTGGAGAACGTTCAGCGGCGCGGGCCGCCGTTGCCACCACCACCGCTGCTGCTGCTGCGCGGGGCCGGTCGGCCGCCGTCGCGGCGCGGGCCACCGCCACCACCACCGCCCGGACGGCCACCACCACCGCCACCCGGACGGCCACCGCGGCCACCACCGCCGCCACCACCTCCGCCGGCATTGCGGCGCGTGCCACCGATGCCGATGGTCATGCGGCCCAGCACGATGGGCTCGGCCTTTTCGCCCACCGGGGGCTCGAAGCCCGGCACCACCTCGCGCGGGATGCTGCGTTTGATGAGCTTCTCGATGTCGCGCAGGAAGATGTCCTCGTCCACGCACACCAGCGAGATGGCTTCACCCGTGGCGCCGGCACGGCCGGTGCGGCCGATGCGGTGCACGTAGTCTTCCGGCACGTTGGGCAGCTCGAAGTTCACCACGTGGGGCAGCTGGTCGATGTCGATGCCACGCGCGGCGATGTCGGTGGCCACCAGCACCTGCAGGTCGCCGGTCTTGAACTCGGCCAGCGCCTTGGTGCGGGCGCCCTGGCTCTTGTTGCCGTGGATGGCCATCGCGCTGATGCCATGGTCGTTCAGGTACTCGGCCAGGCGGTTGCAGCCGTGTTTCATGCGCGTGAAGACCAGCACCTGGTCCCAGTCGCCCTGTTTGATCAGGTGGGCCAGCAGCTCCTTTTTCTTCTCGCGGCCGACCGGGTGCACCTTTTGCGCGATGGTCTCGGCGGTCTGGTTGCGGCGGGCCACCTCGATCAGCGCCGGCTCGTTGAGCAGGCGGTCGGCCAGGGTCTTGATCTCGTCGCTGAAGGTGGCGCTGAAGAGCAGGCTCTGCTTCTTCGGCGGCACCACGGCCAACACCTTCTTGATGTCGTGGATGAAGCCCATGTCCAGCATGCGGTCGGCTTCGTCGAGCACGAAGATCTCCACGTGGCTCAGGTCCAGCGTGCGCTGACCATGGTGGTCCAGCAGGCGGCCGGGGGTGGCCACCAGGATGTCCACACCCTTGCGCAGGCGGTCGATCTGCGGCTGCATGCCGACGCCGCCGAACATCACCATGCTGGTCAGCGGCAGGTACTTGCCGTAGTTGCGCACGCTCTCTTCGACCTGGGCCGCGAGCTCGCGGGTGGGCGTCAGGATCAGTGCGCGGATGGCGGGGCGGCCCCGTGCGTCCTTGACGGGTTTGCCTTCGCTCAGGCGCTGCAGCATCGGCAGCACGAAGCCGGCGGTCTTGCCGGTGCCGGTCTGCGCGCCGGCCAGCAGGTCGCCGCCCTTGAGCACGGCCGGGATGGCCTGGACCTGGATGGGCGTGGGGGTGTCGTAGCCCTGTTCGTGCACGGCACGCAGGAGCGGCTCGGCCAGGCCGAGTTCAGTGAATTGCATGGAATAGTGGCCCGCAGGGGCCGTGGTTCGCAGCCTGCTGTCGCCCGGTGGGCGCACCAGTCGGAGAGGCGCGAAAGAGAAAGAGGAACGTCGAGGACCGACCGCGCGGCGATGACTGGAAGCCGCCGCGTTGCCCCGAGTCTACCCTGCCGTCGGCATCGGCTGATGGTCCTTCAGGCGCAACCATCCCCGTGCAATTCGGTAGATCGCCCACAGGCCCAGCAGGAACATGCCGGCCACCCAGGTGGCGATGCCCACCAGGATGATGGCCAGCGGGATGGACACCAGCGCCACCAGCACGGCCCAGACCAGTGCAATCCAGAAGGTGCTGATGGCCCAGCGGAAGTGCGATTCCAGCCAGGTGCCCCGCGCTTCGCCACGTTTCACGTAGCTGATGATCACCGCGATGATGGACGGCCAGCCGAACAGGAAGGAGCCGACCACGCTGGCCGCACCAAAGGCGCCCAGCACCAGGCCCAGCGCGTGCAGGGCGTAGATGATGTGCACGGTGCGGACCAGGCTGTCCGGGGCTTCGACGGTGGTGGAGGTCATCGTGTGTTCCTTGTTGGGCAGGCGTTCATTTGGGGGCCGCGGTGGCGGTTGCAAGACCGGTGCCCGCGCGCCGGCCGCCCAACATCAGCAAGGCCCAGGCCGTGGCGGCCAGCGGTGCCGCCACCCAAGGCAGCTGGCTGAAGCCGACCACGGCCGAGGCCGGCCCGCCGATGGCCGCGCCCAGCGCAGTGCCGAAGTACAGCATCGAGCTGTTCAACGACAGCAGCAGCGGCGCCTGTTGCGGTGCCAGCTGCGCCAGGCGTGACTGCTGCGGTGCCATCAGCCCGAACCCCGAGCCGCCCCAGAGCACCAGCACCGCCAACATCAACGGGTAGCTGCCCACCGTGAACGGCAGCAACAACATCATCATGCCCAGCGATGCCAGCAGCACCTGCATCGTGCGCCGCGCGCCAAAACGGTCGGCCGCCACACCGCCAATCAGCGTGCCCGCCACACCCGACAGCCCGAAGATGCCCAGCGTGGCCGACAACCAGCCGGTGTGTGCAGGCGCCAGCGCCGCCAGCACCGGCTGGATGTAGGAAAACACCGTGAAGATGGCGGCGAAGTACAGCAGCGTCGTGACCAGCACCGTCAGCACGTCGGCCCGTTTCAGCACCGCGCCCAGCCCGGCAAAGCTGGCCCCCGGCGCCTGCACCTGCGCCGGCAGACGCCAGGCGGCCAAGAGCAGCATCAGCGCGCTGGCCGCCGTCATCAGCCACAGCGCCGATTGCCAGCCATGTTGCAGCCCCATCCAGGCGCCCAGCGGCACGCCCACCACGTAACTCAGGCTCATGCCCAGGAACACGGTGGACAAGGCCTTGCCGCGGCGCTCCGGCGTCACCAGGGCCAGCGCCACCCCGGCCGCCAGCGGCGTGAACATCGAGCCCAGGCCCATCAGCACCCGGCCCCCGTAGAGCTGCCCGATGCTGGTGGACAGCGCACACAACGCATTGCCCAGCGTGAACAGCGCCAGCCCCACCAACAGCGCACGCTTGTGTTGCCAGCGGCCGGTGGCCACCACCAGCATGGGTGCGAACAAAGCGGTGGACAAGGCATATGCCGTCATGGCGAGGCCGGCTGCGGTGACGCTGGTGTTGAGCCCCTCAGCAATGAGCAGCACCAGGCCCGAGGTCACGAAGGCCGAAGAACCAACCACGAGGTTGCCCAGGGCCAGCAGGTAGAGAAGAGGGGGCATCGGAGCAGCATGGGCGAACAACCGGGGGGCGGCGGGACGGTAACAGGAACCGGTGACCGGCGTGGCGCCAGCGCCGAGCCGCGGTTTGACATTGATCAATTCGAGCGGCACGATCCCTGGCGGGAGGAATGACATTCGTGGATGCTTGGACCGCAAGCCTCATCGTGGAGCGGTCACCTGACGCCCTGTTGGTGCTGGACGCCGATGGCAGCGTGCAATCGTGGAACCCGGCGGCCGAACGCCTGTTGGGCCTGCCGGCCGCGCAGGCCCTGGGGCGGCCCTTGGCCCAGCTGATCGGTGATGCCGTGTCGACGCTCATCGCGGCGGGGCAGGATCTGTCGCAACGGCCCCTGACGGCTCACCGCGCCGACGGCGCCTTGTTGTACGCCCGGCTGAGCCTGGCGGTGCAGCGTGACCCGGCGGGCCGTGTGGTGGGCCATGTCTGCACCTTGGTGGACGTGACGGCAGCTCGCGTCGCGCAGGACGGCGAGGCCGTGCAGGTGCGCTACCGCGGGCTGTTTGAATCCTTGCCCGACGCCATCGTCATCGTCAACGACAGCGGCCGCATCGTGCACGTCAATGCGCAGGCGGTGCAGCTCTTCGGCCATGCGGCCGAGCTCATCGTCGGTGAGCCGGTGGAGGTGCTGCTGCCGCAACGTCTGCGCACCCAGCACCTGCCGCAGCGCAGCGCTTACCTGCGTGAGCCCGGTCTGCGGCCGATGGGCCGTGGCCTGCCGCTGCACGGCCTGCACGCGAAGGGGCATGAGTTCCCGGTCGAGATCAGCCTGAGCCCGATCGACCTGGACGGTCGCCGGCTGGTGATCAGCGCCATCCGCGACATCGGCGACCGCGTGGCCATCGAACAGGCGCTGCAGCAGAAGAACCTGGAACTGGAACGTGCCAACCGCGCCAAGGACCATTTCCTGGCCACGATGAGCCACGAGCTGCGCACGCCACTGAACGCCATCCTGGGCTTCACCGGCCTGATGCTGATGAAGCTGCCCGGCCCGCTGACCGAAACACAGGAGCGTCACCTGCAGCACGTGCAGTCCAGCGGCAAACACCTGCTGTCGCTGATCAACGACCTGCTGGACCTGGCGAAGATCGAATCCGGCCATGTGGAACTGGTCTGCGAGCCCGTGGACGCCCGGCCGGTGATCGACGAGGTGCTCACCGCGCTGCGCCCGGCCGCCTTCGGCAAGCAGCTGGTGCTTGAGGCCGAGTTGCCTGCCGGCCCGCTGTGGCTGCAGGCCGACCGCCGTGCCCTGCACCAGGTGGTGCTCAACCTCACCGGCAACGCCATCAAGTTCACCGAATCCGGCCGCGTCTGCGTGCGCGCCAGTGTGCAGCAGGTGGATGGACAGGCGCATTGGACGCTGGCCGTCGTGGACACCGGTGTCGGCATCAGTCCAGAAGACCAGGCCCGGTTGTTCCAGGCCTTTGTGCAGGTCGGAGACCGGTTGAGGCGGCGTGGCGAGGGCACCGGCCTGGGCCTGCACCTGTCGCGCAAGCTGGTCGACCTGATGGGCGGCACGCTGCAGGTCCGCAGCGTGCCGGGGCAGGGCAGTTGTTTCACGCTGAGCTTGCCGGCGGCGGCCTGAAGGAGTCCTGATGGCTCTGATCCTGGTGATCGAGGACAACGCGGTCAACCTCGAGTTGATGACCTACCTGCTGCAGGCGCATGGCCACCGCACGCTGAGTGCGTCCGACGGCCTGGCCGGCCTGGTGCTGGCCCGCCGGCAGCCACCCGACCTGGTGATCTGTGACCTGCAGATGCCGGGTCTGGATGGCCATGGCGTGGCCGCTGCGTTGCGCAACGACCCCGTGCTGCACGCCGTGCCGCGCATCGCCGTGACGGCCGCGGCGATGGTGGGCGACCGCGAGCAGGCCCTGGCCTCGGGTTTCCAGGCCCATGTGCCCAAACCCATCGACCCCCAGGCTTTTGTGCCGCTGGTCGAAAGTTTCCTGGCCTTGCGCGCGGGCAACGCACCCCAGGCCGATCCTGGCGAGAGCCTGGGCGGCAGTTTGCTGCCCGATGACTTGCGCGCGCCGCACGATGGCCTGCTGCTGCTGATGGTGGACGACCAGCCGCGCCAGCTGGAATACAAACGCGACCTGCTGGAGCCTGCCGGCTACACGGTGCTGACCGCCGACAGCGCTGAAGCGGCCTGGCCGGTGCTGTGTGATGCACCCGTGGACCTGGTGTTGAGCGACGTGATGATGCCGGGCATGGGCGGTTTTGCCCTGCTGCGCCGCGTGCGCGCCGAGCCGCGCCTGCACGGGCTGCCCTTCCTCTTCCTCACCTCCACGGCCTGCGATTCCGTATCGCAGCAACAAGGCCTGGCCCTGGGCGCCAATGCCTACCTGATGCGGCCGATCGAGCCGCTGGCGCTGCTGGACGAGATCCGCGCGGCGCTGTCCGCGCCCAGGCAGGGATAATCAGGGGTCGGCAGCGGCGCTGCCCCATCCCCTGCACCACCTCCTCGGACCCTGCACACCCCATGGCTCAGTACGTCTTTACCATGAACCGCGTCGGCAAGATCGTGCCGCCGAAGCGGCAGATCCTGAAGGGCATCACGCTGTCCTTTTTCCCTGGGGCCAAGATCGGCGTGCTCGGGGTCAACGGCTCGGGCAAGTCCACGCTGCTCAAGATCATGGCCGGCATCGACAAGGACATCGAAGGCGAAGCCGTGCCGATGCCCGACCTGAAGATCGGCTACCTGCCACAAGAGCCGCAGCTGGACCCGACGCAGACCGTGCGCCAGGCCGTGGAAGAAGGCATCGGCGGCGTGCTGGCCGCCAAGGCCAGGCTGGACGAGGTGTACGCCGCCTACGCCGAGCCCGACGCCGACTTTGACGCGCTGGCCGCCGAGCAGGCCAACCTGGAGGCCATCATCGCCGCCGCCGGCAGCGAAAACACCGACCTGCAGCTGGAACTGGCCGCCGACGCGCTGCGCCTGCCGCCCTGGGACGCCAACATCGGCGTCTTGTCCGGCGGTGAAAAGCGCCGCGTGGCGCTGTGCCGGCTGCTGCTGAGCAAACCCGACATGCTGCTGCTCGACGAACCCACCAACCACCTGGACGCCGAGTCCGTCGAGTGGCTGGAGCACTTCCTGCAGCGTTTCCCCGGCACAGTGGTGGCCATCACCCACGACCGCTACTTCCTGGACAACGCCGCCGAGTGGATCCTGGAACTCGACCGTGGCCAGGGCATCCCCTGGAAGGGCAACTACTCCGACTGGCTGGACCAGAAAGAGAAACGCCTGGAGCTGGAGCAGAAAAAAGAAGACGCGCGCAGCAAGGCGATGAAGGAAGAACTCAAGTGGGTTCGCTCCAACGCCAAGGCACGCCAGACCAAGAGCAAGGCCCGCCTGGCCCGCTTCGAAGAGCTGAGCGACGTCGAGTACCAGCGCCGCAACGAGACCAACGAGATCTTCATCCCGGTGGCCGAGCGCCTGGGCAACGAGGTGATCGAGTTCAAGGACGTGTCCAAGAGCTTCGGCGACCGCTTGCTGATGGACAAGGTCAGCTTCAAGGTGCCGGCCGGTGCCATCGTCGGCATCATCGGCCCCAACGGCGCCGGCAAGTCCACGCTGTTTCGCATGTTGCAAGGCGTGGAGCAGCCCGACACCGGCGAGGTGGTGATCGGCAAGACCGCGCACATGGCCTTCGTCGACCAGAGCCGGGCCAGCCTGGCGGCCGACAAGACGGTGTGGGAAGACGTCTCCGGCGGCCTCGACAACATCGTCGTCGGCCAGTTCGTGATGCCCAGCCGGGCCTACCTGGGCCGCTTCAACTTCAAGGGCAACGACCAGCAGAAGCTGGTGGGCAGCCTCTCCG
>JADMJD010000226.1 GCA_018780805.1 Rubrivivax sp. | reverse complement strand
AGCAGAAGGCCGGCAAGAAGCGCATGAAGCAGATCGGCACCGTCGAGGTGCCGCAAGAGGCCTTCCTGGCCATTCTCCAAGTCGACGACTGACGGACGATTGATGTCTTCTCCGATGAGCTACCTGACCGGCGCCCTCTACGGCGTCCTGGCTGTCTACCTGGGCGGCTGGTTCCTGGGTTACTGGATGGGCAACTTCGCGTTGCTGTTGTTCATCCTGACCACGGTGACCATGCTGTTCTGGTTCGCCGAACGTTTCAAGTTCCTGCCGGCGCGCCAGGCCGCCGCTGCGAACCTGGTGGCGCAGGACGAAGCCCGCCGTGCCGAACTGGCGCGCCAGGGCATCCAGAAGGTGGACGGCGATGTTTCCGCCGCGCGCGAAAAGCTGCTGATGCAGCCCTGGTGGCTGGATTGGACGGCCGGGCTGTTCCCGGTGATCCTGATCGTCTTCCTGCTGCGGTCCTTCCTGTTCGAGCCCTTCAAGATCCCGTCGGGCTCGATGATCCCCACGCTGCTGGTCGGCGACCTGATCCTGGTGAACAAATTCCACTACGGCGTGCGGCTGCCGGTGCTGAACAAGAAGATCATCGACAACAACCCCGTGCAGCGCGGTGACGTGATGGTCTTCCGCTATCCGGTGGACCCACGGCAGGACTACATCAAACGGGTGGTCGGCATCCCCGGCGACGAGATCAGCTACAACAACCAGAAGCTGTCGATCAACGGCCAGCCGGTGGCCGTGCAGCCGCTGGGCGAGTTCTACGACGAAGACAGCCTGCGCTACGCACCGAAGTTCAGCGAGAAGCTGGGTGCGGTGGAGCACAACATCCTGGTCAATCCGCAGCAGCCGTCCTACTTCGGCGGCCTGCCCAAGAACTTTCCTTTTGCCGAGAACTGCCGATACAGTGCGGAAGGCATGAGCTGCAAGGTGCCGCCCGGCCACTATTTCATGATGGGCGACAACCGCGACAACTCGCAGGACTCGCGCTACTGGGGCTTCGTGCCGGACGAGAACATCGTCGGCCGCGCCTTTTTCGTCTGGATGAACTTCGGCAACCTCGGCCGCATCGGGCCGTTCCACTGATCGGGTCAGGACGCATGCACCGCCAACGTCACCATTCACCGTCTCCGCGCCGCGCACAGCGTGGCATGTCGTTGTTCGGGCTGATGTTCTGGGCCATCGTCATCGGCTTCTTCGGTTATGTCGCCGTGGTGGTCTTCCCCACCGTCAACGAGTACCTGACGATCCAGCGCACCGTGGACAAGGTGGCGGCCGAAAGCCCGAGCACCGTGGCCGAGGCGCGTGCCGCTTTCGACCGTCAGCGTGTCATCGAGTATTCGATCTCCTCCATCACCGCCCGTGACCTGGAGATCACGAAGGAAAACGACCGTGTCGTGCTGGCCTTCGCCTACGACAAGGAAATCGCGCTTGTCGGCCCGGTCTACCTGCTGATCAAGTACGAGGGGCGCTCCAAGTAGTGGACCCGCGTCTCCGCGCTCTGCAGGACCGCCTGGGGCACGCCTTCCGCGACCCCGCGCTGGTGCAGCGCGCGCTCACGCACCGCAGCTTCGGCGCCGAGCACAACGAGCGCCTGGAGTTCCTGGGCGATGCGGTGTTGAGCCTGGCCATCTCCGGCCTGCTGTACGAGCGTTTTGGCGCCTCGGCCGAAGGCGACCTCACCCGCGTGCGGGCGCACCTGGTGCGCGAAGACAGCCTGCACCGCGTGGCGCTGGCCTTGGGCCTGCCCGAGGTGCTGCGTCTGTCCGAAGGTGAAAGCCGTGGCGGCGGCGCGCTGCGCCCCTCCATCCTGGCCGACGCCACCGAGGCCTTGATCGGCGCGGCGTTCCTCGATGGCGGCTTCGAGGCCGCGCAGGCCGTGGTGCAGCGCCTGTTCGGCGACATCATCCAGGCCACCGAGGCCGACAACTTCGGCAAGGACGCCAAGACCGAGCTGCAGGAGTGGCTGCAGGCGCGCAAGCTGCCGGTGCCGACGTACAGCATCCTGGCCACCCGTGGCCAGGCCCATGCCCAGACCTTCGAGCTCGAATGTGCCGTGCCCGCGCTGGGCCTGGCCGAGCGCGGCGAAGGCCGATCGCGCCGCACCGCCGAGCAGGAGGCCGCACGCCGCATGCTCGACACCCTCAAATCCAGCGACCGACCGGGCAGTGCCCTGCGTTCATGACCGACACCTTGCCCGATCCCCTGCCCGATCCCACCCCTGAAGACAGCACGCCGCAACGCTGCGGCCTGGTCGCCATCGTCGGCCGCCCCAACGTGGGCAAGTCCACGCTGATGAACGCGCTGGTGGGGCAGAAGGTCAGCATCACCTCCAAGAAGGCGCAGACCACGCGCCACCGCATCACCGGCATCCGCACCGTGGCCGAGGCTCAGTTTGTGTTTGTCGACACGCCGGGTTTCCAGACCCAGCACGGCACGGCGCTGAACCGCAACCTCAACCGCACGGTGCAGGCTTCGGTGACCGATGTGGACCTGATCCTGTTCCTGGTCGAGGCCGGCCGCTTCGGCCTGGACGACGCCAAGGTGCTGGCCCTGCTGCCGGCCGACAAACCGGTGATCCTGATCGCCAACAAACTGGACGCCGTGCACCGCCGCACCGACATCCTGCCCTGGCTCAAGGGCATGCAGGACCGGCACCCGTTTGCCGAGTACGTGCCGATGTCGGCGCAGAAGACGGCCGACGTCGAGCGCCTGCTGGGCATCGTCAAACCCTACCTGCCGGAGCAGGGCTGGCTCTACGAAGAAGACGCGCTGACCGACCGCAGCGACCGTTTCCTGGCCAGCGAGATCATCCGCGAAAAACTCTTCCGCCTGACCGGTGATGAGCTGCCCTACAGCTGCACCGTGGTGATCGAGAAGTTCGAAGAAGAGGGCGCACTGCGCCGCATCGCCGCGGCCATCATCGTTGAGCGTGATGCACACAAGGGCATGGTCATCGGCGAAGGTGGCGAGCGCCTGAAGCGCATTGGCAGCGAAGCGCGCCAGGAGCTGGAGCACCTGATGCAGGGCAAGGTCTTCCTGGAGATCTGGGTCAAGGTGCGCTCCGGCTGGGCCGACGACGAAGCGCACCTGCGCAGCTACGGCTACGAGTAGATTGGGCCCCCCAGTCGCTTCGCTCCTGCCCCCAAGGGGCGCGATCCGCCTTGGGGCGGCCCGGCGGCGGATCTGATGGCCGCGTCGCGCAAGGCCGCGTCTGCGCCCCTGCAGGCCTTTGTGCTGCACCGCTACGACTGGAGCGAGACCAGCCTGATCCTGGAGCTGTTCACGCGCGAGCGCGGCCGTTTGGTCGTGGTGGCCAAGGGGGCCAAGCGGCCGTATTCGCAACTGCGCCCGGTGCTGCTGCCTTTCCAGCGTGTCAACGTGCTGCTGGGCCGGCCGCCGGGTGACGAAGCGGCCGAGGTGCAGCTGCTGCGCACGGCCGAATGGGCCGGTGGTGTGCCGTGTGTGGCCGGGGCGGCGCTGTTCAGCGGCTTTTACCTGAACGAGCTGCTGCTCAAGCTGCTGGCCCGGCAGGACCCGCACCCCACGCTGTTCGACGCCTACGCGCACACGCTGCCGTCGCTCGCCGGCACCGAAACGCCGGCCAGCACAGCCGCGCTGCGTGCTTTCGAACTGCTGCTGTTGCAGCAGACCGGTGTGCTGCCCGAACTGGACCGCGTGAGCCACACGCTGGCCCCGCTGGCGCCGGCCGCGGGTTACAGCCTGCAGGCCGAGCACGGCCTGGCCGCAGGCGGCGCCGACCCGGTGGAGGGCCGCGCCTGGTTGGCCGTGCACGCAGCGCTGGCCGCGGGCGACCTGGGTGCGCTGCAGGTGGCCTGCCTGGGCGCCGGGCCCGGGCTGCGGCTGCAATTGCGCAGCCTGCTTCAGTACCATCTGGGCCATGCCGTGCTGCGCACGCGCCAGGTGATGCTCGAAGTGCAACGCTTGATGGACACCCCCCGATGAACCCCTTGATTGCCGCTGAACACCCCGCCACGGCCTTGTCGGTCAACGTCAACAAGATCGCGCAGCTGCGCAACACGCGCCACCTGGGCATCCCCAGCGTCGTGGGGCTGGCGACCGTGGCGCTGGAGGCCGGTGCCCAGGGCATCACCGTGCACCCGCGGCCCGACGAGCGCCACATCCGCGCGCACGACGTGC
>JADMJD010000110.1 GCA_018780805.1 Rubrivivax sp. | reverse complement strand
CGCATCCTGTCGGACCGGCTGGCCAAGGCCTGGGGCCAGGCCGTGGTGATCGAGAACCGGCCCGGTGGCCAGAACACCATCGGTGCCCAGGCCGCGGCACGTTCGGCGCCCGACGGCTACAGCTTCTACTTCGCCACCACGGCGGCGCTGATCACCAACCCGCTGCTGTTCAAGACCTTGCCCTACGACCCGGCCAAGGACTTCGTGCCTGTCGCCTTCATCGCCCGCAGCCCGTTTGCCGTGCTGGTGAAAGCCGAGTCGCCGGTGCAGAGCATCGACGAGCTGGTGGCGCGCAGCAAGGCCCAGCCCGGCAAGTTCACGCTCGGCAACGAAGGCCCGCGCACCTTCAGCGGCATGATCGCGCGGCTGTTCAACGCCCGCACCCAGGCCGGCGCCAACCTCGTGCCTTATGCCAACGTCGGCGTGGGCGCGCAGGACCTGATGGGCGGCCATGTGGACGCGATGGTGGCCGACCTGGCCAGCACCGCCCGCCTGGCGCGCGACGGCAAGCTGCGGGTGCTGGCCACCACCGCGGCACAACGTGTGGCCGGCTGGCCGCAGGTGCCGGCGCTGGCTGAAAAGCTGCCGGGTTTCGACATGGTGGGCTGGTTCGCCGTGGTCGCGCCCACGGGCACGCCGGCCGCGGCCATCGAGCGTTGCCACCGCGACCTGAACACCTTGTTGAACGACAAGGACATCGCAGACCGGATCGGCACCATCGGCCCGCTGGTGGACGGCAGCATGGGCCTGCCCCAGGTGGGCGCCTTCCTGCGCGACGAGGCGACGCGATGGGCCGGCATCACCAAGGAGCTGGGCGTGCTGCCGGAGTGAGGCTGAGCCGCCGCGCGGCGTGCAAGCTCACACCGCGCGGTACCAGGCCACGCCCGCCGCATCCAGCTCGCGCACGGCCTCGCCGCGCTGCACCAGGTGGTTCAGGCAGGCCAGGCTTTCGCCGGTGGCCATGCCCAGCAGCGGCACGTCGGTGGGGCTGACCTGGCGCGCAAACAGACTGCCGAAAACATCGATCGCACGCCGCGGCGCGGCCAGGCTGCGCCGCAGCCGCGTCAGCGAACGTTCCTGCCCGCGCTGCAGCCACGCGATGCGCGCGTGCAGGCCGCGGAAACACTCGTTGTGCGAGGGCAGCACCAACACGTCGTCGGGCACCTCGTGCTGCAGCTTGGCCAGCGAGGCCAGCCAGTCGCGCATCGGGTCGGCCTCGGGTTCGGTCGGGTAGACCGAGACGTTGGACGAGATGCGCGGCAGGATCTGGTCGCCCGAGATCAGCAGCTTCAGCGCGGGGCAGTACAGGCAGGCATGTTCCGGCGAGTGGCCGTTGCCAACGATCACACGCCATTCGTGCGCGCCGATCTGCAGCAGCTGGCCGTCCTGCAGGCGCTGGAAGCTGTCGGGCAGCGGGTGGATGTGTTTGCCGAAGTTGCCGAAACGCGCGCGGTAGGTCTCCAGCGCCGCTTCGTCCCAGCCCGCCTGCTGGTAGAAGCGGATCGCGTCGTCCGGCGCTTCGCGGCCGGTGTCGGAGGTCATCACACGGCAGGTCAGGTACTCCTCGCGTGTCATCCACAGCCGCACGTTGAACTTGCGGGTCAGCCAGCCCGCCATGCCCACGTGGTCCGGGTGCATGTGGGTGACGAAGATGCGCGTCAGCGGCCGCGCGTCCGGGGCGTTGGCAAACAGTTCGCGCCAGATCTCGGCGGTTTTTTCGGTGCGCACGCCGGTGTCCACCAGGGCCCAGCCGGTGCCGTCGTCCAGCGCCCAGAGGTTGATGTGGTCCAGCGCGTACGGCAGCGGCATGCGCATCCAGTGCACACCGGGTGCGACCTCCAGCGAACGCCCACGTTCGGGCACGCCGTCGAAGGGGTAGATCAGCGTCGGCTTGACGCTGTCGGCAGGGTCTTCCTGGCCGTCGGACATGGGGGCTCCAGAGGCGTTGGGTTGCTGCCGAGGTTACCAATGCTTAGCCGCCGCGGTGATAGCCTGCCGCCATGGACCTGAACGACACCGCCAGCGACACCCCCAGCGACACCCCCAGCCTCTGCCTGGACCTGGACCGCCTGGACCACAACCTGCACCGCATGCAGGCCCGCGCCGATGCGCTGGGTGTGGCGCTGCGCCCGCACGTGAAGACCCACAAGTGCGCACAGATCGCGCTGCAGCAGCGTGCGCTGGGCGCGCAGCGCATCACCGTCTCC
Organism: Rubrivivax sp.; assembly: GCA_018780805.1. GTDB lineage: Bacteria > Pseudomonadota > Gammaproteobacteria > Burkholderiales > Burkholderiaceae_C > Rubrivivax. The sequence continues at coordinate 28,237 of JADMJD010000110.1, read as the reverse complement.
ACGCTGAAGGAGGCCGAGTTTTTCTTTGCGCAGGGCTTTCACGACATCCTCTACGCGGTCGCCATCGCCCCCCAGAAGCTGCCGCGTGCGCTGGCTTTGCAGCAGTCCGGTTGCCGGCTCACCCTGCTGGTCGACGGGGTGGCCGGCGCCTTGGCCGTGGCGGCCTTCTGCGCTGCGCAGGGCCAGGCCCTTGACGTGATGCTGGAGGTCGACACCGACGGCCACCGCGCCGGCCTGGCGCCGGAGGGCGAGGACCTGCTGCTGGCTGCGGCCGCGCTGGTACCGCATGCCCGGCTGGCCGGTGTGATGACCCATGCTGGCGGTTCATACAACTTGCACGACCCCGTGGCCCTGGCCGCCGCGGCTGAACAGGAACGTGCCGGCTGCGTGCGCGCTGCACAACGCCTGCGCGAAGCGGGCCACACCTGTCTGGCCGTCAGCGTGGGTTCCACGCCCACCGCCTTGTCGGCGGTGTCACTCGCGGGTGTCACCGAGCTGCGTGCCGGCGTCTACAGCTTCTTCGATCTGGTGATGCTGGGCACCGGCGTCTGCAGCCGCGACGAGCTGGCGCTGAGCGTGCGCAGCACGGTCATCGGCCACCAGGCCGAGCGCCAGCGCGTGCTGATCGACGCCGGCTGGATGGCGATGAGCCGCGACCGCGGCACCCAGAGCCAGGCCCAGGACTGGGGCTACGGCGCCTTGCGCGATCCGCTCACCGGCCGCTGGCTGGACGACCTGCAGTTCGCATCGGCCAACCAGGAGCATGGCGTGCTGCAGGCCGCGCCCGGCGTGGATGTGCTGCAGGCCTTCCCGGTGGGCATGGTGCTGGAGATCCTGCCCAACCACGCCTGCGCCACCGCGGCGCAGTTCGCCGACTACACGCTGCTGCAGCGTGGTGTGCCCACCGGCGACCGCTGGCCACGCCTGAACGGCTGGTGAACCGGCCCGGCAAGACCCGCCGGCGGCGTCAGCGGATGCCGCTCAGAAACACCTGCGCGCCGGACCACGCCGGCTGGCGGTACGCCGGCACCTGAAGCTGCTTCAGCAACGCCCGGCTGCGCTGGCTGGCCGGCGCTTGCGGCCCCAGCGTGCGCTCCAGCGTGGCCACGGCCGTGCCGAGCCGCAGCAGGGCGTGTGTCTGCTGGCCGGTGGCCAGCCATGACGGCACACAGTTCAGGCTGCTCAGGGCCTGGCCCACGTTGACGGGCTGGGCCGCCTCGCAGCCCAGGGCCTTCAGCGCCTGCGGGTGCGCGCCGCGCGCCTGGAGGAGCAGGCCACGGGCCTGTTCCACCGCGCCACGTTGGGGGTCCAGCACGCCGGGGCCCAGGGCCGCCGTGATGGCGTCGGCCTGCGCGACCCATTGCGCGGCACCTGCCAAGTCACCGGCCCGCAACTGCAGCGTCGCCAACGCGGCCAAGGCGGGCAGGGCGTTGGACGGCATCAAGGGGTCGGTACGCTCAGCCGCCACCAGGTCTTCCAGGCTGGCCACGGCCGGGTGCAAGCGGTCGGTGCGTCCGTTGGCGGCCAGGATGCGCACCCACAGGTAGGCCGCCGCGAAGCGGGCCTGTTGTGAGCGGCTCCGTATCAGCAGCGGCAGCAGTTCTTCGGCCAGCGCCAGGGCCTGGCGGCCATCGCCCATGCGCAGCAGGGCCCACAGGCGCAGCTGCCGCAGTTCCGCGCAGCGCGGGCTGCCGGGCCCCAGGCCGGCGTCACAGTCGGCCACCTGGGCCGGCAGCCAGGACAGCACGGTGCTGAAGCCGTCGCTGAACATCGCCAGTGACGCGCGCACGTCAGCCAGCGCCGCGGCCCGGTCGGCGAGGCCATACGGCGAGCCCGGCAGGGGCAGCGCTTCGGCGGCAGCCAGGTGTGCCTCGGCGCGTGTGGCCTCGCCGCGTGCCGCCATCTGCCGCGCGAGCAACATGTGCGTGCGCAGCGCGATGGCGGCCTGGGCCGGGATGCGCGCGTCGGCCAGGGCCAGACTCTGCGCCAGCAGGGCCAGCCCCGCATCGGAGTGGGTGGACAGCGCGGCCAGGCCACTGAGCATCAGCCAGCGCATGTGCAGCAGGCGGTCGGCCGCCAGCACCGCCACCAGCGGTTGCAGCTCGGCCAGCAGCCCGGGCACACGCTGGGGATGGCCGTCCTGCGAGGCGATGTCCAGCCGGCCCAGGCGCGCCGCGGCCTCCTGTGCTGGCTCGCCCAGGGCCTTGAAGTTCTCGGCCGCAATCGCCAAGGCGGCGTCGGCGCCGACCATGTTGCGCGTCTGCAGCTGGGTGTCGCCGATGCCGGCCAGCAACTCGGCCTGCAGCAGCGGCTGGCCGCGCAGGCTGGTCTGGGCCTTCAGCCGGCCACGTTCCAGCACCTCGGTGGCCGTCAGCTGGGCACCGGCCAGGCGCTCGGGTGAAGACTCGGCAAACAGCTCCAGCAGGAAGTCGCGTGCGGCACCGGCGCGGTCGGCCTGCTGGCGGGCCGCCAGGCCCTGCAACACGGCCAGCGTGCCCGCGCCCAGCAGGGCCACGGTGGCCAGGCTGGCCATTGCCACGCCCACCCGGTGGCGCCGCATGAACTTGCCCAGGTGGTCGGCCAGGCCCGGCGCCTGCGCCAACACCGGCAGGCCGGCCAGCCAGCGCTGCAGATCGGTGGCCAGCGCATCGGCCGTGGCGTAGCGCTGGTCGGGCGTCTTGGCCAGGGCCTTCAGCACGACGGCATCCAGGCCGCTGCGCAGTTGGCGGGCTTGTCTGGCCAAGGGTGTCTGCCGGCTGGGGGGGCGCGGGTCGTCGTGCAACACGGCCGCTTCGAACTGCACGGCCGACGTGGCGCCGCCATCGTGCGGGTGGCGCCCGCACAGCAGTTCGTAGAGCACGACGCCCAGTGCGTACACGTCGCTGGTGATGCCGGGTTCCTGGCCCAGCAGTTGTTCCGGGCTGGCGTAGCGGGGGGTGAGCTGACGCCCGGACCGTTGGGTCAGCTCGGCATCGGCATCGGTCCCGGTCTCACCGGCCTTGGCCATCACCTTGGCAATGCCGAAGTCCAGCAGCTTCACTTGCCCGGCGGGGCTGACCAGGATGTTCGGCGGCTTCAGGTCGCGGTGCAGGATCAACCGGCTGTGTGCGTACTGCACCGCGGCCAGCACCTGCAGGAAGAGCTGCACACGCTGGGGCACTGTCAGCTGTGCCTGATCGGCGTGCGCCAGCAGGTTGTCGCCGGGCACGTACTCCATCACCAGGTAGGGCGTGCCGGCCTCGGTCAGGCCGACGTCGTACAGGCGGGCGATGTTCGGGTGTTCCAGCGCCGCCAGGATCCGGCGTTCGCGCAGCATGCGTTGCGCCAGCAGGTCCTGCCCCGGGCCGGCGTGTGGCATCTTCAGCGCCACGGGGCGTTGCAGCTGGCCGTCTTCCCGCTGCGCCAGCCAGACCACGTTCATGCCGCCTTGGCCGAGGGCCCGCACCAGGCGCCAGGGGCCGACCTGTGCGCCGCTCACGAAGGGGCTCCCGGCCGCAGACCGCGCCACCGCGATGGGCGGCAGCGTGGCCATGAAGTCCTGCGCATCGAGCTGCTCGCGCTGCGCCAGCAAGCCCTGCAGCGCCGTGTGCTGGGCCGGGGGCAGCGCCAGGCCGTGCAACCAGGCTGTGCGCGCGTCGGCCGGTGTGTCCAGTGCGTCGTCCAGCAGCGCCAGCAGACGCGGCCAGTCGCCAGGTGCAATGGTGCCCACGGTGCATCAGCCAGGGTTCATCACGCGGAACAGGAAGCTGCGGGCCTTTTGCCAATCGCGCTCGACGGTGCGGGTGGTCAGGCCCAGGCAGTCGGCGATCTCCTGGTTGTCCAGGCCGACGAAGTAGCGCATCTCGACCACCTGCACCAGGCGTGCATCGACCCGCGCCAGTTCCTGCAGCGCGTCGTGGATGCGCAGGATCTCGTCTTCACCCGGCGGCAGCAGGGCATGGAGCGCAGCCGTGTCCAGCGTCACCTGCCCCTGCGGCCCACCACCGCGGCGGTGGGCCTGCTGCTCCCGCACCAGGTCCACCACCACCGACCGCATCACGCGTGACGCATAGGCCAGGAAGTGGCCGCGGTCGGCTGCGCCGAGGCGCTGCACATCCACCAGGCGCAGGTAGGCCTCGTGCACCAGCATGCCGGTCTCCATCAGCAGGCGGTCGTCGCGCCAGCGCAAACGGGCGTGGGCGATGCGCTTCAGCTCGGGGTACAGCAGGTCGAAGATCTGCCCCACCGCCAGCGGCTGACCCTGGCGCGCCGCCTCCAGCAGCACCGTGACATCACCCATGCAACTGCCCCTTGCCAATGCCGGGCGGCGTGCCGTGCCACCCGGTTGTCGAAGCCGACGATGACAGCCATCCTGTGGCCGCAGGCCCTGCCAAGCTAGGGGGGCGTGGCCTGCGCCAGTGAAAAACTGCGCGGCCGATGTCGGTTCCGGCCGGCGCAATGCGTGTACCCGGGTGTCCCGAACAGATTCCCCCTCACCGACCCAAGGACTGCACCATGACTCACGCACACCGCGCACGCTCCGCACTGGCCGCCACGGCCGTGCTGCTGGCCATCCCGCCAGCGTCGGCCTACACCCTGACCTCATCGCCGGGTTTCACCACCACCACCGCCGGCGCGGTCACGTTCGCCACCTTCGACGGCTCGACGCCGGTTGATCCGCTGTACGCCACCATCTCCGGCGGCATCGCCAATGGTGGCAATGATCCGGGGGCCGGTGGCAACTGGCTGGGCGCCAGCGGCCAATCCGGCCCCGGCCTGGTCGACATCGTCTTCACCGGCTACCACAGCTACTTCGGGCTGTACTGGGGTGCCAACGACGGGCCGCTGAACGCCATCGAACTGTTCGACAACACCACCTCGCTGGGCACGCTGGTCGGCACCACGGGCGCGCCGAATTCGTACTGGAACATCACGGCCGGATCCAGCCCCGCCTTCAACCGCATCCAGCTCAGCGTGCCGGGCTGCTGCTTCGAAGTGGACAACCTGGCCGTGGCCGCCGTGCCCGAGCCGATGAGCGCCGTGCTGATGGGCCTGGGCATCGCCACCCTCGGCGTCTGGCGTCGCCGCCGCCGGTTTTGAGCTGCGGCGCTCAGACCCGCCGCCTGCGCCCCGGCGGTCGTTTTGAAACGGAAGGGCTCAGCGGCCCGCCGGGCCGTGGTACAGATTCTGCGGGTGGCGCGCTTCGGCGAAGAAGCTCCAGCGCTCGGCCAGCAGGCCCAGCCACTGCAGCACGAACAGCGCGGCCAGCAGCGCCGCCGGCGCTTGGGCTCCGCCCAGCGCCAGCACCACCGCCGGCAAGCCAAACGCCAGGCCGGCCGCCGACCAGCGCATGCCCTGCACAAACCGGGGGCTGCGGCCGTGGAAGAACTCGCGCGTGGCAAAACTGCCGCCCATCGCGCCCTGCGCCGTCTGGCGGATCTGCGGGTGGCGCACGCCGATGGCGCTCTGCAGGGTGGTCTTGGGCACGAGGTGCAGGTTGCGCCACAGCGAAGCGCCGCGCGCTGCTGCACCCAGCAAGGTCAGCACCAGCGCCACGCTGGCCAACGCGGGCAACGCCGAAGGCAGGAGGGCCGCCGCCAATGCAGCAGCGGCCACGGCACCCGAGGCCAGCCCCAGCAGCGTGTAGTTCAGCGGCGTGAGCGGCGTGGCCCATTCGCGGATCACCTTCACCGCGCCGTAGATCATCGCGGTGCACAGGTACAGCAACAGGGCCAGTGCCGATGCCAATGTGGCCAGCAGCGCCAGGGCGCCCGGCGTGGCCTGCAGCGCGTGGGCGACGCCCCAGGCGGCGGTGCTGGCCATGAAGGCCGGCAGCACGATGACTTCGCGCGACAGCCAGGAGGTGCGCCACATCGCCGCAGCGCGCCAGGCGCGCAGCGGTCGGCCGAGGTGGAAACTGGCGGCGATGAGACCGATGCCGGAGAGCACCAGCACCCCCACCGCGCCGGCCACGTAGAAGTGGCCGGGCGCCTGCACCAGGCCCAGCGCCTGCGCCGCCTGCACCCCGGCCAGCGTGATCAACAGGCCCTGGGCCGCGCCACTGAGGGTGGTGAACAAGACCATCGAGATGGGGGGCCGCATCTCAGTGTTCCCAATCCGCTTGCAGCGGCTTGCCGGGCGCCACTTGCGGTGGCAGCGCCGGCTCGCGCCCTTCCACCCGCAGCGGGTTCTGCTCGCGCACCAGCTGCAGCGGGTCGGTCTGGGCCTCGGTGCGGCGGCGCGGCAGGTAGTGGTTGGCCGGCAGCGTGCCCAGCTCCGGCATCAGCGTGTAGCCACCCCGTTCACGGATGGCCTGCGACACCACCGAGGCCGGGTCGTGCACGTCACCGAACAGCCGGGCGTTGGTGGGGCAGGCCATCACACACGCCGGCTGGCGCTCGGCCACCGGCAGCGCCAGGTCGTGCACACGGTCCACGCACAGGGTGCACTTGCTCATCACCTGGCTTTGTTCGTCCAGCTCGCGCACGCCGTAGGGGCAAGCCCAGGCGCAGTAGCTGCAGCCGATGCACTTGTCATTGTCGACCAGCACGATGCCGTCTTCCGGCCGCTTGTAGCTGGCGCCGGTGGGGCAGACCGGCACACAGGGCGGGTCTTCGCAGTGCAGGCAGCTTTTCGGGAAGTGCACCGTCTGCGTGTTCGGGTACTCACCGACCTCGAAGGTCTGCACGCGGTTGAAGAAGCTGCCGCTGGGGTCGGCGCCGTAGGGGTTCTGGTCGCTCAGGCTGCCGGCACTGCCGGAGGTGTTCCACTGTTTGCAGCTGGTCACGCAGGCGTGGCAGCCGACGCAGACGTTGAGGTCGATCACCAGGGCGAGCTGGGTCATGCCCGACCTCCTTCGGCACGGCCCGCGAACCAGGCGCGCCAGCGGGGTGGACTCTTCGTGCCCGGCAGCGCGGGCTTCGAGTCGAACTGCGGCCAGCTCTGGCGAGGCTCGTCGTCACCGGTGCGGCGGATGCGCACCCGCACGTCGTACCAGCCGGCCTGGCCGGTGATGGGGTCGGCGTTGGACACCCGCTGCCCGTCCAACTGCAGCTCTTCGCTGATCAGGTGGTTGAGCAGGAAACCGCGCTCCGATTCGTTGGCGTCGTCGCTCAGCGCCCAGGCGCCCTTGGCCTTGCCGATGGCGTTCCAGGTCCACACCGTGCCGGGTTCCACCGCCTCGCTGTGTTTGCACTGGCAGCGCACCTTGCCCCAGGCCGATTCGACCCAGATCCAGTCGCCATCGGCAATGCCCTGCGCCATTGCGGTCTTCGGATTCACGTGCAGGTGGTTGTGCGCGTGGATGGGCCGCAGCCAGGCGTTCTGCGAGTCCCAGGCGTGGTACATCGCCATCGGGCGTTGTGTCACCGCGGCCAGCGGATAGGCGGCGGTGTCGCTGGCCTGCACCTCCAACGCCGGGTACCAAAACGGCAGCGGGTCAAAGTACGTGGACACGCGCTCACGCAGCCGATCGGGCGGTTGCCGGCCCGTGCCCTTGCCCTGCGCCGCGAGCCGGAAACCCTGCATGAACTCGGAGTAAATGTGGATCGTGATCGGGTCGATGTCGCGCCGCAGGCCGACGTCACGCGCCCACTCCAGATAACCCCGGTTCCAGTTGCGCATGTACTGGTGTTCCGGCGGCATGCGGTGGTGGTGCACGCAGTTGTTGGCCGCGTACATCTCCCACTGCTTTGGGTTGGGCGCGCCGCGCAATGACTGGCTGCCGTCGGCACCGCGCCAGCCGGAGAGGAAACCGATGCCCGAACCCGGCGCGGTTTCATAACGCACGATGAAGTCCGGGTAGCCCGTGTACTTGCGTGTGCCTTCGGCCGTGGTGAAGGCCGGCAGCTTCAGCCGCGAGGCCAGTTCCACCAGCACCTCCTGGAAGGGTTTGCAGTCGCCCAGCGGCGGCAGCACCGGCACCCGCACGCTGTCGCAAGGGCCGTCGAATTCGCTGATGGGCCGGTCCAGCAGCGACATCGCATCGTGCCGCTCCAGGTAGCTGGTGTCGGGCAGGATCAGGTCGGCGAAGGCCGTCATCTCGCTCTGGAAGGCGTCGCAGACGACGATGAACGGGATCTTGTAGCCGCCATCGGCGTGGGTGTCGCTGAGCATCTTGCGCACCTCGCCGGTGTTCATGCTGGAGTTCCAGGCCATGTTGGCCATGAACAGCATCAGCGTGTCGACGGGATAAGGATCGCCGCGCCAGGCGTTGGTGATCGCGTTGTGCATCAGCCCGTGGGCCGAAAACGGGTACTCCCAGGAGAAACCCTTGTCCAGGCGCACGGCTTCGCCCGCATCGTCCACGCACAGGTCGGCCGGGGTTTCGATCCAGCCCAGCGGCGGTGCGTCCAGCGGTGTGTTGGGCTTGATCGAACCCGGGCCCTTGGGCGGCCGTGCGTTGGGTGGCACGGCGCGCGGGTAGGGCGCCTTGTGGCGGAAGCCGCCCGGCCGGTCGATGGTGCCCAGCAGGCTCATCAGGATGGCCAGGGCGCGCACGGTCTGGAATCCGTTGCTGTGCGCCGCCAGCCCTCGCATCGCGTGGAAGGCCACCGGGTTGCCCTTCACGCATTTGTGTTCCTGGCCCCACCAGTCGGTCCAGGCGATGGGCAGCTCGATGCCGTGGTCGCGGGCGGTGATGCCCATCTCGTGCGCCAGTTGCCGGATGGTCGCGGCCGGGATGCCGGTCAGGCCCTCGGCCCATTCCGGCGTGCAGTCGCGCACCCGTTCTTCCAGCAGCTGGAAGGCGGGTTTGACGGGTGTGCCATCGGGCATCGTGTACGCGCCGAACAGCGCCGGGTCGCTGCCTTCGGCGTGGTCGGCCACGGGCCGGCCCGTGTGGCGGTCCCACCACCAGAAGTTGTGGTGGCGCAGCGGGTTCACGACGTCGCCGTCTTGGTTGCGCAGCATCATGCCGAAGACGTCGCTGGCTTCGTCCTGGTTCACCAGCTGGCCGGCGTTGGTGTAGCGGGCCACGAAGTTGCGGTCGTACAGGCCGAGCGTGATCAGCTCGCGGATCAGCGCCATGAAGAGCGCGCCGTCGGTGCCGGGTTTGATCGGGATCCACTCGTCGGCGATGGCCGCATAACCGCTGCGGATCGGGTTGATCGCGATGAAACGCCCGCCGTCGCGCTTGAACTTGGACAGCGCCATCTTCATCGGGTTGCTGTGGTGGTCTTCGGCGGTGCCGATCATCACGAACAGCTTGGCGCGGTCCAGGTCCGGCCCGCCGAACTCCCAGAAGCTGCCGCCGATGGTGTAGATCATGCCGGCGGCCATGTTCACCGAACAGAAGCCGCCATGCGCCGCGTAGTTGGGCGTGCCGAACTGGCGTGCAAACAGCCCGGTGAGCGCCTGCATCTGGTCGCGCCCGGTGAAGAGCGCAAAACGTTTGGGGTCGGTCGCGCGCAGCTGCGCCAGGCGTTCGGTCAGCAGCGTGAAGGTGTCTTCCCAGCTGATGGGCTCGAACTCGCCGCTGCCGCGTGCGCTGCCCGCCTTGCGCCGCAGCGGTTGTGTCAGCCGCGCCGGCGAGTACTGCTTCATGATGCCGGCCGAGCCCTTGGCGCACAGCACGCCCTGGTTCAGCGGGTGCTCGGGGTTGCCCTCGATGTAACGCACCTGGGGGCCTTGACCGTTACCGCTGTCCCGCAGGTGCACGCGGATGCCGCAGCGGCAGGCGCACATGTAGCAGGTGGTGGTCTTGACCTCGGTGGTGGCACCGGGCAGGGGCGGAGCGAGCGGGTCGTGCAACGGTGGCATGCCGGCCATGCTAGGCACCGCCGCTGAAACAAAAAAGCGGAGAATCCCGCTTACAGTGATCGACAAAACAGGTCAATCGAATCCCGCGGGCCAGCCGCTGGTGCCGCACCTCACGCTGCACCAGCTGGCGGTCTTCGTGGCCACCGCACAAGGAGGCAGCACACGCGCTGCGGCCGAGCGGGTGGCGCGCTCGCAGTCGGCCGCCAGCAGTGCGCTGGCCGATCTGGAAACCGCCCTCGGGGTGCAGGTGTTCGACCGTGTCGGCCGCCGCCTGGTGCTCAATGAAAACGGCCGCGCGCTGCTGCCCCGTGCGCACGCGCTGCTGGACCAGGCGGGTGAGATCCAGGCCTTGTTCGGCGCGCGTCAGGACGCGCCGCTGCGCGTGGCCGCCAGCTTCACGATCGGCGAGTACCTGATGCCTGCCCTGCTGGCCGGCTGGACGCGGCTGCACCCCGCCAGCCCGGTGCGGCTGCGCATTGCCAACACCGCCGACGTGATCGCGGCGGTGGCCCACTTCGAGGTCGATCTGGGTTTCATCGAAGGCCCGCAGACCCACCCCGACGTGGCCGTGCGGCCCTGGCGCGACGACGAGCTGGTGGTGGTGGCCGGCCCGCGCCACCCGCTGGCTGGCCGCGTGGCCACCGCGCGCCAGCTGGGGGACGCGACCTGGGTCCTGCGCGAACATGGTTCGGGCACCCGCCAGGTGACCGACGCCTGGCTGATGCAGCACCTGCCGCAGGTGCACGTGGGGCACGAGCTGGGCAGCACCGAGGCCATCAAGCGCGTGGTGGCCGAAGGCGCCGGCCTGGCCTGCCTGTCCCACCACGCGGTCGCCAGCGAACTCGCCGACCAGCGGCTGGTGGTCGTGCGCTGCCGACTGCCCGCGCCTCGGCGCCTCCTGGCCACGGTGCTGCGACAAGACCGGACGCCGGGGGAAACAACACTGCGTTTCCTGCGGCACTGCGGCGTGCCTTGATCAGCGTTTCACCGTGGTGGTCGTCGTGGCACTGTCGTTGGCCGGGTTCACGTCCACCGCCGTGGTGCTGACGCTGCCACTGGCTTTCAGCGTGCCCCGGCTGCGGGTCTGCACCATCACCGACACCGTGGCCGTGCCACCCGCGGCCACTTGGCCCAGGTTGCAACTGACCGTGCGGCCGCCGCTGCAACTGCCTTGTGACGGTGTCGCGCCCAGCCAGGTCACGTTGCGGGGCAGGGCTTGCGTGTAGCTGGCCGGCGCCGCAGTGTTGCCCCCGTTCGTGACGGTGGCGGTGTAGACCAGCGTGCCGCCCACCTTCACCGGGTCGGGTGCATCGGTCAGCGTCAGCGCCAGGTCCACCGTCGACGGCGGCGGGCCGAAGTCCAGCCGCGCGGTCTGGCCGCCGGTCACGTAGACCTGCCCCTGGCTGCCCAGCACCATCGCCGCTGCGGTGCCGCCTGCCGACAGGCCCGTGCCCGCCGGCGTGCCGTCGGCGTTCACCTTGGCCACGCCCATCTCGAACAGCGTGGTGCCGGCGATGTAGGCGCTGCCGGCGCCGTCCACCAGCAGCTGGGCCTGCGAGATCAGGCCCACGCCCGGGCCGTCACCATCGGCCTGTGTCCACAGCAGCGTGCCGTCGGCGCTGAACTTGGCGAAGGCCGCGCCCAGCAGGCCTGCGTCGGCGCTCGGGTAACCGCCCAGCACTGGCCCGCCATCCGGCGCCAGCTCCACCCGGAAGGCCTGCATCGGGTGGCTGCGCAACCACTCGGCCGTGCCGTTGGGTGTGAAACGCCGCAGCAGGCTGCCCCCGGCGTCGCCGTCCACCGTGTAGGTGCGCCCCGCGGCGTCACCCACCGCGTCGCCCACGGTCGGGCTGTTGGTGGCCAGCGTGCTCCACACCGTCTGTCCGTTGGCGTCGATCTTGGCGTAGCCGTTGTTCAGGCCGGTGATGCCCCGGGCAATCACCAGGGTCTGCTGGTCCGGCGTGTGTTTGATCATCACCGGCGCGCCAATGCCCTGGCTGTCGTACCAGACCCAGCCGGTGCTGCCGTCCGGCAGGAACTGGCGCACCGTGCTCACCTGGCCCGCCGGGCCGGTGCCCAGGCCCAGCACATAGGCGCGGTCCTGGGCGTCCAGCACGAAGCGGCGGGTGGACGAGCCGTCGAATTGGCTGTCGTAGACGCGGCGCCAGAGCAGGCTGCCGTTGGGCGCGAACTTCATCAGCACGCTGTTGGCGTTGACGGGGTTGGAGAAACCCGAACGGATCGTGCCCGACACCCAGGCGTTGCCGGCGCTGTCGGTGGCCACCCAGGTGGCCACCTCGTGCCGCGTGGTGTCGGTGTTGTCGTAGGCCACTTGCCACAGCACCGCACCGGCCGCGTTGCGCTTGGTGAGCGTGATGTCACCGGCGGGGTTGAAGTCCCAGAGTGCGGTGTAGACGTTGTCGGCCGCATCGCGCGCCACCGAGACCCCGCCCGGCTGGTTGACCCAGGTGGTCTGGACCTGGGCGGCGGCAGCCCCCGCCACCAGGGCGCAGACCAGGGGCAGCAGGCGGGGGCGGGCAGGCATCATGGTGGTCTCTCATAAAATGGGAAAAGTATCCCAATATCATAGATGACCGCTGTGTCCGCTTTGTGATGGATCAACCCTTGGGCATGTGCCGGCCCAGCATTTGGGTGGCGTGGCGCAACGCGGCCAGGTAGGTCTCGCGGTGCACGTAATACGCCATGCGTTCGAGCTTGAGGTAGCGGTAACCGCCTGACAGGTCGGGCAGCGGGCCGCGGATGCGGGCCTCGAAGGCGGCGGCCGTGGCGGGTGCTTCATCCTGCGCCTGCAGGTAACGCGCCACCAGCTCGGCCTGGTCGTAGCGGCCTTGCCAGCCAAAACCCGCAGCCTCCACCATGCCCAGCACGGCCAGCCGCCGGTAGTGCGGGGGGAAGATGTTCAGGTACAGCCGGGGCACCGTGCCCTGCCAGTTCAGCCACTCGGCCTTCAGGAAGGGGTAGTGCAGCTTGTAGCCGGTGGCGGCGATCAGCAGGTCGTAGTCGCGTGCGCTGCCGTCCTTGAAGTGCACGCTGCGGCCTTCCAGCCGCGCCACGTCGGGCCGCACGTGCAGGTCGCCCTGGCCCAGGTGGTGCAGCACCTGCGTGTTCACCACCGGGTGGGCTTCGTAGAGGCGATGGTCGGGCGCCGGGAAACCCAGGCGCACCGGGTCGCCGGTGAACCACTTCAACACCCGGGCGTCCAGGCGCTGCTTCAGCCAGGGCGGCAGCCGCACACGGCCGCCCACGGTGTCGGCCGGGCGGCCGAACAGGTATTTGGGCACGAAGTGCACACCGCGCCGCACGGACAGGTCCACGTACTGTGCGTGGTGCACGGCGTCGACGGCGATGTCGCAGCCGGAGTTGCCGGCGCCCAGCACCAGCACACGCTTGCCGCGCAGCTGGTCCGGGTGTTTGTAGGCGCTGCTGTGCAGCAGCTCGCCGTCGAAGCGGCCGGCCAGGCGGGGCATCAGCGGTTCGGCCTGGGTGCCGTTGGCCACCACCACACCCTTGTACTCTGCCGTCTGCGGGCCCTGGCCGGCATCGACCGTGACGCGCCAGCGTGTGTCCGGCCGCTCGCTCACGGGCTCGATGCGGCGCACCAGGGTGCCGAAGCGGAAGTGGCGCTTCAGGTCGAAGTGCTCGGCATAGTCCTGGAAGTAGGCCAGCACCTCGCGGTGGTCGGGGTAGTCGGCCACGTGCGCGCGCATCGGGAACTCGCTGAACTCCGTGCGCCGTTTGCTGGAAATCAGGTGCGCCGTGTCGTAGACGGCGGCGCGTGGGTTCTGGATGTTCCACAGGCCGCCCAGCTCGCTGTGCGCCTCGAAACCCTGGAACGCGATGCCCGCCTTGTCCAGCGCACGTGCGCCGGCCAGGCCGCAGGGGCCGGCGCCAATCAGCGCGATCTGGTCTTCGGTGGGCACAGGGGGCATGGGCAGACTGTAAGCGTGGGGGGGCGCGGGCAAAGGGCGTGGCAGGTTTGTCCGGCGGTGTCTATGCTGGGCTTTGCTGCCGGAGAGCCTGATGACCCTGGAAGAACTCGCCACTGGCGCGCTGCCGGTGCCGCTGTCGCTGATCGGCGCTGACAGCGCGCTGGCCCGCCAGGTGCAGGACCGCCTGGCCCACATCGGTCTGCTGGACCCGCCGGTGGACGGCCAGTTTGGCGCTGTGTCGCAGTGGGCGCTGGATGCCTTCCTGCGCCGCATCGGCACACCGGCCAAGGCATCGCTCGATGTCGAAGCGGCACGCGCCCTGCTGGCCCCGGGCGCGGGGGAGCTCTACCCGGTGCACACCTCGCCCACGCTGGCCGGGCGCATGGCCGCGGCGATGCTGGCGGCGGGCCACTGGATCAACCGCCACCCGGACGCGCTGAACATCGTCTACGTGGAGGGGCTGGACGCCGATGGCAGTGCCAACGACGACGCACCCAACGTCTTCAACGATCTGCGGCTGCTGTTGCGCATCAACCGCGCCGGCAACCCGGAGATCGTGGCGTCCTGGGAGGCCACGTCCGAGCCTGGCCGCATCTTCACGCTGCAGAAGCTGGACCCGCGCGGCGCGGCGCGCATCGCCTTCGGCCAGTACAAGGCCTGGGTGGTGGGCACGCACAACCTGGGCAAACCGACGGGCCACGAAGCCCTGGTGCAGGCGCAGCCCATCCAGGTGCACCGCGACCTGAACGCCGATTTCCAGCGCGACGGCGACACGGTGTTCAGCGGCATCTTCGGCATCAACCAGCACTGGGGTTTCGACCTGCCGAAGAAGGACATCGGCAAGGCCAGCGCCGGCTGCCTGGTGGGCCGCACCAAGACCGGCCACCGCGAGTTCATGGCCTTGTTGAAGCAGGACCCGCGCTACGTGGCCAGCCACGGCTACCGTTTCCTGACGGCCGTGCTGCCGGCCAGCGCGTTGCCGGCGGCCTGACCCGCCGTCCAGTCCGGTCAGGCCAGCAAGACGCGCAGGGCCGCTGGCGCAAAGGGCTTGGGCAGGGCGCCGGCGATGTCGAGCTGCAGCTCGCGGCCCAGTGCAACGGCCTCGCCCATGCGGACCGTGTCCGCCCCGCTGCTGACGACGATGCGGGCGCGGCAGCCCAGCGCCGCCAGCTCGGCCAGCACCTGCTCGCCGGTGAAACCCGGCAGCGTGAGGTCGAGCACGATGTGGGTGGGCGACCAGGCCTGGCAGGCGGTGTGGAACTCGGCGTGTGTGGTGGTCAGCTGCGTGGCGGCGCCGGCCAGCCGCGCCACGGTTTCGACCAGCAGGCCGACCAGCGGGTCGTCGTCGAGGATCAACACCCGCCGCTCGTCCGCCATGTTCAATCTCCCCGCGCCAGCACGGCCCGCAGCTTGCGCGCCAGATCGACCCCGCGGTAGGGCTTGGCCAGCAGTTGCACGCCGGGGTCCAGCCGGCCGTGGTGCACGATGGCGTTTTCCGTGTAGCCCGAGGTGTAGAGCACCTTCAGGCCCGGGCGCAGGCGGCGCGCCGCATCGGCCAGCTGGCGGCCGTTCATGCCGCCGGGCATCACCACGTCGGTGAACAGCAGGTCGATGTGTGGGTGGGCCTGCAGCAGGGCCAGCGCTTCGGCGCCGTTGCCCGCCTGCAGCACGCGGTAGCCCAGGCCGGCCAGCAACTGGCAGCCGTGGCGGCGCACCAGCTCGTCGTCTTCCACCACCAGCACCAGCTCATCGCCGCGCAGGCCGGCCTCGGCCACCGTGTCGGGTGCCGGTGCCGCAACGGGCCGCTCCCCAGCGGCGCGGGGCAGGTACAGCCGCACCGTCGTGCCTTCTCCCGGCTCTGAATACAGCTTCAAATGGCCGCTGGACTGCTTGGCAAACCCGTACACCATGCTCAGGCCGAGCCCGGTGCCCTTGCCGGTGGGCTTGGTGGTGTAGAACGGCTCGAAGGCACGCGCCAGCTGTGCCGCCGTCATGCCGCAGCCCGTGTCCGAGACCGTCACCAGCACGTACTGGCCGGGGTTCACCTCGGCGTGTTGGTCGGCATAGGCCTGGTCGATCCAGGCATTGGCGGTTTCAATGGTCAGGCGGCCGCCGCCGGGCATGGCGTCGCGTGCGTTCAGCACCAGGTTCAGCACCGCCGACTCCAGCTGCGCGGGGTCGACCAGCGCGGGCCACAGGCCGGCGGCACGCACCAGTTCGAGGTCGATGTCTTCCGGCAGCGTGCGGCGCAGCAGGCTGTCCATGCCGGCCAGCAGCTGGTGGGTGTCCACCGCCTGCGGCTGCAGGGCCTGTTTGCGGGCAAACGCCAGCAGGCGCTGTGTGAGCTCGGCCCCACGCTCGGCGGCGCTGCGCGTCATCTGGGCCAGGGGCAGCAGTGCGGGCTGGTCGGCCAGCTGCTCTGCCAGCAGGTCG
Organism: Rubrivivax sp.; assembly: GCA_018780805.1. Taxonomy (GTDB): domain Bacteria; phylum Pseudomonadota; class Gammaproteobacteria; order Burkholderiales; family Burkholderiaceae_C; genus Rubrivivax. The sequence continues at coordinate 12,116 of JADMJD010000110.1, read as the reverse complement.
GCGTTGCCCAGGATCACCGTCAGCAGGTTGTTGAAGTCGTGTGCCACACCGCCGGTGAGCTGGCCCACGGCCTCCAGCCGCTGGGACTGCTGCAGCTGCTCGGTCAAGGCCAGGCGCTCGGTCTGGTCCAGCAGGGCACCGCGCACGCCGACGATCTGGCCGCTGGCATCGTGGGTGGGCTGGCCCAGCACCCGCACCGCCAGGCGCTTGGCGGCGGGGGTCTGGATGCGCAGTTCAAGGTCGAAGGCTGTGCCCTCGGTCATGCAGGCCTGCAGCGCGGCGCGGATGCGCGGGCGCGACTCCGGGGTGTACCAGTCCAGGGTCTGTTCCAGCCCGAAGCTGTCGTCAGGCGCACAGCCCAGGATGTTGCGCAGCTCGTCGGTCCAGACCACGTCCGGCGGCGAGCGCCGCCATTCCCAGCCACCCAGCCGCGCCAGGCGGCCGGCCATGCCCAGCAGCTCGTGCTGGCGGCGCAGGGCCTGTTGGGCGTGGTGCTGGGCGTCGATGTCCTGCACCGCGGCCACGAGGTGGCGCTCGGCACCGGCGGTGACGCCCTGGGTGACGGTGACGGCCACGCGCACCCAGACCGGCCTGCCGTCCGGGCGCAGGTAGCGCTTGTCGACGACAAAACTGTCCTGCTCGCCGGCCAGCAGGGCCGGCACCTGCTGGGTGCAGTTGGCGATGTCGTCGGGGTGGGTGAAGGCAAACATGTGCAGCCCGAGCAATTGCGCCTCGGTGCGCCCCACCAGCTGGCAATAGGCCGGGTTCACGTGGCTGAAGTGCCCGTCCAGGCTGGCCGACGCGATGCCGATGGCACTGGCCGCAAACAAACGCTCCCAGCGCGCTTCGCTGCGCTGCAGGGCCTGCAGCGCGAGCACCCGTTCGGTGACGTCGTGTGCCACCACCAAGCGGCCTTCACGGCCTTCAAAGGGCAGGCTGTTCGCGACGATGTCGACCCAGATCAGCTGGCCGTTGCGTTTTCGGTGGCGCCAGACATCGCCGCCGTGCAGGTGCTCCCGCTGTTGCGCGATGTCGTCCAGCAAGGCGGGCACGTCTTCCGGGGGGCGGATGTCGCGCAGCGTCAGCGCCAGGAACTCGGGTTCCGACCAGCCGTAGTGCAACACGGCGGCCTCGTTGACGGCCAGGAAGCGCAGGGTCTGCACGTCGTACACCCACATGGGCTGCGGGTTGCGCTGGAAGAGCAGCCGGTCGATGCGTCGCTCCAAGGGGTTGGATCACAACCAGTGTAGGGCAGGGTGGCGGCCGATCAGCCCGGCGCCTGCTGGCGCAGCCGACGTGCGGCTTCTTCGGCCCGTGCGTCGTCGATCTCGCGCATCACCTCGCCCATGTCCACCGGGCCGCTCGCGCGCACGAACTGCCCGGTCAGCGGCACCTCGGTGCTCAGAAGGCCCTTTTCGAACAGGCGCCAGATCTCGTGCCCGTAGTCGGTGGTCAGCAGGTCGGGCGCAAAGCGGCCGAAAAAGTCGCGCAGGTTCTGCACGTCGCGCAGCAGCATGCGCTGCGCGTGGTTGTTGCCGGCCGCGTCCACGGCCTGCGGCAGGTCGATGATCACCGGGCCGGTGTCCGACAGCAGGATGTTGAACTCCGACAGGTCGCCGTGCACCACCCCGGCGCACAACATGCGCACCACCTCGCGGATCAGCGCGCCGTGGTGCTGCAGCGCTTCTTCGGCCGTGAAAACCACGTCGTTCAGGCGCGGCGCGGCGTCGCCCTGGGCGTCGGCCACCAGTTCCATCAGCAGCACACCGTCATGGAAGTTGTACGGTTTGGGCACGCGCACACCGGCCCCGGCGAGTCGGTACAGCGCGTCCACCTCGGCGCTCTGCCACGCGGCCTCCTGTGAGGCGCGGCCGTACTTGGTGCCCTTGGCCATGGCACGCGCCTGGCGGGTGTTCTTGACCTTGCGGTTCTCGGTGTAGTCCACGGCCTGGCGGAAGCTGCGGTTGTTGGCCTCCTTGTAGACCTTGGCGCAGCGGGTGTCGTCACCGCAGCGCACCACATAGACGGTGGCTTCCTTGCCGCTCATCAGCTGGCGTACCACGCTGTCGATCAGGCCTTCGTCCATCAATGCCTGCAGGCGCGGGGGGGCTTTCATCGCCGCATTTTGCGCTGCGTGGCCTTGCGCACAATCGCAGCCGATGGATTCACTCTCGCAAATTGCCCTGGGTGCCGCTGTTGGCGTGGCCACGATGGGCCGCCGCACCGCCGTGTGGAAGGCTGCGCTCTGGGGCGCCGTGGCCGGCACGCTGCCCGACCTGGACGTGCTGATCGACCACGGCGACCCGATCCGCAACATGGTGCTGCACCGCGCGGAGACCCACTCGCCGTTCTGGCTGACGCTGTTCTCGCTGCCCTTCGCGGCCGCCATCGCGCGCCTGCAGGGCGAGTGGGCGTTGTGGCGGCGCTGGTGGCTGGCCATGTGGCTGGCGCTGGTGACGCACCCGTTGCTGGACGGTATGACGGTCTACGGCACCCAGCTGGGCCTGCCGTTCACGGACCACCCGTATGGTGTGGGCAGCATCTTCATCATCGACCCGCTGTACACGCTGCCCTTGCTGGCGGGCACGATCTGGGCGCTGAACAGCCGCGGCTCTGGCACCGGCCTGAAGGCCAATGCTGCGGGTCTGGTGCTGAGCTCCGCGTACCTGGGCTGGAGCGTGCTGGCGCAGCAGCACGTGACCGGCATTGCCCGTGCAGCCCTGGCCACGCAGGGCATTGCGGCGGAGCAGGTGTTGGTGACGCCCACGGCGTTCAACACCGTGTTGTGGCGCGTGGTGGCGGTGGCGGGAACGCACTACCACGAAGGTTTTTATTCCTTGCGCGATGCACGGCCCACGCTGAGCTTCGACCGCTTCGAGAGGGGCACGGCGCTGGCGCCCGAGCTGCAGGCCATCGACGGCGTGCAGCGCATCATGGCTTTCAGCCACGGCTTCTACAAGCTGCACCAGCAGGGCGACCGCTTGTTGATCACCGACCTGCGCATGGGCCAGGAGCCGACCTACACCTTCAGCTTCGCGGTGGCTGAGCGGCACAGCCCGGTGCAGCCGCTGGCCGTGCCGGAGCAACTGGGCATGCGCATCGACCTGCAGCGTGGCCTGGCCTGGCTGTGGCGCCGGGCGCAGGGCGAGCTGCTGCCGCCGCCGCGCTGACACAGGTTCGCCGGGTCAGCGTCTCCAGACGCCCCAGGCGAGCGAGGCCGCGATGCCCCACATCGTCAGGCCGACCACGGTGTCCAGCACCCGCCACGCCACCGGCCGGGCGAAGAGCGGCGACAAGGCCCGGGCACCGAAGCCCAGCGTGGTGAACCACAACACGCTGGCCGTGCAGGCGCCCAGCAGGAAGGGCAGCTGGCCCTCGGCGGGCTGGCGCGCGCCGATGGCGCCGACCAGCACCACCGTGTCCAGGTAGACATGCGGGTTCAGCAGGCTGATGCCCAGGGCCTGCAACACCACACGCTGCCAGGTCTGGGCCTGGCCGGCGGCGGCGGCCTGCAGCGCCTGCGGCCGGGCTGCGCGGCGGAAGGCGGCCACGCCGTAGGCCGCGAGCACCACCGCGCCAGCCAGCGCGGCGGCTTCCAGCCAGCGTGGGTGGTCGCCGACCGCCGCGCCCAGGCCGCCGACACCGGCGCTCATCAGCACGATGTCCAGCAGCGCACACACGGCCACCACGGCGGCCACATGTTCGCGCCGCAGACCCTGGCGCAGCACGAAGGCGTTCTGCGCCCCGATGGCGATGATGAGGGAGCCGCCCAGCGCGAGGCCGGTGGCGAAGCTGGGCTGAGAGATGAACGACAACATGCCGCCAGTGTGCGGGCCCGGCCAGTGGCCAGCCAGTGAAACCTGCTAATGTTGATTCAGTTGAACTTCACGAGGAGCCCACGTGCTGGACACGGCCCTGCTGGCCACGCTGGCCACCATCGTGCGCGAAGGCAGCTTCGAGCGCGCGGCGCGGGCGCTGCACGTCACACCCTCGGCGGTGTCGCAGCGCGTGCGGCTGCTGGAGGAGCGGGTGGGCACGGTGCTGGTGGTGCGAGGCCAACCCTGCACCGCCACCGAAGCCGGTAACCGGCTGTGCCGCCACGCCGAGACCGTGGCCCTGCTGGAGCACGACCTGCGCCGCGAGCTGCCCGGCCTGCAGGACGACGCGGCTGCGGCCACGCGCACCACACTGCGTGTGGCCGTCAACGCCGACAGCCTGGGCACCTGGTTCGTTGACGCACTGGCCGGCTTCACGGCCGGCACCGGCGCCCTGGTGGACGTGCTGATCGACGACCAGGACCACACCAGCACCTGGCTGCGCCGGGGCCAGGTGCTGGCGGCCGTCACCTCGGTGGCCGCGCCGGTGCAGGGCTGCCGCAGCCGCAAGCTGGGGGCGTTGCGCTACCGGGCCACGGCCAGCCCGGCCTTTGTGGCGCAGTGGTTTGCAGCCGGGCTGACGGCGGATTCATTGGCGCAGGCGCCCAGCCTGGTGTTCGACCACAAGGACCAGTTGCAGGCGCAGTGGGCACGGCGGGTGCTGCGGCGCGACGTGGTGCTGGCCGCGCACCGGCTGCCGTCATCCCATGCTTTTGTCAGCGCGGCGCTGGCCGGCGTCGGCTGGGGCATGAACCCGGAGCCGCTGGTGCAGGAGCATCTGGCCGCGGGCCGCCTGGTGGAGCTGTTGCCCGGTCGCCCGCTGGATGTGGTGCTGCACTGGCAGGTGGCCCAGCTGCAAAGCCCGGTGCTCGATCAGCTCACCCGGCATGTGCAGATGGCTGCAGCGGCGATACTGGCGCGTTAGTTGCATGGACCGACCGTGACGCATCTGCTGAACCTGCTTGCCGCCATTGCCCTGCTGGTCTGGGGCACGCACATCGTGCGCACCGGCATGTTGCGGGTCTTCGGCGAGAACCTGCGCCATGTGCTGGCCAAGAGCTTCGGCAGCCGGCCCGCCGCCTTGCTGGCCGGCCTGGGTGTGACCAGTCTGGTGCAGAGCAGCACCGCCACCTGCCTGATCGTTGCCAGCTTCGTCGGCAAAGGCCTGGTGCCCGCCGGCGCCGCGCTGGCGGTGATGTTGGGGGCCGATGTGGGCACCGCGCTGATGGCGGTGGTGTTTTCCTTTGACCTGAGCTGGCTGTCGCCGTTGCTGATCTTCAGCGGCGTGGTGATGTTCATCTCGCGCCAGGCCACCGGCGTGGGCCGTGTCGGCCGCGTGCTGATCGGCCTCGGGCTGATCACGCTGGCCCTGCAGCTGATCGTCGGTGCCACCAAGCCGATGACCGAATCGCCCGCCGTGCGTGCGCTGCTCGCGGCCCTGCCCAACGAGCTGCTGCTGGAGGTGGTGGTGGGCGCGGTGCTGACGGTGCTGTCCTACTCCAGCCTGGCCATCGTGCTGCTCACCGCCACGCTGGCCGAACAAGGCCTGCTGCCCACGCCCGTGGCGCTGGGCCTGGTGGTGGGCGCGAACGTGGGCAGCGGGCTGCTGGCGCTGATCGCCACCAGCGGCGACGGCCCGCTCACGCGCCGGCTGCCGCTGGGCAACCTGGTCTTCAAGCTGCTGGGTGCGCTGCTGGCGGTGGCGCTGCTGCCGCAGGCGCATGTGCTGTTGCAGCAGGCACTGGGCACGGTGGCCGAGCAGGTGGTGGTGTTCCACCTGGGCTTCAACGTCGTGTTGGCGGTGTTGTTCATCGCCTTCACCGGCGTGGTGGGTCGGCTCACCGAACGCTGGCTGCCGGCGCCCAGCGCGCATGCCGCGGGCCGCCGCAACAGCCACCTCGACCCGGTGGCGCTGGCCACGCCGTCGTTGGCCATCAGCGGCGCGGCGCGCGAGGCGCTGCACCAGGCCGACGTGGTGGAGACCATGCTGCGTGGTGTGCTGCCGGTGCTGCGCGACAACGACCTGGAGCTGGCCGAACGCCTGCGCCAGATGGACGACACGGTCGACGACCTGTACAGCGCGATCAAGTTCTACCTGACGCAGATCTCGCGCGAGGCCTTGAGCGAGCGTGAGGGCCGGCGCTGGACCGACATCGTCAGCTTCACGATCAACATGGAGCAGATCGGCGACTGCATCGAACGTGTGCTGCTGGACATCGAGGACAAGAAGATCCGCAAGGGCCGGCGTTTCAGCGATGCCGGCATGGCCGAGGTCTGCCACCTGCACGAACGCCTGCTGTCCAACCTGCGCCTGGGCATGAGCGTGTTCCTGGACGGCCATGTGCGCGACGCGCAGAAACTGCTGGAAGAAAAGGCGCGTTTTCGCGACCTGGAGCACGAATACGCGGCCAACCACATCGCGCGGCTGCAGGACAACACCGCCACCAGCATCGAGACCAGTTCGTTGCACCTGGACCTGTTGTCGGAGCTGAAGCGCATCAACTCGCACATCTGTTCCATCGCCTACCCGATCCTGGAAAGCAAGGGTGCCTTGTCGGCCACGCGGCTGCGGCCGTCGCAGTTGGCCGATCTGGATTGACGCAGCGGCGCGCCGGTCACCGTTGCGGCGGCGGTGGCCCGGCGTTTTTCTTGAGCAGGCGTTCGGCTTCACGCAACGCCGCCTTGGCTTGCCACTGTGCAAACTCGGCCGGTGTTTCCAGCGTGATGCGGCCCCAGGCGCCGCTGCGGAAGTCGTTCAGCACCACCTCGGCGGCTTTCTGCAGGTTCACTGCGCCGCCGGCCATCAGGCCACCACGTTTGCGGCCGATGTGTGCCAGCAGTTCGGGGTCGCCGAGGGTCGAGATGTCGGGCAGTTTGTAGCGTGCCTGCAGGCGGTCGGCGCAGATGGGCCGCACACGGGCCAGCAGCGCGAGTGCCACCTCTTCTTCGTCGTAGGCGTTGCGGCCGATGCTGCCGGTGGCGGCCAGGTGGTCCCCACTTTCTTCCACCGCGATGCGGGGCCACAGCATGCCGGGTGTGTCGAACAGGTAAACATCGCTCGCGAGCTGGATCTTCTGCTCGTTTTTGGTGATGCCGGGTTCGTCGCCGGTCTTGGCGATGCGCTGGCCGTTGAGCGTGTTGATCAGCGTGGATTTGCCGACGTTGGGGATGCCGCAGATCAGCACCCGCAGCGGCTTGACCATGCCACCGCGCTGGGGTGCGAGCGTGCGGCAGGCGGCCACCAGTTGGCGGGCGGGCGCCACCTCGCTGGCGTCCAGCGCCAGCGCCTGGGTGCCGGGTTGGGCCTGCAGGTGGGCCAGCCACAGCGCCGTGCGCTCGGCGTCGGCCAGGTCCTGTTTGTTCAGCACCTTCAGCGCCGGCTTGCCGGCGGCCAGCTGCGCCAGCAGCGGGTTGGCGCTGGAGCCGGGCAGGCGTGCGTCCAGCAGCTCGATCACCACGTCGATTTCGGGCAGGCGCTTGGCAATCGCCTTCTGCGTGGCATGCATGTGACCGGGGAACCAGTGGATGGCCATGGGTTTACCGGTGAGGGGACAAGGGGCGCTGGCGGGCCAGCAGCGCGTAGATGGTGGCACCCACCAACAGTGCGGCGGCGGCCACCTGCAGCGACAGTGCAAAGCCGGCACCCGTGCCGCCGCTGCGTGGCAGCAGTGCCGCCACCATGGGCGGCCCGGCGATCTGGCCCAGGCCGTAGGACGCGGTGATCATGGCGATGTAGGGCGAGGGGTTGTGCGGCAGCAGCCGGCGCGACTCCTGCAGCGCGAACAGCGTGATGGCGGTGAAGGGCAGCCCCAGCAGCAGGCTGCCCAGCGCAAAACCAGCCAGGCTGGGCCACCACACGGTCAGCAGCACACCGGCGGCCTGCATCAGGTAGCTGCCCATCAGCAGGTGGCGGCGGTCCCAGTGCGGCGGCAGGCGCAGCGTGAGCACGGCACCCGCGGCCACGCCCAGGCCGAAGAGCGGCCAGAACAGGTCCAGCCACACCGACCCCGGCAGGGCCTGGCGGGCAATGACGGGGAGGAAGGTGGCGGTGACGATGTAACCCAGCCCCGCCAGGCCGTAGGCCAGTGCGAACCAGACCAGCACACTGCGCGGCGCAGTGTCGTGCCTGGCAGGCGCCGCAGCGGGGGCCGGCCCATCGCCGCGCAGCTGCGGCCAGGCCACGGCCGTCAACACGACCGCGAGGCCGCCAAACAGCGCCCAGGCGGTGCTGGCGCGCCAGTCGGCCGCCACCATGGCGCTGGCGGCCAGCCCGCTGAGCGTGATGCCCAGCCCGGGGCCGACGAAGATCAGACCGGCCAGCGCCGGCCGCCCCAGCGCCGTCAAGCGCGCCAGGCACCAGCCCGAGCCGAAGACAAACACGATGGCGCTGGCCACACCCGACAGAAAGCGCCACAGCGGCCAGCTGGCCGCCCAGGGTTGTGCCATGCACAGCGTGAGCAACACGGTGGCCACCAGGCCGGCGCGCACCGCGCGGGTGGCGCGCAGCGGGGCGCTGCCCGGCCGGCGTGCCCACCAGCTGGGCAGGAAGGCGCAGCCCAGAGCGCCCAGCCAATACCCCAGGTAGTTGGCGGTGGCCAAGGCGCTGGCGGTGGGCAGGTCGGTCACGCCGTCGTGCAGCATCATCGGCAGCAGCGGCGTGAAGGCAAACCGGCCGATGCCCATGGCCACGGCCAGGCAGAGCAGGCCGGTGATGGCGATCGTCAGGGGGCGGGGGCCGGAAGAAGCGGACATGGGGGCCGGCCAGCAGGCCAGGCAAGAAAAAAGGCTGGAGCAGCGTCCGGCGTTGCAGTGTAGGTCAGGCCCGTGCGGCCGCTAAGGCCCGGCCGTCGTCGCCAAACAACTCAAAGACGACCGTGCGCAGCCACTGGTGTGCCGGCGAGCGGTGCACCTTGGCGTGCCAGAACACATTGATCGCCACTTCCGGCAAGGCGACCGGGTGCGGCCGGGTGGTCAGGCCAAAGGGCGTGGCCAGGCTCTCGGCCAGGCGCTCGGTGACGGTGGCGACCAGGTCCGACCGCTGGAGGATGTGCCCCACGCTCACGAAGTGCGGAATGCTCAGCCGCACGATGCGGTCGATGCCGGCACGGCGGATCAGGTCGTCCACCTGGCCGTGGCCGGTGCCGGCCGAAACCACGGTGAGGTGTTCTGCCGCCTTGAAGTCGGCCAGCGAGAGCCGCCTGCGGTCCAGCGGGTGGCCCTGGCGGAACAGGCACACATAGCGCTGGCGGAACAGCCGCCGCTGGAAGAAGCCGGCCTTGAGCTGCGGCATCGGCCCGATGGCCAGGTCCACCTGGCCGGCTTCCATGTCGTCGCGCAGCGTCGTGGCGCTGGTGCGAACGGTGTTCAGCGAGAGGCCCGGCGCTTCGCGGCGCAGGCGGTCCACCAGGGCGGGCAGGAAGACGATTTCGCCGATGTCGGTCATGCCGATGGTGAGGGACCGCTTCACCGTGGCCGGGTCAAAGGCCCGGTGCTGGTTCAGCCCGCTGTGGATCATGCCCAGCGCGTAGCCGATGGGCTCGGCCAGCTGCTCTGCAAACGGCGTGGGCACCATGCCGGCCGGCGTGCGCACGAACAGATCGTCGCCGAACTGCTTCCTCAATTTGGCCAGCGTGTTGCTGACGGCGGGCTGCGTGAGCCCCATGTTCTCGGCCACCCGAGACACCCGCCGCTGGACCATCAGCTGCTGGAACAGCACCAGCTGGTTCAGGTCGATGTCGGACAGTTCCAAGGTGGGTCTCCGTCAGGGCACAACATCACTGTTGGTGATGGTGGACATTCAGCCCATTCTATTGGCCGAATGACGCGCAGGCGGAATGATCCAGTCACTGCATCGGGCCTGCCATGGAAGTCCTCGTCCAACCTCTGAACCGCGTGATCCATGTCGAACCCGGCGCCAACCTGCTGCAAGCCCTGCAGGCGGCCCAGGTGCCGATGTCGTACTCCTGCATGGCGGGCCGCTGCGGCACCTGCCGCTGCCGCGTCATCGACGGCGACCTGCAGCGCCCGCCGGACGGCGCACCCACCTACGTGCTGGCCTGCCAGACCTACGTGACCGAACCTTGCACGATCCAGATCCCCGAGCCGGACGAGATCGTGGTGCACCCGGCCCGCATCATCAAGGCCACGGTTGTGTCGATCGAGGACATGACCCATGACATCCGGCGCCTGGTGCTGAAGCCGGCCAAGCCATTCGCCTACTCCCCCGGGCAGTATGTGCAGCTGCAGGTGACGCCCGACCTCGCCCGGCCGTACTCGATGGCCGGGCTGGCAGGCGACGGCGCGCTGGAGTTTCACATCCGCCGTGTGCCCGACGGGCGTGTGACGGGCTACATCGCCAGCACGCTGAAGGTGGGTGATGCGGTCAAGCTCAGCGGCCCGCTCGGCTCGGCCTACCTGCGCCGCCAACACGCGGGGCCCATGCTCTGCGTGGCCGGCGGCACCGGGCTGGCGCCCGTCCTGTCGGTGCTTCGGGGCACACTGGCCGCGGGCATGCGCAACCCGGTGCACCTGTACTTTGGCGTGCGCTCGCCGCGCGATGTTTATGGCCTGCCGTGGCTGCAGCAGCTGCAGCGGGACCACCGGGCGCTGACGCTGCACGTGGTCGTCGCCTCCGGCGGTGAGCCGGCGCTGCACCGCTGCGGCCTGGTGACGCAGGCCATCGAAGCCGACCTGGGCGATCTGGCCGGGTGGCGGGCCTACCTGTGCGGCTCGCCGCCGATGGTGGAAGCCGCCATGCTGGTGGTACGCCACAAGGGCATCGCCGCCGACCACATCTATGCCGACGCGTTCTACACGCAAGGCGCCTGACATCCCCCATCGAAAGCCCCGCATGAAACTCGCCCTTGAAGCCCCCCCGCTCCACACCCTGGCCGTGGCCGGCCGTGAAGAGCGCTTTCCGGTCAACCGCGTGTTCTGCGTTGGCCGCAACTACGCGGCGCACGCCCGCGAGATGGGCCAGGACCCGGACCGTGAACCGCCGTTTTTCTTCATGAAGCCGGCCGGGGCGGTGGTGGATGCGTGTGCGCCGGCATCGGTGCCGTACCCGCCCAAGACGACGAACTACCACCACGAGATCGAGCTGGTGGTGGCCATCGGCCGCGGCGGGCGCGACATCCCGATCGCGCAGGCGCTGGACCATGTCTGGGGTTACGCCGTCGGCCTGGACATGACCCGGCGCGACCTGCAGCTGCAAGCGCGCGACAAGGGCCGGCCCTGGGAGTTTGGCAAGTCGTTTTCGCTGTCGGCGCCCATCGGTGCGCTGCACCGGGCCGAGGACATCGGTCACCTCGCCAATGCGGCGATCTCGCTGACGGTGAACGGCCAGCCGCGTCAGTCGTCGGACATCCACAAGCTGATCTGGTCGGTGGCCGAATGTGTGGCCTACCTGTCCGAGTACGACGCGCTGGAACCGGGCGACATCATCATGACCGGCACGCCCGAAGGGGTGAACGCGGTGGTGGCCGGCGACCTGATGCGCGGCGAGATCGCGGGCCTGGGTGCCATCGAGGTGCGGGTCACCGGCTGAAGCAGCGTCCACCACAGACATCGGAGACAAGAACATGAACGACACATCCACCGTGTTCCCCACCCAGCCCGCGTGGGAGGGCGACGGCACCCACCGCATTCCTTTCCTCACCTACACCAGCGACCAGATCTACCGCCAGGAGCTGGAGCGCTTCTTCTACAAGGGCCATTGGTCCTACGTGGGCCTGGAGGCCGAGGTGCCCAACCCCGGTGACTTCAAGCGCACCGTGATCGGCGAACGGTCGGTGATCCTGGCGCGCGATGCCGACGGTGCGTTGAACGTCGTGGAAAACGTCTGTGCGCACCGCGGCATGCGTTTCTGCCGCGAGCGGCACGGCAACCGCAAGGAGTTCGTCTGCCCCTACCACCAGTGGAGCTACACGCTGAAGGGCGACCTGCAGGGTGTGCCCTTCCGGCGCGGGGTGAAGCAGGACGGGCAGGTGCACGGCGGCATGCCGGCGGACTTCAAGACCGCCGACCATGGCCTCACGAAGCTGAAGGTGGCCACACGCGGTGGCGCGGTGTTCGCGTCCTTCGACGCCGATGTCGAATCCTTCGAGGACTACCTGGGCCCCACCATCCTGGCTTACTTCGACCGGATGTTCAACGGCCGCAAACTGAAGATCCTGGGCTACAACCGGCAGCGCATCCCGGGCAACTGGAAGCTGATGCAGGAGAACATCAAGGACCCCTACC
>JADMJD010000070.1 GCA_018780805.1 Rubrivivax sp. | reverse complement strand
GGATGCACCGTGGCGTGCGACCGAGCGCCACCGCTGGTGCCACACAGGGCGGCCCTGTGCCGCCACCATCTTCGAGCGCGCAGGCCATGAACGTCCGATGAGCCGCGAACGGTCACTCCATGAACGCCCAGCCATGACCGCCTTCGTCACCCTCGACTGGGACGGCCGCCGCGTCGGGATTGAGCACGTCTTCATCGACGGCCCGGCGGGCGCGCCCTTGCTGGTCTTCCTGCACGAAGGCCTGGGCTCGGTGGCGATGTGGAAGGACTTCCCGCAGCGCCTGTGCACGGCGCTGGGCCTGAGGGGCCTGGTCTACAGCCGCCCGGGGTATGGGCGCAGCACCGCACGGCCGCTGGACGCACCGCTGGCGCCGGACTTCATGCACCGGCAGGCGCACGACGTGCTGCCTGCGCTGCTGCAGGCGCTGCAGATCCACGAACCGCTGGTCCTGCTGGGCCACAGCGACGGCGGCTCGATCGCGCTGCTGTACGCCGCACGTTTCCCGCAGGCGGTGCGCGGCGCGGTCGTGATGGCGCCGCACATCGTGGTGGAAGACCTTTCCATCACCAGCATCGAAGCGGCGCGCCAGGCCTGGGCCACGACCGACCTGCCGCAGAAGCTGGCGCGCTACCACGACGATGCGGAATCGACCTTCCGCGGCTGGAACGACATTTGGCTCTCGCCCGCCTTCCGCGGCTGGGACATCCGCGGGGAACTCAGCACGATCAGCTGCCCGCTGCTGGCCCTCCAGGGCGTGGACGATGAATACGGCACCCTGGCGCAGATCCGCGGCATCGCACAACAGGTGCCGCAGACGCAGTTGCTGGAGCTGCCGGCCTGCGGGCACTCACCACACCGGGATCAACCCGAAGCCGTCATCGAAGCCGTTGGCAGCTTTATGAAATTGCTTTAGAGTTAAAGTAATTTCACACCCCATCATGGACGCCGCCACCTTCCTCATCCAGTGCCTGAACTCGCTGCAGTACGGGCTGCTGCTGTTCCTGGTGGCCTCGGGGCTGACGCTGATCTTCGGCATCATGGGCGTCATCAACCTGGCGCACGGCAGCTTCTACATGATCGGCGCCTACATGGCCTACGGGCTGGCGCCGTTGTTCGGTGGCAGTTTCTTCATCACGTTGGCCGCGGGCCTGGTGCTGTCGGTGCTGCTGGGGTATGTGCTGGAGTGGGTGTTCTTCAGCTACCTCTACGAACGTGAGCACCTGCAGCAGGTGCTGATGACCTACGGCCTGATCCTGGTGTTCGAGGAGGTGCGCAGCCTGCTCGTCGGCGACGACGTGCACGGCGTGCAGGCCCCGGCATTCCTGGCCGGCAGCATCCCGCTGGGTGATGTGATGAGCTACCCGGTCTACCGGCTTTTCATCAGCGGCGTGTGCCTGGCGCTGGCCCTGGGCATGTATTTCGTGTTCACCCGCACGCGCCTGGGCATGACCATCCGCGCCGGCAGCACCAACCGCGAGATGGTGCAGAGCCTGGGTGTGGACATCCAGTTCCTGTACCGCGTGGTGTTTGCGGCCGGCGTGGCGATCGCGGTCTTCGCCGGCATGATCGCCTCGCCCGTGTCGTCCGTGTATCCCGGCATGGGCAACTCGGTGCTGATCATCTGCTTCGTGGTGGTGGTGATCGGCGGCATCGGCTCGATTCGCGGCGCGCTCGTCGCCGCGCTGCTGATCGGCACCGTGGACACGTTTGGCAAGGTGCTGCTGCCGCAGGCGGCGGGGGTGCTGGTGTACGTGCTGATGGCGCTGATCCTGCTGTGGAAACCCGACGGTTTGTTCAAGGCGGGATGACATGAAGCCCCCACGCTCACTTCGTTCACTGCCCCCCGAGGGGGCGCGTCAGGCCCTTCGGGCGGCCGTGCAGGCCTGACCATGCTTAACAACCGCTACACCCTGCCCCTGTTCGGCGCGCTGCTGCTGGCGCTGTACCCGCTGGTCGGCGGCAACTACGGCCTGGACCTGGTGGCCAAGATCATGGTCTACGCCATCTTCGCGCTCAGCCTGGAGCTGCTGGTGGGCAGCACCGGCCTGGTGTGTTTTGGCCACGCGGCACTGTTCGGCATTGGCGCCTATGCGGCCGTGCTGCTGGCGCCCCAGAGCGAACCCGCGGCACTGTGGTGGATCGTCCCCGCCGCGGTCGCGGCCACCGCGGCCTACGCGCTGTTCATGGGCGCGCTGTCGCTGCGCACCAAGGGTGTGTACTTCATCATGGTCACGCTGGCCTTTGCGCAGATGGCCTACTTCGTGATCCACGACACCCCGCTGGGTGGCGGCACCGACGGCATCTACCTCTACATCAAGCCGGTGCTGGCGGTGGGCGACCGGGTGTTGATCGACCTTGACCAACCCGTGGTCTTCTACGCCTTCACGCTGGCCAGCCTGGTGGCCGTGTACGCCGGCCTGGCGCTGCTGCTGCGCTCGCGTTTCGGGCGAGCGCTGGCCGGCATCAAGGCCAACGAACAGCGCATGCGCGCCACGGGTTTTTCCACCTACCCGTACAAACTCGCGGCCTTCGTGATCAGCGGTGCGCTGGCGGGTTACGCCGGCTTCCTGTTCGCGGTGAAGGACGGCTTCGTCAACCCCGAACTGCTGAGCTGGCACCTGAGCGGCGCCGTGCTGATCATGATCATCCTCGGTGGCCTGGGCCACTTGCGCGGTGCGGTGCTGGGCGCGTTTGCCTACGCGCTGCTGCAGGAGTTCTTCAAGTCCGAGGCGATCTTCGGCGCCTTTGCCAAACACTGGCACCTGGGGCTGGGGCTGACCATCATCGGCTGCGTGGCCTTCCTGCCGAACGGGCTGATCGGTCTGCTGCAAAGGAAACCGAAGTGACGGACCCCACAGCGGACATCCTGCTGCGCGGCATCGGTCTCACCCGCCGCTGGGGCGGCCTGGTGGCGGTGGACGCGGTGTCGCTGGACCTCGCAAGAGGCGCCGTGCACGCCGTGATCGGCACCAACGGCGCCGGCAAGTCCACGCTGATCAACCTGCTGTCGGGCGAGATCCCGCCGTCGGCAGGGCGTGTGGAGCTGGGCGGCCAGGACGTGACCGGCTGGACGCAGCCCCGCCGCGCCCGCGCCGGCCTGGGCCGCAGCTACCAGCGCAACACCATCTACCCCGGTTTCACGGTGGCCGAGAACTGCCGGCTCGCCGCGCAGGCCCGGCACCAGCACCCCTGGCGCTTCTGGCAGGACGCGCAGCGCTGCCGCGACGCCACCGCCGCGGCCGAGGCCGCACTCGAGCGTGTCGGCCTGCAGGCCGAACGTGACCGGCCGGCCGGGCTGCTGTCGCACGGCGGTAAACGCCAGCTCGAGATCGCGATGTGCCTGGCCACCGAGCCCGAGGTGCTGCTGCTGGACGAACCGCTGGCCGGCATGGGCGCCGAAGAAACCGACCGCATGCTGGCGCTGCTGGACACGCTGCGCGCCGGCCACGCCATCCTGCTGGTGGAGCACGACATGGACGCGGTGTTCCGCATTGCCGACCGCATCACGGTGATGGTCAACGGCGCGGTGATCGCGTCGGACACACCCGCCGCGGTGCGCAGCAGCCCCGAGGTGCAGGCGGCGTACCTGGGGGAGCACGCATGAGCCGGCGCCGGGCCGCCCCAAGCCGGCTCATCCCCTTGGGGGGCGGGCGCGCAGCGACCTGGGGGCAGACATGAGTACCGAGATCCTGCTCGACGCCAAGGGCATCCAGGCCTGGTACGGCTCCAGCCACATCCTGCACGGCATCGACCTGCAGATCACACGCGGCCAGACCGTGGGCCTGCTGGGCCGCAACGGCATGGGCAAGTCCACGCTGATCCGCAGCCTGCTCGGCCATGTGGCGCAGCGGCAAGGGCAGATCACACTCTTCGGGCAGGACCGCTCGCGCGCCAGGCCGCACGAGGTGGCGCAGGCCGGTGTGGCCTACGTGCCCGAAGGGCGTGGCATCTTCACCAACCTCTCGGTGCGCGAGAACCTGGTGATGGCCGCACGCCCGGGCCGCGACGGCCGGCACGACTGGCCGCTGGAACGTGTGCTGCAGACCTTCCCGCGCCTGACGGAACGCTTCGGCAACCTCGGCGGCCAGCTCTCGGGCGGTGAGCAGCAGATGTTGTCCATCGGCCGCGCGCTGATGACCCACCCCGACCTGATCATCCTGGACGAAGCCACCGAAGGCCTGGCGCCGCTGATCGTGGCCGAGATCTGGCGCGTGATCGGCG
>JADMJD010000192.1 GCA_018780805.1 Rubrivivax sp. | reverse complement strand
GACCTGATCGTGCGCATGTTCGAGTGGCTGCCCGGCGGCGTGAACAGCGACATCTGGTTCATGATGGCGCTGATCTTCGTGCTCGGCTTTTTCATCGAGTGGATCGAGATCAGCTACATCGCCGTGCCGCTGTTCCTGCCGGTGCTGGTGAACCAGGGTGTGGACCCGGTCTGGCTGGCGATGTTGATCACGGTGAACCTGCAGTCGTCCTTCCTGACCCCGCCCTTCGGCTGGGCGCTGTTCTACCTGAAGGGCGTGGCCCCGCCCGAGGTGACGATCAAGGACATCTACAAGGGTGTGGTGCCTTTCATCGGGCTGCAGGCGGCCACGCTGGCCCTCGTGTTTTTCTACCCGCCCATCGCGCTGTGGCTACCCAAGGCGATCGGCTGGTGAACCCGGTGCGCCCGATGACTGACACCCGCCCCCCGCTGCCGCCGTTCAGCGAAGAGACCGCCATCCGCAAGGTGCGCGGCGCCGAAGACGCGTGGAACACCCGCGACCCCGAGGTCTGCGCCCGGGTCTACACCGAAGACACACGCTGGCGCAACCGCGCCGAGTTCCCGGTCGGCCGCGAAGAGGTGAAGGCCTTCCTGCAGCGCAAGTGGGCGCGGGAGCTGGACTACCGGCTGATCAAGGAGCTCTGGGCCTTCGGCAGCCACCGCATCGCGGTGCGCTTTGCCTACGAATGGCACGACGATTCCGGCCACTGGTTCCGCAGCTACGGCAACGAAAACTGGCTGTTCACCGACGCCGGCTTCATGCAGCAGCGATTTGCCAGCATCAACGACCTGCCGATCACCGAGGACCAGCGCCTGTTCCACTGGCCACTGGGCCGGCGGCCGGACGACCACCCCGGGCTCAGCGCGCTCGGGCTCTGACGCCGGCCGTGGGCGCTGGCGCCTGGCAGTCCTTGCAGCGCCCGTAGAGCGTGAGCTCGTGGGTCTCCACCGTGAAGCCGGCCGGCGCCAACCGCGCCAGGTTGCCCGGGCAGGCGTGCACGTCGAACACACGTTCGCAGGCCGTGCACTGGAAGTGGTGGTGGTGCGCGTGCCCCACGGGCTCGTAGCGCAGGTTCTCGCCCGGCAGCTCCACCGGCTGCAGTTCACCGTCTTCCACCATCGCCTTCAGGTTGCGGTAGACGGTGGCGATGCCCAGGCCCGGCACGGCGGCCTGCGCGGCATCCAGCACCTCCTGCGGCAACAGCGGGCGCTGCGCGGCAGTGAGGGCGTCGCGGATGGCGGTGCGCTGGCGGGTCGATCGTTCCATGGCACGACGATGTTACGGCCAATGATTGATAATGCGATCTCAAAATCTGAAAACCCCGCGTCATCCGTCATGCTGCGCCTGCACGACCTCACCCTCGGCTACGACCGCCACCCGGCCGTGCACCACCTCGGCCTCACGGTGCACCCGGGTGCGCTGCTGGCCGTGGTGGGCCCCAACGGCGCGGGCAAGTCCACGCTGCTCAAGGGCATCGCGGGGCTGCTGGCGCCGATGTCGGGCCGTGTGGACCTGGGCACACCGGCGCCGCGCCTGGCCTACCTGCCGCAGCAGGCCGAGATCGACCGCAGCTTCCCGCTCAACGTTTTCGACACGGTGGCCATGGGCCTGTGGCATGAAACCGGCGCACTGGGCCGGCTGAACGCGGCGCAGCGTGTGCGCTGCCACGAGGCCTTGCACGCCGTGGGCCTGCAGGGCTTCGAGCGCCGCACGCTGGACACGCTCTCCGGTGGCCAGTTCCAGCGGGTGCTCTTTGCACGGCTGATGCTGCGCGACGCGGCGCTCATCCTGCTGGACGAACCCTTTGCCGCGGTGGACGAAGCCACCACCGAGGCGCTGATGGCCCTGGTGCAGGCCTGGCACGCCCAGGGCCGCACCGTGCTGGCCGTGTTGCACGACCTGGCCCTGGTGCGCCGCGCCTTCCCGCAGACCCTGCTGCTGGCCCGCGAGGCCGTGGCCTGCGGGCCGACCGCCGAGGTGCTGACCCCGCAGCAGCTGCAGCGCACACGGGGCATGGTCGAAGCCTTCGACGAAGCGGCGGCGCTGTGCGAGCCCGCGACGGCCGCGGCCACGGCCACCGGCACGTGATGGACCTGCTGGCCCCCTTCACCGAGTTTGCGTTCCTGCAGAACGCGCTCTGGGGCTGTCTGGCCTTGTCGCTCAGCGCGCCGCCGGTGGGTGTGTTCCTGATGCTGCGGCGCATGAGCCTCACCGGCGATGCGATGGCCCACGCCATCCTGCCCGGTGCCGCCATCGGCTACCTGGTGGCCGGGCTCTCGCTGGGCGCGATGACACTCGGCGGGCTGGTGGCCGGGCTGGCGGTGGTGGCGCTCTCAGGCGCCGTCTCGCGCAGCACGGTGCTGCGGGAGGACACCAGCCTGGCGGCGTTTTACCTGCTGTCGCTGGCGCTGGGCGTGGTGATCATCTCGTCGCAGGGCCGCAACGTCGACCTGCTGCATGTGCTCTTTGGCAGCGTGCTGGCGCTGGATGGCGCGGCCGTGGCCTTCCTGGCCGGCGTGGCGGCCGTCACGCTGGCCACGCTGGTGGTGCTGTACCGGCCGCTGGTGCTGGAGTGCCTGGACCCGGCCTTCCTGCGCGCCGTCAGCCGCTGGAGCCCGGTGGCGCACTACGGCTTCCTGGCGCTGCTGGTGCTCAACCTGGTGGCCGGCTTCCAGGCCCTGGGCACGCTGCTGGCGGTGGGCATGATGATCCTGCCGGCCGCCGCGGCGCGTTTCTGGGTGCGGGACCTGAAGCCGCTGCTGGCGGCTGCGGTCGGCGTCAGCGCGCTGGGCAGCGTGCTGGGCCTGGTGCTGTCCTACCACCTGGACGCGCCCAGCGGCCCCAGCATCGTGCTGACCCTCGGCGGGCTCTACCTGCTGTCCATCGTGTTCGGCCCGCGCGGTGCGCTGCGCGCCCGCCGCGTGCCGGCACACCACCTGAAAGCCTGATGCCGATGCGCCTGTTGTCCTTCGCCGTTGCTGCCCAGTTGTTGGTCGCCATGGCGCCTGCCCGGGCCCAGGGCCCGCTGCCGGTGGTGGCCAGCTTCAGCATCGTCGGCGACTTGGTGCAGCAGGTGGGCGGGCCGGACATCGCGCTGCAGGTGCTGGTGGGCCCGGGCAGCGATGCGCACGCGGTGCAGCCCACACCCGCGATGGCGCGCAGCGTGGCCGGTGCGCGGGTGCTGTTCTCCAACGGCCTGGGCTTCGAAGGCTGGATGGCGCGCTTCCTGAAGTCGGCCAATTTCCAGGGCCGGCACGTGGTGCTGAGCGATGGCTTGAAGCCGCTGAAAACCGCGTCCACACACGGCCATGCCCACGACGTGGACCCGCACGCCTGGCAGGACGTGGCCGCGGCCGTGCACTACGTGCAGGCCATCCAGCGCGGGCTGTGCCAAGCCGATGCCCCGCGCTGCGCGGCCTATGGCCAGCGTGCACAGGCCAGCGTGCAGCGCCTGCAGGCGCTGGACCGCGAGATCCGCGCCGGCTGGGCGGCGGTGCCACCCGAGCGCCGCAAGCTGATCAGCTCGCACGACGCCTTCGGCCACTACGCCGCGGCCTACGGCGTGCGTTTCCTGGCGCCGCAGGGCCTGAGCACCGAGGCCGAAGCCTCGGCCCGCGGTGTGGCCGCGCTGGTGCGGCAGATCAAGGCAGAGAACGTGCGCGCGCTTTTTGTCGAGACCATCGCCGACCCGCGTTTGATCGAACAGATCGGCCGCGAGACCGGCGTGCAGCCGGCCGGCGCGCTGTACTCCGACGCCTTGTCCGACGCCAGCGGCCCGGCCGCCAGCTACGAAGCCCTGATGCGGCACAACACGACGCTGATGCTGCGTGCCCTGACCCGCTAACCCGCTGACCCTTCCAGAAGGAACCGCCATGACCCGCACCGCGTCCCTGCTGTTCATGCTCGCGCTGGCCATGGCACCGG
This sequence comes from Rubrivivax sp., assembly GCA_018780805.1. Lineage (GTDB taxonomy): Bacteria > Pseudomonadota > Gammaproteobacteria > Burkholderiales > Burkholderiaceae_C > Rubrivivax. Next base: position 26,792 of record JADMJD010000192.1, on the reverse strand, counting down.
CCTGGGCCCAGCACAGCCACGTGCACGGCCAGGCCCGGCTGGACGTCGCCATCGACGGCCCGCTGCTGGCGCTGGCCTTCGAAGCCCCGCTGGACAGCCTGGTCGGTTTCGAGCACCGCCCGCGCAGCCCGGCCCAGAGACAGGCCGCCGAAGCCGCCATCGCGCGGCTGCGCGATACCGCAGCCCTGTGGCAGCCCGATGCTGCCGCGCAATGCAGTGCCACCGAGACGACGCTGGACATCGACGCGCTGCAGCCGTCGGCCACACCCGCAGCAGCTGTGGCGGCAGAACATGCAGAAGCCTCGGGGCGCTACGTGTTCCACTGTGCGGCGCCGGCGCAGCTGAAGGCCGTCACGCAGAACCTGTTTGACGCCTTCCCGCGTCTGCAGCGCCTTGACGTGCAGGTGGCCGGCCCGGGCGGGCAGGTCAAGCAGACACTGCGTCGGCCGGCCAAGGCCGTGCGGCTGGTGCGCTGAGCGCGACAGCAGGCGTCAGCAGCCGGGCCATCAGCTCGCGCACCGGCCGGATCTGATCGCCAAACGGCAGCGCGCCCACGCCCCGGAAGAACAGGCCCTTGTTCAGCTCGCCGCGCAGCGCCGCGGCCAGCTGGTGGTCGATGCAGAACTGGCCCCAGCCGGCCAGCCCGTCGCGCAGCCCGCACTGCGCCAGACAGTCGAAGGCCTTGGTGCAGCGTTGTTTGTTCTGCACCTGGGCCTGCAGCCGCGGCAGCGCCTGCAGGTACTTGCGCAGCCAGGGTGTGCCCACCGCGCGCGCCGGCAGGCCGGCCACGCTGGTGAACTCCACCAGGTCTTCGTCGCGGGCCTCGGCCAGCACCTGCTTGAAGGTGATGTCGGCATCACATTCCTGCGTCACGGCGAAGGCGGTGCCCAGTTGCACGGCGTCGGCGCCCAGGGCCTGCAGGCGGCGGATGTCCTCGAAAGATCGCACGCCGCCAGCGGCGATCAGCGGTACATGGCGCTCGATGCCGGCCTCGCGCAGGAACTGGCGCACGGCCGGTATCACGTTCTCGAAGTCGAAGCGCGGGTCGCCCAGGTCGGCGATCTTCGCGGCGCCCAGGTGGCCGCCGGCCAGGCGCGGGTGTTCGACCACGATGGCGTCCGGCAGCCGCTGTTTGCGCGCCCACTTCTTCACCACCAGCTGCACGCCGCGCGCATCGGACAGGATGGGCACCAGCAGCGCCTGCGGGTGGTCCTGCGCCAGTTCGGGCAGGTCCAGCGGCAGGCCGGCGCCCACCACCACCATGTGCACGCCGGCTTCCAGGGCCGTGCGCACCGAGGCCGCGTAGTCGCTGACCGCGCGCATCACGTTCACCGCCACCAGGCCGCGCCCCTGGGCCAGCGCCAGTGCGGCGGCGATCTCGCGCTGCAGCGCGGTCTGGTTGGCGGCCTGGATCAGCGCCTTGGCCCGCGGCACATCGCCCATGTCCAGCCCGCGGGTGGCGTCCATCAGGTCGGGGTGCTGGCGCCGCAGGTCCACCGACGACAGCGTGCCCACGCCGCCCAGACCCGCCACGCTGCCGGCCAGCCGGTGCGCCGACACGCCGACGCCCATGCCGCCTTGCACGATGGGCAGCAAGCTGCGGCCGCCCAGGCGCAGCGCCTTCAGGCCAGCGGTGTGCCAGGCCCGGGCCAGCGCAGGATCGACAGCGGACAGTTCATCGTGCATGGGCCGTGATGCTGCCGCGCCGCCTGCCGGCGGTGCTTGCGCTGCATCAAGCAGCCATCACGGCCTGCGCATACAGCGCCGCGGCCCGCTGCGTCACCGGCCCCGGCACCCCGGCGCCGATGACGCGCCCATCCACCTTGACCACCGGCGTCACGCCGCCCAGCGTGCCGGTGCAAAAGGCTTCGTCGGCGCTGTAGACCTGGGCCAGCGTGAAATCGCCTTCCTGCACCGTGCCACCAGCGGCGCGCCAGGCGGCGATCACATTGGCCTGCGTGATGCCCTTGAAGCTGTAGCCGCCACTGCTCGTCCACAGCGCGCCGCCACGCACGATGAAGAAGTTGGTGGAGTTGCAGCTGGCCACAAAACCCCGCGGGTCCAGCATCAGCGCTTCGTCGGCGCCGGCGTGGATGGCCTGGATCAGGGCCTGGATCAGGTTCAGCCGGCTGTGCGAATTGAGCCGCAGGTCGAACACATCGGGCCCGCTGGTGCGGAAGGTGGACGTGAACAGGCTGAGGCCGCGCTGTTTGCTCTCCGGCCGCGGCGTCTTGTATTCGGCGACGATGACCACGGTGGCCGCGCCGAGGATGAAACGCGGATCCTGGTTCACCGTCTTCTTGATGCCGCGCGTGACCATCAACCGCAGGTGCGCACCATCGGCCATGCCGTTGGCGGCCAGCGTGTGGTGCAGGGCGTCCACCACCTGCTGCCGGGTGAGGCCGATGTCGAGTTCGATGCAACGCGCGCCTTCGAACAAGCGGTCCAGGTGCGCGTCCAGGCTGATCAGCCGGCCCTGCACCAGGCGCAGGCCCTCCCAGACGCCGTCACCCAGCACGAAGCCGCTGTCGAGCACCGACACACGGGCCTGGTCCCGCGGCACCAGCGTGCCGTTGACGTAGACGAGCACCTGCTCGTTGCGGGGGTCGTCGAGGTAGCCCTGGGCGCTGCGTGTGGTGTCCATCGCACAAGGCTAATGCATCAACCGCGCAGTGGCTTCACGACAGCGGCTTCACGACATCGGCTTCACGACATCGGCTTCACGAACGGGTCGCTGCGCGCCAGCGCTTTCAGCACGGCCGGCCAGCCGCGGCGCGGCACCGACTGCCGGGCCAGCACGTTCAGCAGCCGCCGGGCCAGCACCGGTGCGGCCACGCTGGTGCCGTTCATCAGCACCCGTTCGCCGCTGCGGGTGGCGGCCACCAGCAGGCCGGCTGTGGTGGTGTCACGTTCGCAGGCGGCCAGCACCATCGGGCCATGCTGGCTGCCGATGGACGAATAAGGCACCGGCCGGCCGCTGGCGATGCAAAACCCGCCGGCCACCACGGTGTGCGGCCCGGTGGCCAGGCTGCTCAGGGTCTCGGCGTCGTCGTCGGCGTCCTGGTCGGCGAAGTACGAGTGGCCCGCGCCCGGGTTCTGGCCCGGGTCGTCGCGTTCGATCCAGGCGTTCAGCAGCACGGGCTCGGGCTCGGTGCCTGGCTCAGCTTCGACCAGCCGGACCTCGATCTCCCACAGCCCGGCGTCGGCCAGCGGGCAGGGCACGTCATCGGGTTGTGCCGTCGGCCCGACGGCCAGCAGGATCAGGCCCAGGCCGGCGCCCTGGGGGTCGGCCGCGTCGTGGCGCAGCATGGCCACCACCTCGTCGCGGCTGGCCATCTCGCGCATCTCGTCGCCATGCCCGGGGGCCTGCCAGTCGCTCCAGACCCGGCCCGGGGGGCGCACCCGGGCTTCGAGGTGCTGGCCCAGACGGGCCGGTGGCGCGGCGTACCAGACCTCGACGAAGGTGTCGGTGGTGTCGCCCGCGGCCAGCTGGCAGCGCAGCAGCGCCGTGCGGTTGCGCCGCACCGAACGCTGCACGTGGCAGCGTGATTGCCGTGCATTGCCGGCCGCGAGCACGATGCTGAAGTCCTGCGGGCGTGCCTCCAGCAGCTCGGTCATCGCGGTTTCGATCAGCGAGCGCCCGTTGTGCGGGCCGGCGTGGCTGCCGTAGCTGATGTTGACCACCACCTTGGCGTCGGGCCGGCAGACGTCGAGCACATAACGCAGGCCGTCCAGCAGCTGCGCACCCAGCGAGGCGCCGGCGCTGTCGGCCGCCGTCATCGACGGCAGCTGCACCACCACCAGCGCCGCGTCGCTCGCCGCGTCTGGCTGCTGGGTCAGCGGGTCGAGCCGACCTGCCGCCAGGTCGAGCAGGGCACCGCCGTGGGTGGCGTGCCAGATCCGCCGCCGGGGGTCGTCGTGGTCGATCAGGTGGTCGATGCCGGCATAGACGTCGAACTCGTCCAGCACCGGCGCGCCGGGCGGGGGCTGCCACACCGCAGCGTCGATGGCCGCCAGCGTGCGCGGCCCCAGCTGCCGCCCATGCGCAAAACCACGGGGCAGCCGCCAGGGCCAGCCCTGCTGGCACCCGGGGGTGTGTGCCTCGGGCAGGCTGCCGCCCTGGTCCCACACGGCGGCCACGCGGGTGCCCGCCGGGGTGCGGAACTGCTCGTGCAGGAAGGGGCAGCCGAAGTCAATCAAGGCCAGCACCAGGCCGCCGATGGCGGGCTGATCATCGCCTTCGAGCGCCTGCACCGGCGCCGCGACACGGTTGCTGCGGTGGAAGTCGTCCGGCGCCCGGTCGGGCCCGAAGCGGCTGAAGTGGCTGCCGCGGGCCAGGCGTTCGGCATCGCGCAGCGGTGCCGCGATTTCCCAGCGCAGCGCCGGGTGTTCCAGGTAGAGCCGGGGCAGGTCGGTCAGTTTCAGCCGCGCGGTGAAGTGCAGCAGCCGCCGCTGCCCCGGCAGCAGCGGCCGGTGGTAGACCTCGGGCACGGCCATCAGCGGCCAGGCCAGGGCCTTGTTCAAGGCCGGCACGTTCGGCGCCCGCGCCAGGATCTGCACCAGGCCGTCGTCGCCCGGGCGGCGGTCCCAGCCGGCATGGGCCTTCATGCCGCGCCAGTCGGTGTGCGTGGCCCACAGCAGGGCGGGGTCGATCGGCGGGCCGAGCGCTTGCATCGCAGCCTGGGCGGTGTGCAGCCGTGCGGCGGCGCGGGGTGACCAGCGTGATGGCATCGTGCCCCCCGTCAGACGCGCAGCGCGTCCAGCTCCAGCTGCGCCTGCTGCCACAGGAAGGCCAGGTTGGGCGCCAGCGTGCGTTTGTACTTGCCGGCCACCAGGCCGGGCCGGGGTCCGTCTTCCGGCAACTCATGGCCTTGGGCAAACACCTGGTCGGCGCGGACCGCGGCCGGCACCGGCTGCTGGCGGTCGGCCAGGGCAGCCATCAGGCGCCCGAACTGCAGGCCCAGCAGGTATCCGGCCTGGCTGTCGGCCGGAAAATGCACGCCAGCCACGACGCGGTTGTAGGCGATGCGCCGGGCCAGGCGGTCCAGGCGGCCGGTGGCCTCGGCATCGTGGCGGTAGAGCAGCTGGTGCAGCAGCTCCGAGCTCAGCGCGGCCATGGCCGCATGGCCGCTGGGCAAAGCGCCATGGCCGGGGGTGGCGATCACCGGCGCGACCAGGGTGGACGCCTGGAAGGGCCGGCGCGCACCAACCGCGTTCTTCAGCGCCATCAGCACCAGCCCCAGGCACTCGAAGGCCACCTCCAGCAGCTCGCCGGTGCGCGGTGCCAGGCCGAGCCGGATGCCGACGAAGGATTCGAAGAAGGGCCAGAAGTCGGTGCTCTGGCTCAGGATCTCGGGCAGGCGGTCTTCGCGTTCCACCGCGGCGCGCAGCACCTGGTCGATCTGGTCGCCCAGCAGCTGCTCGCCGCTGAGGGCGCCGGGCAACGCGAACACCGCCGTGGCCTGGCAGGCCGGCACCTTCAGCTTGGCGTTGCCGGGGTCGATCATCCAGACGGTTTTGTCCAGCACCTGGAAGCGCCCGGCCAGCTCGGCGCTGACGGCCTTGACCCGGAAGCCGGACGCCCAGCGCATCAGGTGGGAGCCTTGCAGCGGCTGGCCCAGGCGGGCCGCTTCGGCGATGGCGGCCGCGGGCAGCCGGGTTTCGCTGGCCCGCAGGATGCGGGCGCGTGTGCGGCGCAAGGCCTGCGCCAGCAGGCTGTCGGCGCCGTGGTAGACCCAGTGCGGGTCCAGCCCGTCCCAGGGAAAGGGCGCCGCGGTGGGCATGGGCGCTGCCGCGCCCTGCTGGGCGGCGCGGGGAGGATCGGTCGGCTGCCAGGGGCCGGTGGCCGCCCGCGGGGGATCGGTGGGTTGCCACGGGCCGGTGGCGGCGCGCGGCGGGTCGGTGGGCTGCCAGGGGCCACTGCCGGCACGTGGTGGGTCGGTGGGTTGGAAGGCGCCCAGCGCGCCGCTGAGCCAGGCGCCGGGTGGCAGGTGGTGCGGGTTCATCACGGCTTCCTTCGGGGGGCGTTCATGGCGGCGTTCATGGCGGTGTTCAAGCGGGCGTTCAAGCGGGCGTTTATGGCGACGCTCAAGGCGGCAGGCCCGCGCTGCGCAGCGCCTGGGCAAACGGGCTTTCAGCGGTGCGGCGTGCCGCGGCGGGTGCCGAGCCGACGGTGGCGCCGGGGAACACACGCTGGTAGTGCGCCAGTGCTTCGCGCGCGGCGTGCGGGTGTCCGGCCAGCCACAAGGCCACGATCAGCATGCGGTGCGCCGGTGCGTGCATGGCATGCAGCCGCACCGAGGCCTGGGCGTGCTGGGCGGCCTGTTCAAACTGCCCCGCCATGTACGCGGCGCGGGCCGCGAACGATTCGAAGACAAACCGCTGCGGGTCCAGCGGCGAGAGTTCGATGGCCTTGTTGGCCGAGGCCAGACCGGCTTCGGCCTCGCCCATCTGGCTCTGGGTCTCCGACAGATGGGCCCAGGCCGATGCGTGTTGCGGGTCGTGCACCAGGGCCTCGCGGAAGCGGCGCTGCGCGGCTTCGAAGTCGCGTTCGGCAAACACCCGGGCCACGCCATCGGCCACCAGGGCACCGGGTTGGGTGGGGTCCAGGTCCAGCGCCTGCTGCGCCTCGGCCAGGGCATGGCGGCCGTCTTCGGCGGCGTTCTCGGTCCAGCCCTGCAGCATCCGGAAGACGTGCCAGCCCGACAACAGCGCATGCGGCGCGGCCTGGCGCGGGTGGCGCTCTGCCAGGTGCTGCAACACCTCGCGGGCGCGTCGAAAGTCCGCCGGCACCAGGCTGTGCAGCAGGCCGTTGGCGCCGAGCAGCAGCGAGTAGGCCGCCAACGTGTCCATCGGCAGGCTGCGCACCCGCGTGAGCTCATGCGCCAGCACCTGCTGGGCCACCTGCGACACCAGGTGCGGCACGATGTGGTCCTGGCCTTCGAACAGCGCGTTCACGTCGGCACTGGCGCTGCCGGACCACAGCACCTCGCCCTGGCGCAGCTCACACAGCTCGGCCGCCAGCCGGACCCGGCTGCCGCGCACGTAGAAGCGCCCGCTGAGCAGGAAGGACGCGCCCAGCGTCTGGCGCAGCTGCTCGGGGCTGGCCGGCAGCTCGCGCACGGCGGCGGTGCTCATGCGCGAGATCACGCGCAGATCGGGGTGGCGCGCCAGGCTGGCGATGACGTCGTCGGCCATCGCGTGGCCCAGCGCGTCGTGGTCCGGGTCGGCTGGCACGGCCACAAAGGGCACCACGGCGATGGCCGGCCGCAGGTCTTCCGGGCGGCTGAATTCGGCCCGCTGGCGTGGGCCGGGCGGGTGCAGGGCCCAGGCACGCACCGGCTCGGCGATGTGTTTCAGGTAACGCGGGCCGAGGTCTTCCACGTCGGCCTGCAGACCATCCACCAGGCCCTGGCGCAGCTCGCTGGACACCACGGTCTGGCCGGGGCGGGCCAGACTGCACAGGCGGGCCGCGAGGTTGACCCCGCTGCCCCAGAGATCCTGTTCGTCGGCCACCACCTCGGCCACATGGGCACCGATGCGCAGCCACATGGCAGCCTCGGCCGGGCCGTCGGCATCGGTGCCGCGCAGTTGCTGGTGCAGCTCGAACGCGGCGGCGACGGCACCCCCTGCGGTGCCAAACTCCATCAGCAGACCGTCGCCCACCGTTCGCACCACGCGCCCCCCGTGCCGCGGCGGGACGGTCTCGCGCACCGCGGCCACGAAGGCCCGCCACCGCTGGATGGTCAGGCTCTCGTGTTGCTGGTACAGGCGGACCGACTCCACCAGATCCGCGAACAAGACGACACGCCGCCGCGCACCCGCTGGCGGCGACGTCGAGACCTCCCTCGCGTCGCTCATCTTGGCCTTCCCCCGTGGGGCCATCATCCACGATTCTGGGGAAGGGCCACAAGGGACTGAGGGACGGTGATCACCGTTTGCGGCGTGGTGCCGCTGACCCTCAACGCAGCCGCACACCCATCGCGAGCGCTGTGCCCACCAGGATCACCGCGCCCCCGGCCAGCATGGCACCCGTGGGCCGTTCGCCCAGGAATACGGCGCCCCAGGCCACCGCAAACAGCGGGATCAAAAAGGTCACGCTGCTGGCCGCCGCCGGCCCCAGCCGCGCGATGAGGCGGAAGTACAGCACGTAGGCCACGCCGCTGCACAACACGGCCAGCAGCAGCGCTGCGGCCCACGCGCTCGCCGGCGGGTTGACGGCCGGCCAGGCCCACCAGGCCGGGCCGGCCACCAGCACCGCGGCTGAGAGCTGGCTGCCCACGGCCAGCGTGAGCGCCGGCACACCGGCGAGGTGGCGTTTGGTGACGTTGGCCGCCACGCCGTAGAGCGCCGCGGCGCCCACGCAAGCGGCGATGGCCAGCGCCGGGCTCACGCCATGTTCACCCGGCTGCAGGCTGGCCTTGCCCAGGGCCAGCGCCAGCACGCCGGCAAAGCCCAGGCCCAGGCCGAACAGGCGCAGCGGCGCCGGTTTGTCGCGCAGCCACAGCCAGGCGATCAGCGCCGTCCACATCGGCGTGGTGGCGTTGAAGATGGCCGACAGGCCGGCGTTGATGGCCAGCGCGGCGACGATGAACAATGCAAACGGCAGGGCCGAGTTCAACAGCCCGACCAGCGAGATGACCCGCCAATGCTGGCGCAGGTGGGCGGCCTGCCCCTGCCAGAACAGCAATGGCAACAGCACCAACGCCGCGCCACCGACACGCACCAACACCAGCGGAAACGCACCGAAGTGCGGTGCCGCCACCCGCATGAACAAAAACGAGGCGCCCCAGATGGCGGCCAGCAGGAGCAGGTCGAGCAGGTCGCGGCCCTTCATGCCGGCAGCGCGGCCTGGGCCGATTCATGCTGCAGCAGGGCTGCCTTGCGGGGCAGGCCGCCGGCATAACCGGTGAGCGACCCGTCGCGGCCGATCACCCGGTGGCAGGGCACGACGATGCCCACCGGGTTGGCGCCGTTGGCCGCGCCCACGGCGCGCACCGCGCTGGGCTGGCCGATCTGCTGCGCGATGTGCGCGTAGCTGCAGGTGGTGCCGGCCGGGATGGTGGTCAGCGCCTGCCACACCGCCCGCTGAAAGACCGTGCCCTGCAGGTCCAGCGGCACGCGGAACCGTGTGGTGGCCGGGTCCTGCCAGTAAGCCGCGAGTTCCGCGGCCAGCTGCGCCAGCCAGGGGTGATCGGGGGCGTGCGGCACACCGTCCAGACGCGGTGCGTCGAACCAGAGCAAGGCAATGCCCCGGGCCGTGGTGGCGGCGGTCAGCGGGCCCAGCGGCGCCAGCGGGCCGCCTGGCGTGGGCAACAGGGTCTGGGCGATCAGGCCGGTGGGGGCGCGGTTCATGCAGGATTCTCCAGGTGGTGCCAGAGCCGGATCACGGCATAGGCGCGCCAGGGCCGCCAGTCCTCGGCGGCCTGGGTGACGGCGGCGACATCGCGGGTGCCCAGTGCATTCAGCAATCCGATGTCCGTGGCCGGAAAGGCATCAGGCCCCGCCAGTGCGCGCATCGCCACCAGCTGCGTGGTCCATTCGCCGATGCCGGGCAGGGCCCGCAGGGCGGCCAGGGTCGGTTCCAGTGGTGCATCGCGGTGCAGCAGCAGACGGCCGGCCGCGACCTCGGCCGCCAGCGCCTGCAGCGCGCGCACGCGCTGGCGCACGATGCCCAGGCGGCCGATGGTCTCGGGATCGGCCGCAGCGATGGTCGCGGCATCGGGGAACAGCCGGTCCAGGCCGGAAAACGGGGTGTCGATGGGCGTGCCGAACTGCTGCACCAGGCGCCGCACCAGCGTGCGTGCTGCCTGCACCGTGACCTGCTGGCCCAGGATGACACGCACCGCGAGCTCGAAGCCGTCGAAGCACCCCGGCAGGCGCAGGCCCGGGCGAGGCGCCACCGGCAGCCGTGCCAGCACGGGGTCGATCTGCGCCGGGTCGGCGTCGAGGTCGAAGCTGTGGCGCACCCGCGCCAGCAGGCTGCCCAGCGCCGGTGCCAGGCTGGACGAGGTGGTCAGGTGCAGCTCGTGGCGCGCGGGCACGAAGTGGCAGGCCAGCCAGCCGGCCCGCAGCGCGCCGGCATGGGGCAGGGCCAGCGTGCGTCGCAGGGTCAGGCCATCCATGTCGACCTGCTCGACACCCGGCATCGCCCGACGTGCAAAAAATTCCAGCACCGCTGCCAGGTCGTAGGGCGGCCGCCAGGCCAGGCGCAGCGGCGTGCCGGGTGCAGGACCGGGGCCTTCGCGGCGCAGCCGGGTCGGGCTCATGCGGTAGCGCTCGGCAAAGGCGGCGTTGAAGCGGCGCAGGCTCTCGAAGCCGCTGGCCAGCGCCACCTGGGTCACCGGCGTGTTGGTGTCGGTCAACAACTGCTTGGCCAGCAGCAGGCGCTGGGTGCTGATGTAGTCGCGCGGTGTCACGCCATGCGCGGCCTGGAAGATGCGCCGCAGGTGGCGGTCGGTCACCCCCAGTCGTGCGGCCAGCGTGGGCAGAGCCAGCGCTTCACCGCTGTGCACCGCATGCGCCAGCGCACGTGCCGCAGCCTGCGCCAGCACGGCGGAAGAGTCCATCAACGACAGGCCGGGTGCGATCTCCGGCCGGCACTTCAGGCAGGGCCGGAAGGCACTGGCCTCGGCCTGCGCTGCGCTGCCGAAGAAGCGGCAGTTTTCGCGTTTGGGGATGCGCACACGGCAGACGGGGCGGCAATAGACGCCGGTGGACGTGACCCCCACGAACAGCCGGCCGTCGAAGCGGGCATCGTGGTTCTGCAGGGCCAGGTAGGCGGTGTCGGCGTCGGGGAACATCGCGCCATCTTAGGCCGCGCCCGCTGCATGACTCGCCGTTTTCGGACCTGTTCCTGGCGCTTGGCGCCGGGACGTGGTCAGCGCCGGTCGGGGATTTCCCGCACCTCGACGTCGACCACGTCTTCGGTGGCCGGCCGGCCCGAGGCCGGGCGCCAGGCCCGTGCCGTGGCCTGGCGGAAGTGGAAGCGCACCGGTGCCGGCTTGCGGCCCCGCACCAGCGACCACAGCAGCGCGGCGATGGCCACCACCAGGGCCAGCAACAGCGCGCCCACCATCAGCACAAAGCCGACGATGGCAAACACGATGCCGAGCAGGGCGCCCAGGAAACCGGGGCCGGAGCGCACGCTGCGGGGCGTGCGATCAGAAGGAAGGGGTGGGGGGGAGCTCATGTTCATCCTGACCGGGTGGACCGCCGCAGGCGGCAAAAGGTTCCGCTGCCCGTGCCTGGATGATGCCCGAAGGCCGGCCCCTGCGCGGCGCGGGCCCCGGGGCCGAGGGGGGTCAGAAACTCTGCCAGTCGTCGTCGCTCGCCGGGGCGGCCTGCACGGCTTTCACGGGCGGTGCCGGCTGCGGTGCCGGGCTGGCGGTCAGCGGCCTGGCCGCGGCCTTCGGGGCCGGCGCGGCCGCCGGCCTGGGCCCGGCCTTCGGGGCCGCTGACAGGGCCGGTGACACGGCTGGTGTCGCCTTGGCCATGTTCACCGGCTCGCTGCCGAGCTTGAACACGGCCACCGCCTTCACCAGCTGCTGCGCCTGTTGGCGCAGGCTGTCGGCCGCTGCCGCGCTCTGCTCCACCAGCGCCGCGTTTTGTTGCGTGCCCTGGTCCATGCGGCTGATGGCGTCGCCGACCTGGGCCACACCGGCGTTCTGCTCGGCGCTGGCGGCACTGATCTCGCCGACGATGTCGCTGACACGCCGGATCGAGGCCACCACCTCCTGCATCGTGCTGCCGGCCTGATCAACCAGGGCCGAACCCTGCTCGACACGTTCGACACTGGCGCCGATCAGGCTCTTGATCTCCTTGGCGGCTTCGGCGCTGCGCTGTGCCAGGCTGCGCACTTCACCGGCCACCACGGCAAAACCGCGGCCTTGTTCACCGGCACGGGCGGCTTCCACCGCCGCGTTCAGCGCCAGGATGTTGGTCTGGAATGCGATGCCGTCGATGGTGCCGATGATGTCGGCAATGCGGCGGCTGCTTTCGTTGATGCCCTTCATGGTCTGCACCACGCGGCCGACCACCTCGCCGCCCTGCACGGCCACGGTGGAGGCACCCTGCGCCAGCTGGCTGGCCTGGCGCGCGTTGTCGGCGTTGTTGCGCACGGTGCCGCCGAGCTGCTCCATCGTGGAGGCGGTCTGCTGCAGTTCGCCGGCTTGTTGTTCCGTGCGCACCGACAGGTCCTGGTTGCCGGCGGCAATCTCGCCGCTGGCATGGGCCACGTGGTCGGAGCCGCGGCGCACTTCGGCCACGGCCTGGGCCAGGCTGGTCTGCATGTTGCGAAGCCAGGCGAGCAGGCTGTCCTGGTCGCCGGCCCTCAGGTGGATGGCGGTGGTCAGGTCGCCCTGGGCCACGGCCCGGGCCAGCGCCACGGCGGTGCGGGGCTCGCCGCCCAGCTGGCGCAGCAGCAGGCGCGTGATCACCGTGCCCAGCGTGGCGCCGACCACCAGGGCCAGGCCCAGCAGCACCATCACGGCCAGGCGTGCCTGGTCGTAAACCGTGTTCACATGCGTGGCGGCGGCATCGCCCCCGTCGTAGTTGAACTGGATGAGTTTGTTCAGCGCGCCGACCACTTCGTCGAAGGCCATGCTGGAGGCGCCGTCGGCGATGTCGGCAGCGTCCTGCTGCTTCTTGTCGCGGCCGAGTTTGACCACCCGCTCCTGGCCGGCGCGGTAGGCGGCCCAGGCCTTGCCCAGGCCATCGCTCAGCGCCGCTTCGTCGGCACCGACCACGCGGGCCTTGTAGCGCTCGGCCAGGGCCGTCACGCTCTTGGCGGCCTCGGTCATCTTCTCTTCGTACTCGGCGTGGTAGCTGGTGTCGTCGGTGCGGCTGTGTTTCACCTCGAACTCACGCGCCTCGACGAGCACGGCCCGGGCGTCCGACAGATCGCCCACGCCCTTGAGCCACTTTTCGGAGAGCGCGATGGCCTCGCCATCCACGCTGCGCAGGCCGATGAGCGCCGTGGCGCCCAAAGCGGCCGTCAGCACCAGCACGGCGGTGAAGGCCAGGAACAACTGGCGGCCCACGGGCAGGCGATCGAGCCAGCGGCCCGGGTGGATGGCAAGTTTCATGGTGTGCTCCCGGCTTGCTGGATTACTTCTTGTGGCCGATGTAGCTCACGCCGATGACCTGGCCGTCGGCGCTCTTGATCGGGTTGTAGCAGGCGTCAAAGGCGGTGCCCAGCACGTCGATCGCACCGCAATATTGCTGCCCCTTGCTGACGGCCTCGTAGGCGGCGTTGCGGGCCAGCTGGGTACCGATGCCACGTTTGCCTTCGGGTGTGAGCACGTTGGTGCTGACACGCACGAACTCGTCACCCGCCTTCACGAACACCGTGGCGGTGGCCTGGTGGGCCTTGCGCACGGCATCAACGACGTCGAAGTTGTTGTTGATCTTGCGCTGGCCGAAATAGATGGCCGGCACGTCCTTGCCGCCCACGGCGTCGGTGCCTTCCAGGCGCGGCGCACCGATCTTGGCCAGACGCGCGTCGAGGTCGGCGATGGTGGCCTTGGGGTCGGCGGATGCGAAGCTGGTGGCACTGCCGGCCAGCAGGGCTGCGGCGATGGCGAAGCGGGTGAATGTCATGGCGGATCCTGTCCGAAACGGGTTGAAACGGTCCCGCCCATCGGGGCCGTACTTGCTTGTCGGCCCGGATCGCCTTGAGCTTTAGCAATAAGTGACTACATCGCCTTGAAAAGATGCACGTAGGCCCGGCTGACGGGCAGCTCCTGCGCATGTCCGCGCACGCGCAGGAACAATCGGCTGGCCTCGTCGCGGCGGGTGCCGGCCAGGTGGTTCAGGTTCAGCACGGTGGAGCGGTGCACCTGCACAAACACCGCGGGGTCCAGCTGGGCCAGCAGCTCGACGATGGGTGTGCGGATCAGGTGCTCCGCGCCGGCCGTCTGCACGCAGGTGTACTTGTCGTCGGCGCGGAAGAACAGCACGTCGTCGACCGGGATCTGGTGCATCAGCTCGCCCACGCTGGCACGGATCCAGCGAAGGCGTTCACCCGCCGGCCGGGGTTGCAGGCGTTGCAGCGCACCGGCCAGGTGCGCATCGGCCTCGGCTGGCTCGGCGAGCGCTTTCTGCAGCCGCTCCACCGTGCGTTGCAGGCGGTCGGCCTTCACCGGCTTGAGCAGGTAATCCAGCGCCTCGTGCTCAAAAGCCTGCACCGCGTATTCATCGTAGGCGGTGACGAAGACCACCTGCGTGCGGCCTTCGATGCCCTGCGCCACCTCCAGCCCGGTCAGGCCCGGCATCTGGATGTCCAGGAAGGCCAGTTCGGGCTGCAGCGCGTCGATCAGCTCGGCGGCTTCGACGCCGTTGCGTGCCGTCGGCGTGAAGCTCAGGTCGGGCCACAGGGTGGCCAGCTGCTGCTGCAGGTGGCGGGCCAGGGGTGGTTCGTCGTCGGCGATCAGCGCCAGGGTCATGCGGGGCTCCGGGGGCAGGGCAGGCGCAGGGTGGCGCGGGTGCCGGGGTTCTGGGCCTCGATGGTGAGCGAAGCCGCGTCGCCATACAAGCTCTGCAGCCGCTCGCGGATGTTCGCCAGCGCGATGCCGTTGCCCGTGCTGCGGCGCTTGGGCGCGTCCGGGCCCAGGCCGTCGTCGCTGACGGTGAGTTGCAGTTCATCGCCCAGCCGCCGCGCCTGGATGGTGACTGCGCCGCCTTCGAGCTTGGGTTCCAGGCCGTGGTGGATGGCGTTTTCCACCAGGGGCTGCAGCATCAGCGGCGGCAGCAGCACGTGGCGCAGCTCGGCACTCACATCGATGCTGAAGCGCAGCCGGTCTTCCATGCGCAGCTGCAGCAGCCGCAGGTAGGCGTCGGCCAGGTCGATCTCGCTGCCGAGCGAGCCTTCGTCCTTGCGCAACTTGGCCAGCGTGGCCCGCAGGTAGTCGGTGAAACTCTCCAGCATGGCCTTGGCGCGGGCGGGTTCAACGTCGATCAGCGTCAGCACATTGGCCAGGGTGTTGAACAGGAAGTGCGGCTCCATCTGCGCCTGCAGCAGCCGCAGTTGCGCTTCGGCCGCACGTTTTTCGGCCAGGGCCTGCTGCGCACGCGCGTTGAAGATCAGGTAGATCACGGTGCTGATCAGGATGCCCAGCACCGCGCTGCCCACCAGGCTGCCGGCGTCGATACGGATCCAGCCGGCGCCGGCCTCGCTGACCAGCGCCACGCCCAGCGGCCAGCCGAGCAGCACGCCGAGGATCGGTATGGCCGAGAAGAACACGGCGCGTGCGCGGTTGGAGAAGCCGCGGATGCGCCCGGGGCTCACCAGTGAGATCGCTGCCATGAACAACAGCTGGATCAGGGCCGCGATGGTGAACGCGATCACGAAGTTGACCCGGAACCAGCGCCACCAGGCCGACGGGTCCAGCCACAGACCCGGACGGTCCCCGCTGTTGCTGGCCATGCCGACGAGGGTGAACACGGCGCCGACCATCAGCGCAAACAGCAGCGTCCACAGCCACTGCAGCCAGGCCGGCGGTGGGGTGGCGGTGTCGTCGGTGACCCATTGATCCAGCGACTGGCGGAGCAGGAATTGGCGTGTCTTCATGGGCTTGAAGTGTAGGAAGCCACGCCCCCGGCCCGGGCCTGGGCTGCGACGAATGGCAAGCGTGCGCGACGAATGGCAAGCCGATCACCCGCGTCAGGCGCTGCCTACAATCCGCCGGTCTTCACGCACAGGGTCTCCCCCATGAAAGTCACCGCCTCCGTCTTCAAGGCCTACGACATCCGCGGCATCGTCGGGCAGACCATCGATGCCCGCTTTGCGCGTCACCTCGGGCGGGCCTTTGGCTCGCAGGCGCTGAAGGAAGGCGAAAAGGCCGTGGCCGTGGGCCGCGACGGGCGTTTGTCCGGCCCGGGCCTGGTGAAGGCGCTGATCGATGGCCTCAAGAGCACCGGCCTGGATGTGGTGGACCTCGGCGCCGTGACCACGCCGATGGTGTACTACGTGGCCGCGACCCGCGGCAAACACGGCTGCCGCAGCGCCATCCAGGTCACCGGCAGCCACAACCCCAAGGACTACAACGGCTTCAAGATGGTGCTGGCCGGCCGTGCGATCTACGGCGACGAGATCCAGGCCCTGCGTCAGCGCATCGAAACCGAGACCTACACCGTGGGCAGCGGCCGCAGCGCGAAGATGGACATCCGCGCCGAATACGCGGTCCGCATCACCGGCGATGCCAAGCTGGCGCGGCCGATGAAGATCGTCGTCGATTCCGGCAACGGCATCCCGGGTGCGTCGGCGCCCGGCATCCTGCGCGGCCTGGGCTGCACGGTGCAGGAGCTGTACAGCGAGGTGGACGGCGACTTCCCGAACCACCACCCCGACCCCAGCAAACCCGAGAACCTGGCCGAGCTGATCGCCGTGGTCAAGGCCACCGACGCCGAACTCGGCCTGGCCTTCGACGGCGACGGCGACCGCCTGGGCGTGGTCACCAAGGAAGGCCACATCATCTACCCCGACCGCCAGCTGATGCTGCTGGCCACCGACATCCTCAGCCGCAACCCGGGTGGCACGGTGATCTTCGACGTCAAGTGTTCGCAGCGCCTGGCACCGGCCATCCGTGCGGCCGGTGGTGTGCCGCTGATGTGGAAGACCGGCCACTCGCTGATCAAGGCCAAGCTGAAGGAAGTGAAGGCGCCGATCGCCGGTGAGATGAGCGGCCACATCTTCTTCGGCGAACGCTGGTACGGTTTCGACGACGCCACCTACACCGCGGCACGCATGCTGGAGATCCTGTCGCGCAGCAAGAACCCGAGCAAGGTCTTGAACGCGCTGCCCACCAGCCACAGCACACCCGAGCTGAACGTGAACTGCGCCGAAGGCGAGCACCACCGTGTGGTGACGGAACTGCAGGCGCGGGTGGCCGATGGCCGCCTGAAATTCGATGGCGCCGAAGTCGGCACCATCGATGGTGTGCGTGTGGACTGGCCGGACGGCTTCGGCCTGATCCGCGGCTCCAACACCACGCCGGTGCTGGTGCTGCGTTTCGAGGGCCACACCAAGGCCGCGCTCAAACGCATCGAAAAGACGATGATGGCCGCGCTGCGGGCCGTCAAACCCGACGCACAGGTGGCAGCCGCTGCTCACTGACATGGCGGCGTCTCCCGTCAACGTCCTGTGCATCAAGTGGGGCAACAAGTACGGCGCCGACTACGTCAACCGCCTGCGTTCTATGGTGGGCCGGCACCTGCAACGCCCGTTCCGCTTTGTCTGCCTGACCGACGACCCGCAGGGCATCGGCCCTGACATTGAGGTCTTCGACCTGCCGGCCGTGGGTTTTGCCGATTTCGACCAGCGCCTGCCCTGGAGCAAGGGCCACGGCTGGCTGAAGGTGACCAGCTTCGCCGCGCCGCTGTACGACCTGAGCGGCCCGACGTTGTTCATCGACCTGGACGTCGTGATCGTCGGTGACCTGGGCCCCTTTTTTGACCACCCGGGTGAGTTCCTGGTGATCAAGGAATGGGACAAACGTGACGACACCGGCAACACCAGCGTCTACCGCTACACCATCGGCGCCCACGCCGACCTGATCACGCACCTGGCGCAGAACAAGGACGCCGTGCTGCGCGAGGTGCGCAACGAGCAGGAGTACGTGACGCAGACACTCTCGCGCCAGGGCAAGCTGGGCTACTGGCCCGACGCCTGGTGCCGCAGCTTCAAGCGCCACTGCGTGCGCAAGGGGCCGTTGCAGTGGTTCCTGCCGCCGCAGATCCCGCCCGGCGCCAAGGTGATCGCCTTCCACGGCAAGCCCAACCCGCCGGACGCCATCGCTGGCGTCAGCGGCAAGTGGTACCGCCGGGTGCTGCCGACCGCCTGGGTGGCGGAACACTGGCGGTGATTTGAGCCTGCGGCTGTATTCCGGGCTGGTGCATGTGGCCCGGGCCGTGGCCTGGCCTCTGCTGTGGTGGCTGGGCCGGCGCTTGCCGGCTTTCCGCGAACGCTGGGCCGAGCGCCGAGGCGTGGTGGACCTGCCAGCCAGCGCCCGCGGCGGCGTGGTGGTGCACGCGGTCTCGATGGGCGAGGTGGGGGCGGCAGTGCCACTGGTGCAGGCGCTGCTCGCCGCACGGCCGGGGCTGCCCGTGGTCTTCACCTGCACCACGCCCACGGCGTCGGCGCGCATCACCGAGACCTTCGGCGCGGCCGTGCACCACGTTTACCTGCCCTTCGACACCCCCGGTGCGGTGCGGCGATTCCTGGACACGTTGGCGCCCCGTGCGCTGGTGGTGCTGGAGACCGAACTCTGGCCCAACCTGCTGACAACGGCACAGGCGCGCGGCACGGCGGTGGTGCTGGCCAACGGGCGGCTCTCGGCCCGCTCGGCCGGGCGTTATGCCCGCTTTGCGCACACCACGGCGGCGGTGCTGAACGCCATCGACCTGCTGCTGGTTCAGGACGCCCCGGTGCGGGACCGCTTTCTGCGGTTGGGCGCCGCACCGGCCCGCACGCTCGTCACCGGCAGCCTGAAGTTCGACACCCCGCTGCCGGCCGATCAGGGCGCGCGTGTCGCCCAGTTCCGCGCCTGGGTGGGGCCACGGCCGCTGTGGGTGGCCGCCAGCACGCACGATGGCGAAGAGGCCGCCGTGCTGGCCGCACAGGCCTCACAACCCGGCGCGTTGCTGGTGCTGGTGCCGCGCCACCCGCAGCGCTTCGACGCGGTGGCGGCGCTGCTGGACAGCAGCGGCCTGCGCTGGCAGCGCCGCAGCGCCGGCCAGCCGGTGGCGGCGGATACCGCCGTGCTGCTGGCCGACAGCATGGGCGAGCTGACCGCCTGGCTGGCGCTGGCCGAGGCCGTTTTCATCGGCGGCACGCTGGTGCCGGTGGGCGGCCACAACCCGCTGGAGGCCATGCAGTTCGGCGTGCCGCTGATCGCCGGCCCGCAGGTGTTCAACTTCGCGGCTGCCTTTGCCGAGTTGGGCGCCGCGCAGGCCGTGCTGCGCATCGCAGACGCTGCCGCGCTCGGCCCTGCACTGGCGCAGCTGCGCGCCGACCCGGCGGCGGCGCGGGCGCTGGGGGCCCGCGGCCAGGCCTTGTTTGCCCGCCGTGGCGGGGCCACTGCACGCACGCTGGCGCCGCTGCTGACGCTGCTGGACCAGCGCGCCGGCCGCATCGAACAGGCGCTGCCCGACGGCGTGGCCTGGGCCGACCCGGCGCTGCTGCCGGCGCCGGAACCCGCGCACTTCGACCCCGCCCGCGGCAGCGCCCGCGCCCCGGGCAGCGGCCGCGGCACGGTGTGGTTCCAGACCGTCGGCGCGCACACCCTGGTGCTGCGCCACTACCGCCGCGGCGGGCTGATGGGCCGCCTGGTGCAGGACCGGTACGCGCCCGAGCCCCTGGCCTGCACGCGCGCGATGGCGGAGTTTGCGCTGCTGCAGCGCCTGGTGGCCTGGGGCCTGGCCGTGCCGCGCGCCGCCGCCGCGCGCTGGCAGCGCGCCGGCCTGTTCTACCGGGCCGACATCCTGGTGCAGCGCATCCCCGGTGCCGAGGATCTGAGCGAACAACTGCAGCTGGCGCCGCTGGCGGCGGCCGGCTGGCAGGCCGTGGGCGCGGCCATCGCGCAACTGCACCGACATGGTGTCTTCCACTCGGACCTGAACTGCCACAACCTGATGCGCGACGCGCAGGGCCGGGTCTGGATCATCGATTTCGACAAGTGCGCCGTGCGCGCGCCCGGCCCCTGGCAACAGGTCAACCTGGAGCGCCTGCGCCGCTCGCTGCGCAAGGAGCGCGGCCGGCTGGCCCACTGGCATTGGCAGGAGGACGACTGGGCGGCGCTGCTGGCGGGCTACAACGCCGCGCCGGCCGAGGGCTTCACGCCCTGACGATGTCGCGCAGCGGCGCGGCCACGCCGGGCAGCACCGTGCGGTCCAGCGCCGCGCGCGGCACCTGCAGGTGCTCGTGCAGCACGCCGTGCAGCAACGCACGCAGGTCGGTGGTGCTGCGCAGGTCGCGGCCTTCAAAGCGGTCTTTCGGGGCCAGCCCGGGCCAGTCGGCCAGCACGCGGCCACCGCGCACCGCACCACCGGCCAGCAGCGCGACGCCGCCGCTGCCGTGGTCCGTGCCCTGGGTGCCGTTCACCGCGACCTGGCGGCCGAACTCGGTGACCACCAGCACCACGGTCTGCGCCCAACGTGGGCCCAGGCCGCTGTGCAGCGCGGCCAGCATCGCGTCCACGCGCTTCAGGTTCTGCGTGAGCGCGCCTTGTGGCGCGGCCTGGTTGGCATGGCTGTCCCAGCCGCCCAGCTCCAGCACCGCCGTGCCCGGGCCACCGGGGCGGGACAGGAACTCCGCCGCGCGTGTGGCCAGGCCCTGCGCGGCGCCCACGCCCGCCACCGCGCCCGCCATGCCGGCCATGCCGGGCTCGGCCTGCAGCGTGCGCGCACGGCCGAGTGCGGCGCCGAGTGCGGGGTCGCCGGCGTACAGGCGCTCCAGCCGCGCCAGCAGGTCGGGTGAGGGGTCGGGCAGGGCCGACGGCGCCCAGGTGTCGACCTGAGCCGCGCCACGCAGCGCCAGCGGCACCGCGGTGCTCAGGCCGATGGCGCCACCGCCGGTGACGGCCAGCGCGCGGCCCAGCCAGCCGTCGTCGCGCTCGTGGGGGCGTTGGCCGCCGGATTCCAGCACCTGCTGCGCATCGAAGTGCGAACGTTCGTGGTACGGCAAGCCGATGGCGTGCAGCACCAGCAGCTCCTGCCGGCGGTACATCGCGTGCAGCTGTGGCAGCTGCGGGTGCAGCGCAAACGGGCCGGCCAGCGGCAGCGGCTCGCTGTCGAACCGTCCGAGCACCCCACGCGCCTCGGCAAACGCGGGGTCGCCCGGTGCCGGCACGGCCTGCAGGCCGTCCAGGCCGCCACGCAGGATCAGCAGCACCAGCCGGCGCTCGCTGGTTGCCGGGCCGGCGGCCAGGGCCAACGAGGCCCAGGGCAGGGCACCGGCGGCCAGCAGGGTGCGGCGGTTCAGCATCGTGTGTGCTCCTTCAGCGGCGCTGGAATTCAGGGGCCAACAGCAGCAGCGCCAGCGCCTGCGCGCCATCGGCGGCACGTTCGATCTCGCGCCGCGTGCCGTCGCTCAGCCAGGGGCCGAGCGACGCGACGGCCACCGCGCGGGCGTCGATGCGGCCGGCCAGGCGTTCACCCACG
Source organism: Rubrivivax sp. (assembly GCA_018780805.1). Classification (GTDB taxonomy): domain Bacteria; phylum Pseudomonadota; class Gammaproteobacteria; order Burkholderiales; family Burkholderiaceae_C; genus Rubrivivax. The sequence continues at coordinate 5,636 of JADMJD010000192.1, read as the reverse complement.
CGGTGGGCCCACTCGACACGTTTCCACACCGCGTCCGGGCCCAGCCACTCGGCGGCGCGGTCGGGCCAGCCGGCCGGCGAGGGGGCTGCGTGCACCCGCTGGCCCAGGGTGCCCACGGCACCGTCGGCGTTGCGCTCGAAGGCGCTGGCGCCGAGCTGCAGCACACGGGCGCTGGCGAGCACAAACTCCTCGGGAGTCTTCAGTTTGTGGGCGGCGTCGGTCCAGGCTTCAGGCGCTTGCACCAGCGCCGTGGCCACTGCGGCGAGGTTGCCGTCGCTGCGCTGCCAGGCGGCCACCAGGCGGTCCACCAACGCAGCCGGAGGCTCGTCGGCGACCACGTGGCGTGCCAGCTTGGTGGCGACGAAACGTGCCGTGGCCGGGTGACGGGCCAGGTCGCGCAAGACGGCGTCCAGCGCGTCCGGGCCTTCGGTGTAGACACGGCCCAGCACGGTCTTGGGGCCGGGCTGGTGCCAGGCGGGGTCGAAGCCTTCGGGTCGCCAGCCGGTGAGCACGGCCGCGAAGGCCGTCACATCGGCCTGCGTGTAGCCGCCGCCCACGCCCAGCGTGTGCAGCTCCAGCACCTCACGTGCCAGGTTCTCGTTCAGGCCGGCCACACGTGCTGCCTCACCGCCACGCCGCTTCAGGCGCTGCGCGACGCGTGAATCTGTCCCGGCGGAGCGGTCGTTGTCCAGGTAGCGCAGCATCGCCGGGTGGCGCACCGCGGCGCCGAGCATGGTCTCGAAGCGGCCGCCGGTGTGCGGCCGGATGGCCTCGCGCTCGAACGGGCCAACAAGGCCGCGCACGCTGGCCTTGGCCTGCGACACGGTGAAGTGGTTGGCCCAGAACAGCGCCAGCCGTTCGGCAAACGGCCGTGTGGTGGTGGCCGCGGTCAGCAGCCGCGCGCGGGTGTCGGCCTGCACCAGCGCGCGGAAATGGGCTACAAAACCCTCTTCCGTTGCCCGGCCGTCCGGTGTCGCGGCAGCCGGGACCTGGCGCGCCGCGCGGCGCTGCTGCGCGTATTCGGCATGCCGGGCCAGCGCGGTGGCACTGTCGGCCAGGGCGTCACCGCGTTGTGCATCGGCCGGGCCGATCTGCGCCAGCAGCCAGCCGGCAGGGTCGGCGGCCAGCGGCGCCAGCCGGGCTTCGCCCAGGCCGAAACGGTGGGCGGCGATGGCGGCAGATGTGGCAGACGCGGGGCCAGGTGACATGGCGCGAGTGTGCGCCAGCCCCTGCCAAGCGGCCACGTCGGCCGTGTGAAGAAACGTGGGGCTACTTGGCCAGCAGCACGTTCACCGCATCCACATCGCCGGTGTCCAGCTGGCCCGAGGCCTGCTGCAGGCGCAGGCCGTTCACCAGCACGTCGTATCGCGCCTTGGCCAGGTCGCGCTGGGTCTGGAACAGCAGGGTCTGCGCGTTCAGCACGTCCAGGTTCACACGCACGCCCACGCGGTAGCCCAGCTGCGTGGCCTCCAGCGCGAGTTTGGTGGACGACTCGGCGGCCTCCAGCGCCTTGACCTGCGCGATGCCCGATTGCACGCCGAAGTAGGCCACGCGTGTGCCCTGGCCCACGCCGCGGCGGGCGGCGGCCAGGTCGTTGCGGGCCTTTTCTTCCAGCGACAACGTCTCGGAGATGCGGTTGCCGGTGGCGCCGCCGGTGTACAGCGGCAGGTTGAACTGCAGGCCCACGCTGGCTGTGCGCGTGGGGGAGCCGGGTGTGCCCTGCGGGTAGCGGCCGGCGTACTTGGCCAGGCCCACCGAGGCCACGGCGTCCAGCGTCGGGCCTTCGGCGCTGCGCGCGCGAGCGATCTCCAGCGTGGCGATCTCCAGGCCGGCCTGGGCGCGGCGGATCGTGGGGTGCTGGGCGTCACCGATGCCCACCCACACCTCCGGATCGGCCGGCAGCACGGCCGGCAGCACCACGGGCACCAGCAGCGGCTTGGGCGTCACGCCGGTGCGGCCCACCAGGGTGTCCAGTGCGATGCGCTTGGCGCGCAGGTCGTTGTCGGCAGCGATCTCGCGCGCCTGCTCCAGGTCGAACTTGGCCTGGGCTTCGCGGGTGTCGGTGATGGTGGCGGTGCCAACCTCGAAGTTGCGTTTGGCCGAGGCCAGCTGCTCGGCCGTGGCGGCTTTGCTGGCGCGGCTGGTCGACAGGTTGTCCTGCGCGCCCAGCACGTCGAAGTAGGCCTGGGCCAGGCGCACGATCAGGTCCTGCTCGGCGGCTTCCTGCTCGGCCTTGGCGACCACCAGCGACTTGGCCGCCTGTTCACGCTGCGTGTCGTTGCTGCGGTTGAACAGCGGGTAGCGGCCCGACAGCGTGGCGCTCACGGTGTTGGCATCACCGGCCGGCACGTTGGCCGGGTCGATGTTGCTGGTGGTGGCGGCGGCGGCCAGTGCCGCCGACGGCAGGCCCAGGGCATCGGCCTGCAAGGCCTTGTACTCGGCGGACTGCGCCTGCGCGCGCGCGGCCAGGTAGGTGGCGTCAAAGGCCCGTGCAGCCTCGTACAGCTCGCGCAGGTTCTGCGCGAAGGCCGCGGGGGTGGCGCACAGGCCCAGCACGGCGGCCGTGGCGAGGACGGAAATACGCTTCGAACGCATGGAACGGTCCTTTGGAGGCTTGTTTTCAGTAGCGGGGCACACGCGGGTCGACCAGGGCCGACCAGGCGTCGATGCCGCCCGCGAGGTTGTACACGTCGGTGTAGCCCCGCTGCATCAGGAATGCGACGACCTGCGCGCTGCGTGCGCCGTGGTGGCAGATACAGGCGACAGGCTGCGTGGCGGGGATGTCGGCCAGCCGCACCGGCACCAGGTGCATCGGGATGTCGAGCGCGGTGGTGCCGGGCAGGGTGATGCGGGCGGTCTGCAGCTCCCAGGGCTCGCGCACGTCCAGCAGCACAAAACCTTCCGCGGCCGCGCGGGTGGCCAGTTCCGGGGCTTGCAGGTGCAACATGGCTGGTTTCAGGTTCTCAGAACACGAAGCGCGACACCGGCTCGAAGCCCTGCAGCCGCGGCGCCGTGGTGTCGAACAGGTCGGTGTCGGACCAGGCGGCCTCGCCGGCGCGGCTGAACAGGCGCGCGCGCATCACCGGCTGATCGCCGACGATGGCCAGCAGCCTGCCGCCGGGCTTGAGCTGCTGCAGCAGCACCTGGGGCACGGATGCCACCGAGCCCGACAGCAGGATGGCGTCGAACGGGCCTTCGGCGGCCAGGCCGCGTGCACCGGCGGCGGCAGAGACATCGCGCACGCTGACGTTGGTGAGGCCGGCGCGCTGCAGCTGGGCACGTGCCTGCTTGGCCAGGGCCGGGTCACATTCGAGCGTGACCACCTGCTGCGCGCGGTGGCCCAGCAGCGCCGCCATGAAGCCGCTGCCGGTGCCGATCTCCAGCACCTTCTCGTGCCGCTGCACCTGCAGCTCCTGCAGCAACCGGGCTTCCACGCGTGGTTCCAGCATGTGCTGGCCGCCAGGCAACGGCACCTGGGCGTCGACAAAGGCCATGCCCTGCAGCGCGGCTGGCACGAAGTCTTCACGCCGCACCGCCGCCAGCAGCGACAACACCGTGGGGTCCAGCACATCCCAGGGGCGGATCTGCTGCTCGATCATGTTGAAGCGGGCGAGTTCGGTGTTCATCTTTGATACCGTCAGGGGTATAAGTCTAAGGGCAAACCCGATTCTAGGAGGCGCGAGCGCTGCGCTTGAAGCCGCGGCGCGCCCAGGCGGCCAGATCGTCCAGCCAGCAGTAGACCACCGGCACCACCACCAGGGTGAGCAGCGACGAGGTGATCACACCACCGATCACGGCCTGCCCCATGGGCGCACGCTGCTCCGAGCCTTCGCTGATGGCAAAGGCCAGCGGCACCATGCCGAAGACCATGGCCAGCGTCGTCATCAGAATCGGCCGCAGCCGCACCTTGGCGGCGTGCAGCAGCGCGGTGCTGCGGTCCATGCCGTCCGCCCGAGAGCCGTCTGGCCGAGTCAGGCCCTGACGGGCCCGAATGGCAAAGTCGATCAGCAGGATGGCGTTTTTGGTGACCAGCCCCATCAGCATCACGATGCCGATGATGCTGAACATGTTCAGCGTCGAGCGGAAGGCCAGCAGCGTCAGCACCACGCCGATCAGCGTCAGCGGCAGCGAGCTCATCAGCGCCAGCGGCTGCAGGAAGCTGCGGAACTGGCTGGCCAGGATCATGTAGATGAACACCACCGCCAGTGCCAGCGCGCCCACCGCGTACTGGAAAGACTCTGTCATGTTCTTCGTCGAGCCGCCGAAGCTGTAGCGGTAACCCGGCGGGAAGGCGATGCCGTCCAGCACCTTGCGGATGTCGGCCGACACATCGCCGCCGCTGCGGCCCAGCGTGTTGGCGTCGTAGTTGATCTCGCGGTTCAGGTCGCGCCGGTTGATCTGCGTCAGGCCGGTGGCATCGCTCACCGTGGCCACCTGCGACAGGCGCACGGTGCGCGGGCTGCCGTCACTGGCCGCGGCCACCTGCAGCGGCAGGTGCGCCAGGTCGTCGCTGCGCTGGCGCGCTTCGGGTGCCAGCTGCACCCACACGTCGTAGGTCTCGCCATCGGGCGCGCGCCAGTTGCCCACGGTGCTGCCGGCCACCAGCGTGCGCAGCGCACTGGCCACGCTGTTGACGTTCAGCCCCAGGTCGGCCGCGGCGGCGCGGTTCATCTGCACCGAGGTGGTGGGTTTGTCGGGCTTCAGCGTGCTGTCCAGGTCCACCAGGCCCGGGATCCGGGCCAGCCCGGCCTCGATGTCGCGTGCCAGCCGTTGCAATTCGCCCAGGTCCGGGCCTTGCACGGAAAACTGCAGGCTCTTGCCGCCGCCCAGGTCGGGCACGCCGATGTTGGTGATGGTGATGCCGGGGATGCGGCTCAGCCGTTCGCGCATCGGCACGGCCATCTGGTCCACGCTGCGGCGGCGGTCCTTGCGGTCCTTCAGCCGCACGAAGACGCTGCCGTAGTTGCGTCCGCGTGCAAAGCCGCTGTTGAGCGTGACCACGGTGTAACGCACCTCGGGCAGCTCGCGCAGCGCGGTGTCGATCTGCTTGGCGCGGGCTTCGGTGACGGCCAGCGAGGTGCCCACCGGCGTGTAGAAGTTGACCTGCGTCTCGGAGAAGTCCGCCTTGGGCACGAACTCCGCGCCCAGCACCGGGATCAGGAAGAAGCTGCCCACAAACGTCGCCAAGGCCAGCGCCACCGTGGCCAGCTGGTGTTTCAGCGACCAGCCCAGGATGCGCTGGTAAGCCCCGCCCAGCCGCTCGGTGAAACGTTCGAACGCGCCGGTGACACGCCCGATGCTGCGGTTGTACAGGCCGGCACCGCCATGGGCATGGCCGGCTTCGGGGTCGTGCCAGATGCTGCTGAGCATCGGGTCCAGCGTGAAGCTGACGAACATCGAGATCAGCACCGCGGCCACGATGGTGATGCCGAACTCGTGGAAGAACTTGCCGACGATGCCGCCCATGAAACCGATGGGCAGGAACACGGCCACGATGCTCAGTGTGGTCGCCAGCACGGCGAGGCCGATCTCCTGCGTGCCCTCCAGCGCCGCGGTGCGCGCGTCCTTGCCCATCTGCACGTGGCGCACGATGTTCTCGCGCACGACGATGGCGTCGTCGATCAGCAGGCCCACGC
>JADMJD010000223.1 GCA_018780805.1 Rubrivivax sp. | reverse complement strand
AGCGCGCTCTGCACCTTGGCCGGTGCGCGGTTGATCTCGTCGGCCAGCAGCAGGTGCGCAAACACCGGGCCCAGCGAAGTGCCGAACTCGCCCGTCTTCTGGTTGTAGATGCGGGTGCCGGTCAGGTCGGCCGGCACGAGGTCGGGCGTGAACTGGATGCGGCGGAAGGTGCCGCTGATGCTGCGCGCCAGGGTCTTGACGGTGAGGGTCTTGGCCAGGCCGGGCACACCTTCCACCAGCAGGTGGCCTTCGGCCAGCAGGGCCACCAGCACCCGCTCCAGAAAACGGTCCTGGCCCACCACGACCCGTTTGACCTCGTAGAGGATCTGTTCCATCAGGTGGGCGGTGTCGCGGGCGTCGGTGTTCATCGTCGGAGGTCTTTCAGAAGGGCGGCATGCCTGCCAGGATCAGAAGGGCGGCATCCCCGCCGCCTGGGCCGCGTTTTCAATCGGCACCGCAAAACCGATGCCAATGAAGGTGCGCTGCTCGCTGGGGTTGAGGATGGCGGTGACGATGCCGACCACGTGGCCGTCCATGGTCACCAGCGGGCCACCCGAATTGCCCGGGTTGGCCGCGGCGTCGAACTGGATCAGGTTGCTCAGCTCGCGCTGGCCCTCGGGCGAGCGGAACTCGCGCTTCAGGCCCGACACCACACCGGCGCTGACCGACGGGCCGATGCCAAACGGGTGGCCGACCGCGATGACCTCGTCGCCCGGGCGCAGGTCGGACGTGGAGCGCATCGTGGCGGCGTGCAGATCATCCGGGATGCGGCGCGGGCGCAGCACGGCGAGGTCGTTTTCCGGCTGGGTGCCCACCAGGTCGGCGTCGGATTCGCTGCCATCGAAAAACCGCACCTTGATGCGCTTGGCGCCATAGACCACGTGCAGGTTGGTCAGGATGGTGCCGTTGTCCAGGATCACGACGCCGGTGCCCAGGCTGCGGTCCAGCGCGCGCTGCTCGGGTTTGTCTTCGCCGTCGTCCTTGTCGTCCAGCAGGCCGGTGACCCGCACCACGGCCGGGAAGATGGCTTCGTAGGCCTTGGCCGCGGCCGACGGCAGCGGCTCTTTTTCCAGCGACTCGCGCACCGCGGCGTCGATGTGTTCCTGCGTGATCAAACGCTGGCCCGGACGGACCCCCAACCACAGGGCCATGACCAGCAGGGCCAGCGTGGCCCCGGCCAACGCCCACAACGGGCCAGGGTGGCGCGCCGCAAATCTGCGCAGCCGGCCGCGGGGGACGGGTTTGGCGGGGGTGTCGGTGGGGGCCGGCGTGGCCGCTTCAGAAGCCGCAGGCGCGGGCACCTCCGGCACGGCGGCCGAGGCGGTGGGCACGGGGCGCCGGGGCGAGCGGCTGGTGAGCGGGACACGTGGCATGACTGCGGACCGGACGTGGTGACGCCACAGTATCACGATGCCACGTGCATCGCACAGGCCCCGGCCCGCAAGCCCCCGCTGGCCGCTGTGTTGCAATCCAGCGCTTGATGTGGATCGATACGCACTGCCACCTTGACGCACCCGAGTTCGACGCCGACCGCGGTGCCGTGGTAGCCGCGGCACGCACCGCCGGGGTGCGTTTGCTGGTGCTGCCGGCGGTGGCGGCGGACCATTTCGACACCGTGCGGCAGTTGGCGCACCAGCATGGCTTGGCCTATGCCCTGGGCCTGCACCCCCTGTGGCTGGCACACGCTGAAGACAGCGACCTGGACCGCCTGCAGCAGGCCCTGGCCACGCACCGCGACGACCCGCGTCTGGTGGCTGTGGGCGAGATCGGGCTGGACCACTTCGTGCCGGCGCTCGACCCCGTGAAGCAGACGCGCTTCTACACCGCGCAGTTGAAGCTGGCGCGTGACGCCGGCCTGCCCGTCATCCTGCACGTGCGCCGCTCGGCCGATGCGCTGCTGCACGGGCTGCGGCGCATCGAGGTGCCGGGTGGCATCGCGCACGCGTTCAACGGCAGTGCGGTGCAGGCGGCGCAGTTTGCCGCACTGGGCTTCCGGCTCGGATTTGGTGGCACGCTGACCTATGAACGTTCGTTGCAGATCCGCGCGCTGGCGCGTGCGCTGCCCGAGACCGTGCCGGTGCTGGAGACCGACGCCCCCGACATCCCGCCGCACTGGCTGTACCGCACCGCCGCCGAACGTGCGGCCGGCGCGGCAAGCGGGCGCAACAGCCCGGCGGAGTTGCCCCGCATCGCGGCCGACCTCGCCATGCTGCGCGGCTGGACGCTGGACCAGACGGCGGCGCAGACGGCGGCCAATGCCGTGGCGGCGCTGCCGCGTCTGCAGGGGCTGATCCCATGAACGATGTGCAGCAAGAGCTGCTCACGGGCCTGCCGCCGGTGATCGCCCCGCACACGCGGCTGGTGGTGCTGGGCAGTTTTCCCGGCGTGGCCTCGCTGCAGGCGCAGCAGTACTACGGCCACGCGCGCAACCACTTCTGGCCGATCCTGGGAGCGCTCTGGCACCGTGACCTGGTCGCGCTGCCGTACGCCCAGCGCCTGCAGGTGATGCAGGACCACGGCCTGGGCCTCTGGGATGTCTATGCCCGTTGCCGGCGCGAAGGCAGCCTGGACAGCGCGATCCAGGACGCCGTGTTCAACGACCTCGCCAGCCTGGTGCAGCGGGCCCCCGGCCTGCGCGGCATGGCCCACAACGGCGGCGAATCGGCGCGCGCCATGCGCCAGACGGCGGCCCTGGGCCTGCCGGTGTGGCGGCTGCCATCCACCAGCCCGGCCAACGCCAGCTGGTCCTTTGACCGCAAGCTCGCCGCGTGGCGCAGCGTCTTTCTGGAAGCGGGCCTCGATGTCGTCTGAACTGCCTTTCACACCCGTCACGCTGTCGGAGTACGACGGCGTGCGTTACCTGCACCTGGACAGCGTCTGGGTGCAGGGCGCCATGCGCATCCGCGCGCCGCAGAAGGTGGAGCTGGAGTACGTGCAGCGCATGTTGGCCGCGCTGCTGTGGCGGCCCCCCGAGGCGCTGGGCGAAGGCCGGGCGGTGCAGCTGGGCCTGGGCGCCGGTGCCATCACACGTTTCACCTGCAAGGCGCTCAAGCTGCCCACCACGGTGGTGGAGATCAATCCGATGGTGGTGGACGTGAACCGTCTGCGCTTCCACCTGCCGGTGGGCGACCGTGGCCTGGAGGTGGTGGTGGCCGATGCCGGTGCCTGGCTGCAGCAGGCCACGCCGCGCAGCGCCACGTTGCTGCACGTGGACCTGTACGACCACGAGGCTGCCGCCCCGGTGCTGGACAGTCGCGACTTCTACGCCGATTGCCTGGCGCTGCTGGACGAGGGTGGTGTCTTCAGCGTCAACCTCTTCGGCCGCGCGGCGAGTTTTGCCGACAGCGCGGCGCGCATCGCCGAGGTCTTCGGGCCGGAAAACGTGTGGAGCCTGCGCGCCACACGCGAGGGCAACACCGTGGTCATCGGCACCCGGGGCGCGCCGCTGCCCGAGCGGGCCGAGCGCCTGCGTCGGGCGGATACCATCGAAGCCCGCTTCGGCACACTCGGGCTGCCCGCCCGCAAGTGGCTGCGGCTGATCCGACCCTACCTGGCACTTCCAGCATGAGCACGCCCGCGCGCCCAGAAGGCAAGAACCCGCCGCGCCCCAAGGGCCGGCTGGAGTGGCACGAGCTGCTGCACTGGCTGCGCGACGACGGCCTGATCACCGAGGCTGACGCCGAGCGCGTGGTGCAGCGTTTTGGCGCCGGCGCGTCCAGCCTGCACGCCCTGGTGCGCCTGGGCGGTGCGGGCCTGAAGCGCGCGACCGGCGCTGCGCTGGACACCGAAGCGCTGACCGAGTGGCTGGCCACACGCGCTGGCCTGCCCTATGTGCGCATCGACCCGCTGAAAGCCGATGTGGGCCGTGTGGCCGACGTGATGTCGGTGCGTTACGCCGAGACCCGCTGCGCGCTGCCGCTGAGCTTTGGCAGCGCCGAGGTCACGGTGGCCACCGGCGAGCCCTTCGACGTGGGCTGGCTGCCCGAGATCGAGGCCCACACGCGCCGCAGCGTGCGCCTGGTGCTGGCCAACCCGCTGGACGTGCGGCGTTACACCACCGAGTTCTACGCGCTGGCCAAATCGGTGCGCAGCGCCAGCAAGAATGGCGAGACCGCCACCGCGGCCAGCTTCGAGCAGCTGGTGGAGCTGGGCAAGACCAACAAACAACTGGACGCCAACGACCAGGGTGTCGTGCAGGTGGTCGACTGGCTGTGGCAATACGCCT
>JADMJD010000165.1 GCA_018780805.1 Rubrivivax sp. | reverse complement strand
CGTCGCAATACCCCACTCCGGCCACCCGGCCGCTGAACTCGCGTTTGTCCACGCAGCGGCTGCAGCAGGCCTTCGGGCTTCAACTGCCGCACTGGCAAACGGGCGTGGAGCGCATGTTGCGCGAAGTGCTGGCAACTTGACTTAGCTAGACTTAGTCCATACGCTGTAGCCATGCGCACCGTCAACATCCACGAAGCCAAGACCCACTTGTCCCGCCTGCTGGAGGAAGTGGAGGCCGGGCAGGAGGTGGTGATCGCCCGTGCCGGCCGGCCGGTGGCGCGCCTGATGCCACTTCAGCCGGCACGGCCACCACGGCAGCTGGGCATCCTGGCGGACCGGTATGCCGTGCCCGACGACTGGGATGCGCCTTTGCCGGCGGACCTGACCGCCCGCTTTGGTGGATCGCCGTGACGCTGCTGCTGGACACGCACGTGCTGCTGTGGGCACTGATGGCGCCACAGCGGCTGGGCACCAGGCTGCGCGCGGCGCTGACCACGCCCGACACCCGCGTGTTTTTTTCCGCCGCCAGCGTCTGGGAGATCGCGATCAAGCGGGCCCTGGAGCGGGCGGATTTCAACTTCGAGCCCGACACCGTGGCACAGGCCGCCCTTGACACCTCGTTCGAGCCCCTGCCGGTGACCCACCAACACGCGGCCCAGGTGCGCCAACTGCCGCCGCTGCACGCCGACCCGTTTGATCGCCTGCTGCTGGCGCAGGCCCAGGTCGAAGGCGTCCAGCTCGTCACCGCCGACCGTGCCTTGATGCCCTACCCGGCGCCTGTGCGCTGGATCGAAGACTTCTGAACCCACCCACCCGGATCACCATGCAACGCAAAGGCATCATCCTGGCCGGCGGCTCCGGCACCCGGCTGCACCCGGCCACGCTGGCCATCAGCAAACAGCTGCTGCCGGTGTACGACAAGCCCATGATCTATTACCCGCTCAGCACGCTGATGCTGGCGGGCATGCGCGAGGTGCTGGTCATCAGCACGCCCCAAGACCTGCCGCGCTTCGAGGCGCTGCTGGGCGACGGCAGCCGCTGGGGCATGGCCTTCAGCTACTGCGTGCAACCCAGCCCCGACGGCCTGGCGCAGGCCTTCATCCTGGGCCGTGACTTTGTGGGCCAGGGCCCCAGTGCCCTGGTGCTGGGCGACAACCTCTACTACGGCCATGATTTCCAGGGCCTGCTGCAGCGCGCGGACGCCAACACCCAGGGCGCCTCGGTGTTTGCGTACCACGTGCACGACCCCGAGCGTTACGGCGTGGTCGAGTTCGATGCCGACAAAAAGGCCTTGTCCATCGAAGAAAAGCCCAAGACGCCCAAGAGCCACTACGCCGTCACCGGCCTGTACTTCTACGACGAGCAGGTCTGCGACATCGCCGCCCACATCAAACCGAGTGCGCGCGGCGAGCTGGAGATCACCGAGGTCAACGCACAGTACCTGCGCCAGGGCCAGCTCAGCGTGGAGATCATGGGCCGGGGTTACGCCTGGCTGGACACCGGCACCCACGACAGCCTGATGGAAGCCGGCCAGTTCATCGCCACGCTGGAAAACCGGCAGGGCCTGAAGGTGGCCTGCCCGGAAGAAGTGGCCTGGCGCAACGGCTGGATCGACAGCGCGCAGCTGGAGCGCCTGGCCGCCCCGATGCTGAAAAACGGCTACGGCCAGTACCTGATGCGCCTCTTGAACGAAAAGACCTTCTGATGGCCCTGATCCCCACCGAATTGCCCGGCGTCGTGATCGTCGAGCCCAAGGTCTTCGGCGACGACCGCGGCTGGTTCATGGAAAGCTTCAACGGCCCACGCTTCGATGCCGAACTGCAGGCCTTGGGCCTGCCGGCGGCGCCGGCCTTCGTGCAGGACAACCATTCCTGCAGCCAGGCGGGTGTGCTGCGCGGCCTGCACTTCCAGCTGCCGCCACATGCGCAGGGCAAGCTGGTGCGCGTGGTCAAGGGCCGGGCCTGGGATGTGGCGGTGGACATCCGCCGCAGCTCGCCCAGCTTCGGCCGCTGGTTCGGGCTGGAGCTGACGGCCGCCAACCACCGCCAGTTGTGGATCCCGGCCGGTTTTGCGCACGGCTTCGTGGCGCTGGAGGACGACACGCACTTCCTCTACAAGACCACCGACGTCTATGCCCAGTCCTGCGAAGGCAGCATCCGCTGGGACGATCCGGCGCTGGCCATCGCGTGGCCGCTGCCGGCGGGCATGGCGCCGCGGCTGGCGCCCAAGGATGCGGCTGCGCCGCTGCTGGCCGATGCGCGGGTGTTCGAGGGCTGAACCGCGGCTGCAGCAGCCGCGGCGGGTTCAAACCCGCCCGATGCCGTGGTACTCGATGCCCAGGCTCTTCAGCAGCGCCGGCTCCCAGATGTTGCGGCCATCAAAAACCAGCGGCTGCTTCAGCGTGGCCTTGATGTGGTCGAAGTCAGGGGTGCGGAATTCCTTCCACTCGGTGACGACCAGCAGTGCATCGGCACCCGTCAGTGCATCGGCCGCACTGCCCACGAAGCTGATGCCGGCCAGGCCTTCCATCACACGCTTGGCTTCGTCCATGGCCACCGGGTCGTAGGCGCGCACCTGGGCGCCGCGCTTGAGCAGCTCGTCCACGATGACGCGGCTCGGGGCCTCGCGCATGTCGTCGGTGTTGGGCTTGAAGGCCAGGCCCCACATCGCAAAGGTCTTGCCTGACAGATCGTTGCCATAGCGCGCCACCAGCTTGTCCACCAGCACCAGCTTTTGCCGGTCGTTGGCGTCTTCCACGGCCGTCAGCACCTTCAGCGTCATGTGATTTTCATGGCCGATGTGGATCAAGGCCTTCACGTCCTTCGGGAAACAGCTGCCGCCGTAGCCGGTGCCGGCGTACAAAAAGTGCGTGCCGATGCGCGGGTCGGAGCCAATGCCCTTGCGCACCTGCTCGATGTCGGCGCCCACACGTTCGGCCAGCAGCGCGAGTTCGTTCATGAAGCTGATGCGCGTGGCCAGCATCGCGTTGGCGGCGTACTTGGTGAACTCGGCGCTGCGCACGTCCATCACCATCAGGCGGTCGTGGTTGCGCATGAAGGGCTGGTACAGCGCGCGCATCAGCAGGATGGCACGTTCGTCGTCGGCGCCCACCACGATGCGGTCCGGGCGCATGCAGTCTTCCACCGCCGCGCCTTCTTTCAGGAACTCGGGGTTGGAGACCACCGCAAAGCCGGTGTCGTCCAGGCCGCGCGCCTTCAGTTCGGCGGCGATGGCCAGCTTCACACGGTCGGCCGTGCCCACGGGCACGGTGCTCTTGTCGACGATGACCTTGTAGTCCGTCATGTGGCGGCCGATGCTGGCGGCGGCGGCCAGCACGTACTGCATGTCGGCCGAGCCGTCTTCGTCCGGCGGGGTGCCCACGCCGATGAACTGCACGGTGCCGTGCGCCACGGCGGCGGCCACGTCGGTGGTGAACTGCAGCCGGCCCGCGGCACGGTTGCGCGCGACGATGGCCTCCAGCCCGGGTTCGTGGATCGGGATGCCGCCCTCGTTGAGGATCTTGATCTTGCGCGCATCGACGTCCAGACAGACGACGTGGTTGCCCATTTCGGAGAGGCAAGCTCCGGTGACCAGGCCGACGTAGCCGGTGCCAATGACGGTGACTTTCATGCCGGGATTATCCCCATGGGGCGCAGGGGCCTGTGTGAAAGAAATGGCACCCTGGCGCTGACCGTCTCATCGGTCAGCACAGTTGTAAGCAAAGTCCTCACCGCCTCAAGTGCGGCGACCGGCAGGACGACAACCGGGTATCCCCGATCTCTGCGGGCCGGCCCCGGCCCAGCCTGCCATGGCCCGCTTGTCCTGCCCAACACTGTTCTGCCTGTGGCTCCTGGGCGCACTGCTCACCGGCTGTGGTGGCGGTGGTGGGGAAGAAGCCGAGGCACCCACCGCCGTCAGCACCCCGGCACCGGCCGCGCCCGCGACGCCGGTGCCTGAAGTGGCGGCCTCGGCGCCCGCGCCGGACCCCCTGGCCGTGGCCCCCGCACCCAAACAACCGCTGCTGGTGGTGCGCGCGCGGGCCGATCTGGCCGGCGGCATCGGGGCGCAGATGGAGGTGCGCCTGGACGGCCAGCTGCTGGGCACCGCCACGGTGGGCAGCACCAGCCCGGCCGACTACAGCTTCACGCCGCCCGCCGTGCTGGCCGAAGGCGCGCGCATCGACATCACCTTCACCAACGACGGCCTGGTGGGCACCGAAGACCGCAACCTGCACGTGCACTACGTGAGCGACGGCGAGCGTTTCCTGCTGCCCAACACCGCCAGCGCGGTCGTGGACAAAGGGGCCGGCGCCGCCGCCTTCGACGGCAGCAACACCGTGGCCGGCCAGAGCGGCATCTACTGGGCCGCGTCGCTGCGGCTGCAATGGCCGGCCGCGCCCGTCACCACCGACCAGACAGCGCAGCACGCCGCATCACGATTGCTGCAACAGGCCACGTTTGGCCCCACCACGGCCGACATCGACCGCGTGGTGCGCCTGGGCACCGCCGGCTGGGTGGACGAACAACTGGCGCTGCCGCATCAACCGGTGTTCGTGGCCGCGGTGCAAGAGCGCTATGCCCGTGGCGACGCCTGGCGCCCGCCCAACGGCAGCAGCTACAGCAACCAGTGGCCGGCCCAGCGCTTCTGGGCCAACGTGGTGCAGGCGCCGGACCAGCTGCGCCGCCGCACGGCCTTTGCGCTGCACCACATGCTGATGGCGTCCACCGCCGACAGCAACCTCTACCACCATACCCGGGCCTACGCGCAGTACCTGGACACGCTGAACCAGCACGCCTTTGGCAACTACCGCGATCTGATCGAGGCCATCGCCCTGAGCCCTGCCATGGGCATCTACCTCTCGCACATGCGCAACCAGCCGGAAGACGCCGCCACCGGCCGCACCCCGGACGAGAACTTTGCGCGTGAGCTGATGCAGCTGTTCAGCATCGGCCTGGTGGAGCTGAACACCGACGGCAGCATCAAACGCAACGCCAGCGGCCAGCCCATCGAAACCTACGGCAACGCCGACGTGATGGCCATGGCCAAGGTCTTCACCGGCTGGAGCTGGGCCTTCCCGGACAACGAGCTCACGGCCAGCAACTTCCGCTCGAAGAGCCCCAACCTGGCCACCGCTGCTGGCGATACACAGGTCGATCTGCTGCCGATGAAACCCTATCCCGGGCAGCACAGCACCGCCGCCAAACCACTGTTTGCCGGCAAGGCCTGGGCCGTCACCATCCCGGCCAACACCGCGGCAGCTGAGAGCCTGCGCATCGCGCTGGATGCCTTGGCCAGGCACCCCAACGTCGGGCCCTTCGTGGGCCGGCAGCTGATCCAGCGGCTGGTGACCAGCCACCCCAGCGCCGCCTACGTGGGCCGTGTGGCCGCCACCTTCAACAACAACGGCCAGGGTGTGCGCGGTGACCTGGGCGCCGTCGTGCGCGCCATCCTGCTGGACGCCGAAGCCCGCACCGAGCCCACCGCCGACCTGGGCAAGCTGCGCGAGCCGGTGTTGCGCATGGCGCACTGGATGCGGGCCTTCGAAGCCACGTCCGGCACCGGCGAGTTCATGACCACCTACGAAGGCCAGAGCCTGCAGCAGCAGGCGCTGAACGCGGCCTCGGTCTTCGGTTACTTCCGGCCGGGTTATGTGCCGCCCAACACCACGCTCTCGGCCGCCGGCAGCACCGCGCCGGAATTCCAGCTGGTGAACGAAACCACCGTGTCGCAATGGATGAACCTGGCCCAGCAAATGGCCACCAGCGGGCTGGGCTGGACGGGCAGCGCGCGCGACGTGACCAGCCCCTACACCGCGCTGACCGCGCTGGCCGCCGCCAGCAACCTGGACGGCATGCTGGCCCACCTGGACCTGCTGCTCTACGCCGGCCGCATGCCGGCCAGCGTGCGCGCCGACATCGCCGAATCGGTGGCCGGCGTCAGCGGCCAGACCGCCGCCGACCACCTGAACCGCGCCCGCGTGGCCGTCTTCGCGGCCATCACCGCCCCTGCCTACCTGGTGCAACGATGAACGCCTCCCGCCGCCACTTCTTCCGCACCACGGCCGCCCTGGGCGCCGCGGCCACGCTGCCCGGCCTGCGCCACCTGGCGCACCCGCTGAGCCTGGGCCTGGCCGGCATCGGCGCCTTGAGTGCGATGAGCGCACAAAAGGCGCTGGCGCAATCCAGCGACTACCGCGCCATCGTCTGCCTGTTCATGGCCGGCGGCAACGACAGCCACAACTGGGTGGTGCCCACCGCCAGCACCGAATACGCCGGCTACGCCGCGGCCCGCACCGACCTGGCCTGGCCACAAGCCCAGCTGCTGGACATCGGCCAAGGCGCACAAGCCGCCGGCCGCAGCTTTGGCATGCCGCAGGAGCTGCAGGCCCTGCGCGCCTGGTACCACAGCGGGCATGCCGCCATCGTGGCCAACGTGGGCCCGCTGGAACGGCCGTTGACGCTGGCCGAGTACAACGCCGGCGTGGGCCGGCCGGCCAAGCTGTTTTCGCACAACGACCAACAAAGCACCTGGCAAAGCCTGCAGACCGAAGGTGCCCGCAGCGGCTGGGGCGGGCGCATGGGCGATGCGCTGGCCGCGGCCAACGACAAACCCGTGTTCACCGCCATCTCGGCCACGGGCAACGCGGTGTTCCTGTCCGGCAACGCCGTCACGCAGTACCAGGTGGGCGTGGACGGCCCGGTGGCCATCAACGCACTGGCCAATGGCTGGACGGCCGGCAGCAGCACCGTGAACGCCGTGATGCGCCGCCGGCTGGGCGAAACCGGCAGCGGCACCCTGGAAGCCGAGTACGACAACGTGCTCAAACGCGCCGTGGAGGCCAACACCCAGCTGAAGGCTGCGCTGGACACCGGGCCCGTGCCCGCCCTGCCCACCACCGTGCTGCCGCTGGGCGCCGGCACCACCACGCTGGACCAGCTGAACCTGGCCAAACAACTGCGCATCGTGGCGCGCATCATCCAGGCGGCCCCGGCCCTGGGCCTGCGCCGCCAGGTGTTCATGGTGCAGATGGGCGGCTTTGACACACATGCCCACCAGATGCGCGACCAACCCGGCCTGATGGCCCAGGTGGCGGCATCGGCCGACTGGTTCTTGAACCACCTCAACACCGCCGGCCTGCTGCCCAGCGTGACGCTGTTCACCGCGTCGGACTTCGGCCGCGCGCTGCTGAACAACGGCGACGGCAGCGACCACGGCTGGGGCGGCCACCACCTCGTGGCCGGCGGCGGCACGCTGGGCGGGCGCATCCACGGGCTGTTCCCCACCGTGGCGCTGAAAACCACCACCGACGTCGGATCAGGCCGGCTGCTGCCCACCACATCGGTCACGCAGCTGGCCGGGGCGCTGGGCGGCTGGATGGGCCTGTCGGCCACCGAGCTGACCACCGTGCTGCCCAACGTTGGGAGTTTTGATGGGTTGGGGTTGATGGCGGGGTGAAGACAGTCCCCTCAAACACCCACGGTGCTACGATTTGCGGGTGATTGACTGGAGTTCATGCTCGGCCGTAGAACGAGACCCCGACCGTGTGAGCGGCGCTTGGGTCTTTGCTGGCACACGGGTGCCCATCTCGGCGCTGTTCGAGAACCTCGAAGACGACGCGTCGGTGCTCGACTTCATCGAGTGGTTCCCAGGTGTCTCGGCGGACCAGGCGCGCGCGGTGCTTGAACACGCAGCCCGGAGCTCGCTGGCAGCTGCCTGAGTGAAGGTTCTCTTTGACCAAGGCACACCGGCGCCATTGCGCAAGGTACTCTTGGGCCACGAAGTCACGACAGCACATGAACGAGGCTGGTCTCAACTTCAGAACGGGGAACTGATCTCTGCTGCAGAAGAGGCCGGGTTCGAGGTCTTCGTGACCACCGACACGAACCTCAAGTACCAGCAGAACCTGACGGGGCGCAGCATGGCCATCGTGGTCCTGCTGACCACCAGTTGGCCTCGCATCCAGTTGCACCTGCCTTTGGTGGTGGCTGCCGTCAGTCAAACCCAACGCGGCGGTTACCGCGAAGTGCTTTTGCCACGAGTGAGCTGAAGTTCTCGGGCAGTGCAAGGGCTGTGATCGCACCTGCCTCAGGGTGCCTGCTCGATCCAGTTCTGCGTCAACAGGCCGGGCACACGCACGAACTCGCGCAGGTTGTTGGACACCAGCGTCAGGCCCTCGCTGCGCGCGTGCGCCGCGATTTTGTCGAAACCACGCCCCTTCAAAGAGACTCGCGATCAGCCTGTGCCTGGCTTGCGCGCTGAGCCATGAAGTCATCCGTGGGGTGCAAAGACGGTGACACGGTATTTGCAAGAAACACTGTGTTCAATCCGCCAGCCCTTTCGCCAGGCACCAGCTGATGTCCGGCCCAATGGTGCGCGACGTATCCCATGGAACCTAAAAGAGCGGTGACATCGGCGTGCCGGTCGCCGTTCTCAATTAACAAGGCAGGCCTGCAACGGGTCAAGGTATCGACCATGCCCTCCAAGGCCGCCAACTCAAGCCCCTGAAGATCCATCTTCACGACAACCGGCGAAACCGCCATCGAGTCCACCGTCACCACCGGCACCTCCATGTGCGTCAGTTCATAGTCCACGCCTCGCCGGCCAAGCCGGCGACGTGCGGCCTCTGATTCCAGACTCGTGGCGTCGAATGTGCCTTCCTCCAGCAACATGCGCGATGCACGCATGGGCACGTGAAACGTCATCTGTCCTGCCTGGCGGCCGACGCCCACCAACCGGTAGGCAAACCGTCCACCCAGCAACCGCTGCGTCATCCGGAGTCCAGGCTCGCACGCCGGATTGGCCTCGATGGACAAGGTGGACAGACCGGGCTGAACCTTCGCTACAGACAAGGCCGATTGGCCAATGTTGGCACCCAGGTCCAGCAGCAGGCCGTTGGCGAAGGCGGGCGATTGCAGAAAGTAGAAATCCGCCTCATGTGGCGCGCTCTGCCGGTGGTGCCACAGCACACGGAGCACACGCAGCCAGCGCGTCAGGTGCTCGCTGCGAAAGAGCCAACTCTTGATTGCTTCGGTTGGTCGCTGCAAGGCCGATCCCCAGGTGCGTGCCGACAGTTGTCAGCCTGAACCCATTGGACTCGCAAATCTTGACAGCAGTGCTTCATACTCACCCAGCACCTGCGGCCACGTCAATCCGTCGCGGAACCGGGCCCTGCTGGCCCTGCCCATCAACTGCAGCGCGGCGGGATCGCTGAGCACCTCGGCCAACAAGGCTGAGAAGTCGCTGGCACCTGTGAAATAACGAGCCTCGGGCCCAGCCACCCAGCGGTTGAATTGATTGTCGTGCGCAAAGACCGGATTACCGGCCCCCAGTGCCTCGACCAGCGACGGATTGGTGCCGCCCACCTGGTGGCCATGCACGTAGGCCACACCGTGATAACGCAGCGCCTGCACCACCTGTTTGTCGTAGATGGCGCCGAGGAACCGCACCTCGGGGCCAGCAGCAGCCTTGACCGCCCGGTGGTACGCATTGTCTGGCTCATACCGGCCCAGCACCGCCAAGGTCAGGCCGCGATGTTGTGCAGAGAACCCCTGCACCACCTCCAGCAGCGAGTTTTCTGGCTCCGCCCGCGCAACAACCGTCAAATAGCGGCCAGGCTCCAGCCCCAGCGCGCCCAGGGCCCCCGTGGGCAAATTTGCCAAGTCATCAGCGCCATACGCAATGGTGGTGATCTTGCTGGCTCGCACCCGCGACGACAGGTGGTGCGCGATCTCCGGGTTGTCTGCCACCAGGTGGTTGCCAAGCCAGCACCCGGCCCAATCGTTCATCCAGAACCATGACTTGGCCAGCGCGCCCCACTTGGCGCGGCGCCACTCGATGCCATCCATGTTGATGACGTTGGAGATGCCCTTCCAGCGCAGCAACGCACAGAAGACCGCCGTGTTGTAGCCCAGCGTGAGGCACAGGTCCTGGTGCTGCGCCGCGTGGCGCGTGGCCAGCCAGTCGAACACGATGGTGCCCGCCGGGCCATCACGTTCCACGGGAATGTGCACCCGCTCCACACCTTGCCAGACATCTTCATACACCGGGCCTGCGCCATCTTCCTGGCAGTAGACGACCACCCGCCAACCGGCCTGCACCAGATGCAGCGACAGGTGCTCGGCAAAGGTCTCGAAGCCGCCGTGTGCAGCGGGCAGACCACGGATGCCCAGGATGCGAAGAGTCTTCATCGGCCAAAGACCGATTGAACGGCATCCAGACGCTGAAAACCCAATGCCTTGGTGGGCTCGACGATGGACCCCTCGCCAAACTCGTTCCAGCAGCACACCACACCCAGGCCGCCCAAGACCTTGTCGGGGTGGCGCAGCATGCGTTCCTTCGCGGCCTTCAGGTGGGCCTCGAACTCGCCCTTCCTGGGCCAGGAATTGTCATGCAGCGGGTCTTTGCTGCCGCCCCAGGGGCGCTTGTCCCAGCCGGCTGTCATCGGCAATACATAGGGCAGGTCACCCTGCGTCATGAACCAGTCCCAATGTTCACGGTAGGCGGCATCGAGTTCGGCGTAGCTGCGCGAAAAGCGAACCTCCCCGCCAATGCGGTTCCCGATGCCTGCGTGGTAGTTGTAGATGAAATAACCCGCGTAGCCCCAACGCTTGGCGTTGTTGGTGACACCCCCTGCCCCACCGCCGGAACCACCCACAAACAAGATGGGCGGCAGGCCAGCCTCTCGCACCATGGCTTGCGCCTCTTGCAGCAGGGCCACACTGTCGGTGGAAAACGCTGCGGCACGCTGCTGCAACGAGTCTGGCAGCATGATGAAAAAGACCGGGCGCCCATCAACGCGCAGGTAGTCGGGCCGGTTCCAGTGCTTCTTGATCAGCTCTCGCACCATGCCCGTGAAATGCACACGTTCGACGGGACCGCGGTCGTGGTTGGCCCACATCAGGGCATAAGGAATCTTGGCGTCCACCTTGCTGCGCTGGTACGCCTGTACCGCGTGGCCCAGGATCTCGAAGTTGCGGCTCCAGTACCAACTGAACAGCACGTAGTCCAGGCCGTTCTGCTGCATCCATCCCAGGTGTTTGTCCATCACCCACTGTTCACCTTCGGGGTACCAGCCCAGCACGGGCTCACGGTCCGGGAAACGCTTGATGGGCTCCCACGGCGGGTTGTAGGCCAGGCCGAGCGCGTTGTCCTTCCAGCCGGGGAAGTAGAAGACGCCCACCTTCGGCTCAGCGGCCACAGCCAGCTGCAACATCAGGCCGAGCACCGGCGCCGCCAACCATCGCCACCAGGTGTGTGCACGCCGTGCGGCACGTGAATGGGTTGTCATGTGATGGCAGCCTTGGAATGGAGGAATGGCCGGATCGCACCCAGCAACACCTGTGCCGACGCCGCCCAGTTGAACTGGCCGACGTGAACGTCGGCCGCCGCCACCAGGGTCTGACGCAGAGCCGGCTCGGTCAATCCCCGCCTCATGGCCTGCGCCAAGGCTTGCACGTCGCCGGGCGAGACCGTCAATGCCCCCGGCCCGGCCACCTCCGGCAGCGACGTGGTGTTGGCGGTCACCACCGGTACACCACTGGCCATGGCCTCGGCCACCGGCATGCCAAAACCCTCGGCATGTGCCGGGTACACAAACAGTGCTGCGTGGCGCATGACGGCCGGCAGCGCCTGGTCGTCCACCTTGTCCAGCACCCGCACGCGGGCACCCAGCGCCAAGCGGTCGATGGCGTCAAAGACACCCTCAAACCCAAAATCACGTTGCCCGATCAACACCATAGGTGGTGCATCGGCCCCCAGCAGGCTGTAAGCCTCCAGCAGGGCCACATGGTTCTTGCGCGGCTCCAGCCGCCCCACGGTGAGCACGTAACGCCCGGGCTCCAGCCCCAGGGCCTGCACAGCGGCCTCGCCGCCAGGCGCAGGGTGAAAGCGCAACCTGTCTACCCCATTGACGGTGACGTGCACATGGTCCGCCGGCACACCGTAAAGACGGACGATTTCCGCCCGCGAAAACTGGCTGACGGAGAAGAGCACGGCAGCCCGGCGCGCAGCATCCCTGAACGTGAGCTTGGCCTGCCAGACAAACCGCGGCGTGAAGAACTGCGGATGCGTCTCGAACAGCAGATCGTGGATGGTGCAGACGCAAGGCCCCAAGGGCATCGGCGGCAGCCGGTACTGCATGTGCAGCAGATCGACGCCGTGACGCCAACGCAGCCACGGCAGTTGCACGGCCAAGCGCCACATCGCCGGCCGTTGACGCATGCGAACCAGGCGCACGTTAGGCGCCGAGAACTCGGGGTAGGCCGCCCGCAATCCGTCCAAATCGTTCAGAAAAAAGGTGAAGTCGATCTCGGGCGCTTGAACGATGGCTGCGCGGTACAGGCCGAGCAAATGGCTGCGCGAACCCTGGAAGATGCCGTCCCACACGTGAAAGTCCACGCCCAAGACAGGCCTGCTGCGGCTAACCATGCTGCGCCTGCCTTCCATCAGCCCCACCACTGATGGCCTTGGCGCAAGCAGCCAACACAGCAGCCGCCACGTCGGCCGCGTCAAAGGCCTGGCGCGCCTGGCGCCGCGCGTGCAGCGCAGCCGCATCCGGTGCGGCCCGCAGCAGGGCATCGGCCACCGCCTGGGCAAAACCATCGGGCTGGTCATGCACCGCAAAACAGGCCACGGCCTGCGGCGGCATGCCGGCCACGCCAACACGGGTGCTCACCAGATGCGCACGGCTGCAGAGCATGTCCACACTCTTCAGATTGACACCACTGCCCGAGCGCATGGGATTGACCAGCACCCTGGCCGCCGCCATCAACGGTGCCATGGCCGGTGGGTCGGCCACCAAGGTGATGCGGGCGTCACGGCCCACCAGCTGATGCGCCAGCGGCGCCGGTCGGGACCCCACCACGGCCACACGCAGCCCCGGCGTAGACAAGCGGGGCAGCACTTGCTCAATGAACCAGCCCAAAGCCTCCAGGTTGTTGGGCGTGTTCAGGTTGCCGAAGTACATCACGTCCCAGTCGGTCGGTGCACCGCACGCTGCCAGCGCATCGGCCAGCACGGCATCGGCCACCGGCGGCAGCCACTGTGCGTGGTCCACACCCAATTGTTGCCAGTGCGCAGCGTCACTGGCGGAGATGTCCAGCACCACCGCTGCGTCTTGCAAGGTGCGGCGTTCCAGCCCGGCCAGGCCGACCTGGTTGGCCCACAAACCCAGCCGCGCCTTGGCACCCTGCGCGCGCCGGCCTTGCCCCAGCATGTAATCAGCTTCACGGTTGTGGGAGCGGTACAGCCAGGGCACCTGCAACTGCTGCGACAGCCAGCGGGCGGCAGCCACGCCGTACAAGCGGTCGAGCAAGATCACGTCAGGGTCAAAGACCTTCGCCCATGCCAGCACCGCCACGTGGTCCAGTGTGACCCAGCGCGCCGCCGCATGCGAAGGCAAGCGCCCCAGGTGCAGCAAGCGGCGCAGCACTTCCAGCGGACCGCGCGTGATGGGCGACAAATGCCATTGCGGACAAACCGCCTGGGCCTGCAACATGGCGGCGTCAGTCGGCGGGCCTTGACGATGCACATCAAACCAAGTCAGCACTGCCAGGTCCACACCGGCCTGCTGCAGCGCCTGCAAACGGCGCCAGGTGTCTACCCGCCCACCGCTGTTGACTGGCAAGGGAAACTCGTCGGGGATGACCAGCAGGCGGGTCATTGCGGGCAATCAAACGAGCGAGCAGCGCCTGACACACCCGAACACGCTGAACACGCCGAAGTCCTAAGCGTTGCAGGAGCCCACAAAAATCGTCCAAGCATCTTGACGCTGCTAAACAAATGGGATCGGAGGTCCGCTACCGAGCCGGTAGCGGAGGTCCCGGTTGCGCTCCCCAATCTTTCTAGCAGGGACCCCACCGACAATGGTGTACGGATCAACATCGGAAGTCACGACGGCCCCAGCCGCAACAACGGCACCTGTGCCGATTCGCACATTCGGAAGAATCACGACCCGGCAACTGATCCAAGCGTAGTCTTCAATAATTACAGCCCCGCCTTCATCTTTAAAGTTGGAGTCTTGCGGATCATGTTGGACAGTCCAAATCCAGACCCCTGTACTGAAATTGACATTCTTCCCAATCTTGATTCCAAGTCGTCCATCCAAGATCGAACGGTGACCAATGATGCAGTCGTCGCCTATCTCTATTCCCTTGGGATGGCGAATTTCAGCGCCCATATAAATGTACGAATTGGCACCAATACGCATGCCAAAAACTTGATACAGCATGCGTCGACACCAATGCGCCGGTATGCGACCGACACAGATCAAGAACAGAAACTTTAGCCCGTGCAACGTCAACCAGATGCGATGCTTCATTTCGATACTTCGGTTCGTGCACGCAGGCCTGCCAACAAGCCAGACATGGTCGCCAACGCTAAACGGGCCTTTGTTCGCAGCATCAGTTTGAGAATCTGTCTGACAAGGCCTAGGATGACCGTTGGCCATACGGAGAACCCCAGATGCCGGCGCACGAAGATGACGCGACTGCGGACCAAGTTGTGTACAGACAACGGGGATCCGCCGCCTGGCGACGTACCGATGGTTGCACCTTCCTTGTGCAGCACCACAACCTTTGGCGCATAGCCTAGACGAAGGCCCGAATTTTTGCCCTGCATCGCCCAATCAAGTTCTTCGTAGTAGAGGAAGTAGTCCTCGCACATCAAACCAGCTCGCGCCAACCACCTACGTGACACGACCATGCAAGCGCCGAGTACGTAGTCGGCTTGCGACTCGATTCTTGCTACGGAAGCAGCATCACAAGGCACATCCCCGGACCCAGTAAACGCGCCCAAGTGCCGCGTCTCGGCCGTGCGACGATTAAGAGCACCACCACACAAGGCCTGAACCCTTGCTGGGTCATGGTGATACAAGACAGTACCGCCCCACAGGTCCACGCCAGAGTCTTCTGCAATGGCAGACCGAAGCGCGGCCAGCGTTCCTGGAGGCACTTCAGTGTCATTGTTCAGCAGCCAAAAATGCGTCACTGCCTCGATCGACTGCAACCAGCGCAGACCGACATTGTTGCCAGCGGCAAAGCCGCGGTTAGCTTGGTTGTCGAATAACAGAACCCATGCGTCAATCGGCGCAGCGTGAGGATTCACCTCGCTGCTTTTTGACTCGGCCCAATGGCGCAGACCAACCAATCCATGTCGTTCTGCAGCGGCCGCAAGTGATACAGCGCGGTCTGCCAAGCCGTCACGCAGCCTAGCGAGCGAGCCATCGGGTGAGGCGTTGTCGCAGATGACCAGCCGGACAAACGGCTCGTCGCTGGCCAGCAGACTGTCCAGACAGGCCAGTGTGTCGGCCACCCCACAATAGTTGAGCAGGACGACACCCACACCCACTGGTTCAGACGCCAACACGGCCCACTCGCTTGAAGGTGCCCCAGGCGTTGCGCAACGCGGGCATGACCCCCCCGCGCCAAAGCGCGGCCCGCAAATGAAGACCCCGAAACCGGGGCCACACACCCGTGCGCAGGCCAACCGCCAACCAGCGCCCCAGCACCACCCGCTTGCGGGTGACCTGATACGGCTGCATGCCGGAAATGTCGTCCGCTTCAGCCGCCAGGGCAACAACGGCCTGCGCTGCCATCGCCGCGAGCACCAGAGACTCACCTCTTGGTGTTCGCGTGATCAACAAGCTGCGGCCGTCCTGCTCGTCGAAGTCGGGATAACCGTCCTTGCCATACCAGGCATCGGCGCAAACCAGATCTGCAAACTCACCGGTCCCGTCGGGGCACAGCTTGCAACGCAGTTGCAGCCTGGGGCCAAGCAGTTGACCCCAGCTGCGGTTGTAGTCCATGCGTGCTTCGTTGCCATCGCGGGTGCGCGCAGTGGCGTAGCCCGGCCAACCATTGCCCCGGTACTGAAAATGCACCACCTCGCCGGCCACGCTGCCCAGTGCAGCCAATACTTCGTTGGTGCCATGCTGGCTGGGTACACCGGCGCACATGAATGAAGCGGCCAATACAAGCTGGGGCTGCAATTGCGGACGCTGCTGAACATAGGCTCTCAGCGCAGCCACATCGCAGGGCTTGCCAACAAAGGCAAACCGCTCACCCGATGCAAACAGGGTCTCCAGCGCGACGGCCGCTGCAGCGGGTGCATAACGCGACCCGGCGCCCGTCAGCACCTCGGCACGGTTGCGGCTGATGCGCCGCTCGCTGCGCAATGGATCATGAGCCGACGCCGCGACATGAGCCACGAATTGCACTTGCCCGGATTCCAGCAGATGGATCATCAAGGCTGAAAGCACACCGCCCGACGATCCGCGGAAGCGGACGTCAGCGTCCAGCGCCCAACCAGTGCGCACAGCCAACAACGGGCCCCACTCGGGGTGCAACGGAGCCTGCGGCTCAAGCTCCAGACGTACGGCAGGACAAAGAGCAGCAGCTCTGGCGTCTTCAGCCTCGGTCAGCGGCGCCTTGAAGACGGGGCGCAGAAAACCAGCGGGTGAGAGCGCCATGTGGGCAGGTGCGCCCACCACGCCCGCAGATGTGCAGGCGCCACAGCCCACGCAAAGACCGGCACGAACGACGGAATCAATGCGACCGGCCACCAAGGCCTCCGAACAGTTGCACCAGGTAATCTTCGTATTGCTGCAGCTTGGATTGCGCCAATGCATTGCCCTGGGCCACTTCCGCAGCCAGATCGGTACGGCGCTCCAGCCCGTCCATCACCGCCGCCAACGCAGCGTCCGTGTCCAGCCGTTTCATGTCGGCCAGTGCTTTGTAGCCCAACGACTGGAACAAACCGTTGAACTTGCGGCTGTAAGCCATGGGCACCACCGGGACGCCGCTGCTGAAGGCGCCAATGCAGGCGTGCATGCGCGCACCGGCAAAGAAGTGGAGCCCGCTGATGTAGCTCTTGGCTTCGCTGGGCGCTTCAAACCTTGGGGCAAGAACGCTTCGCGAAAACCGATTCGACAAGTTTTGGCAAACCCTGTAGTCATCCTCTACAGCGAATTCGTCCGAGATTACGTGCGGCACCAGATGAAGAGTTACGTCGGCTTGGGAAGTCAATCTCTCGCACAGCCGCTCAATCAGAGCAGGGTAGTCAACAGTGAGTCCAAACTGATTATTTCGGGAGTAGCCTCCGTTGTAGAGCAGTCCGGAAACATTCAATCCAACGTGAAGTCCTCCGTCCACGGGCTGCGCTTTTGGTGCATAAGGGAGTCTGAAGGCGACATCAATGACCTCGTCGGCATTGGAATCAAGCCCATGCTGACGCAAGTACGACATCGACAAACCATCGCGCGCAAAAACTTTCGTCGCTCGCCGAAGAATGAAGTGAGCAAGGCGCTTCGCGATCAAGCCATCGAATGGCCCTATCGTTTGCGGGCTGAGGATAAGTGGACAGCCTCGGCGAAGGCCAAGCCACTTAGACAGCGACAGGAATGAGAGGTGTTTGAGTCCATAAATGTCAGCAAAGCTATCGCCCGCACCGATGTCCAAAATGACATCGCACTCACCTATTTGCTGGGCGTAACGGGAGGTGCCCGCAAGCATCCTTTTGATCGACAACGGATCGGCGATCTCACAATTGAGTCTGCTCGCAAGTTCACGCCGCGGCCCGGAAGGGCAAAACTCAATACAAGAGAGCTCACGCCCGACGCGTCTCGCTGCCAGTCGTGCAATCTCAATATTCGCTTCCGCGAGGGCCACCACACCCAAGTTTTCAGATGTAAGTGTTTGCCAGGCAAAACCAACTCGAATCGGCTTGAGGCTCATCTGAATGATGCAGTGCGCAGTGCAATTCCATCCTCAAACTTCAACGCGATAAGAGCAATAGAAGCCATCAGAATTGGCAAGAGAATGTTGTTCAGCCCAGTACCCAAGACCAGTTTGATTGGCGCAAACGCGGCTACTGCACCGAATGCCGCGAGCGCCAAATAGGCGACCTGCGGCTCAAGTGTCCGAACGGCTATCGACAACGCGCGCCACGCCATCGCCAACAAAAGCAAGACAAACAACAATAAGGCCGGCAATCCGGAGTCCAGCGCCACTTTGAGCATGTAGTTGTCCAGTGTCATCACACCAAAGGTGTTCTGGAAGTTGAGCGTGCGGCCTGCCATGCCGGGGCCGTAACCCAGGATGGGTTGCTCCATCACCAGCCGGCTGCCAGCACTCAACATTTGCAACCGGGCCGATGTGCTGCTGGCCTCCGATGCTGTCCGGCCCACCGTCACGTTCTGCACCACGTCTGTGGCCAGCACGGCGGAAAACAGTACCAAGGGCAAGGCAAACAAGGCTGCGATCAGTGGCCATGGGTTGCGCCGGCCCGCCTGTGCACCACGCAAGACCAGGGCGGCGAACATGGCCACCCCCACCAAGACGGTGGCTACGATGGCCACGCGGGAGTGGCTCAGATAAAGCCCGCCCAGCAACCAGAACACCAAACCGCCAGCCAGCCAACGCCCTCGGCCACCGCGCAACACAAACGCGCCGGCCATCGGCAAACAAACCGCCAGATACTCGGCAAACAACAGCGGATGGTCGAAGGCCGCCTGCGCACGAAACTGGCCGCCACGCACCTTGGCCTCAATGATCTGGCGCGCGGTCTCAGGGTCCAGGTATTCCAGGGTGATGAAGCGCTCAAACAGATTGCGCTGAAGCAGAGTCTCCGGCACTGCAAAGAGCACGTTCACGGCTGCGGCTGCAAGCAAACCCCACATCAGCCGCCGCAGGTCGTTGAGAGTGGGGCAACACATCAACATCAGGGGATAAAGTGCCGTCACCACCAAGAGATCAACGAACCAACCTCCAACGAGCAGCAGGCTGTATTCGGCCGTGAGCAGGCTCAGTACCTCCCAGACGGCCATTGCCGCCCAAAGCCCGCTGAGCCACGGCACGGCGCGCAAGCCAGCCACCATCTGCTCTCGTGCAGGCTTGCACTTGAACATGATGAAAATCGCATAGGCGAGGAAAAGCAAGTAGACCAGCCGCTGGGGATGTTTCACCGGCAAGGCGGCAATCGGCAAGAAGACGTTGCGCGGCCAGATGAAATAGAACACCAGCGCAATGGTCAAACCCCAAGCCAGTGTCTTGGACGGGATGGTTCTGATGGCCGGCGCGAAGCCGGCGGCGATGCCCATGACCGTCAACACAACGACGCCTGAGAGGCCGATGGACAGCCGCTGCGGCAACACAACAATGGCCAAGCCGCACACCACTGCAAAGAACAACACGGAGACAAGCGTCAACACCACGCTACCACTGCCCGATCGGCGCTGCAAACCGTTCACTGGGGTCGGCGTCACCTTGTTTCTCCCAGGCGGCGGGCTCGCATGCGGTAAGCCCAAAGCACAAAGAATGAACCCACGCACATCGCTGCCACAACGCCCATCACACCCCAACCCAGGTGCGCAGCGGCCAAGATCAACACCACGATCCCCAACAGCATTGCCAGGTTGACCAGGCTTCGGAACGACTGAGCACCCAACGCCGTGAGTTGTATGCCGTAGCTGGCCCCCAGCATGCGCAGGGCCATCAGTGCGGCAAGCCATGGCCACAGGTCTTGCAGAGACGCAAACTCGACGCCGTAGCCATATCGGGTGACAAACCAGCCCAGTGCCCACACCGCCAAACCACCTGCGCAGGCCAGAACCAGATAGAGCCGTTGCGATTGGCGGCACACGGCCTGCCAAGCGTCGCGGTCTTGCGCACTGCGCGTCAATCGCGGCACGAACACATTGCCTGCGACGACAGAGAAGTTCTGAAAGCCGACGACCACGCGCATGCCAGCCTGGTAGATACCGGCGGCCGGTGCGCCCAGCAGCATGCGCACAAGGATGGTGTCCAGCTGGGAAGCAGCAACTTGCAACCCGGCATCGAAAGCGTAGGCCCATCCAGCCCTGATTTCGGACGCCACGACAGCGGCCTTGCTGTTCAATCTGGGCAGCGCCAAGCGCGTTCGGAGAACTATGGTTGCCATCAACAGTTGCACCATGCGGCTGAAGCAAAAGGCGGCAGCGATGCTGAGCAAGTTCCGGCTGAAGTACGCCACCAAGCCGACAAACGCGAAGTGCCCCAATGACGACAATGTGGCAAAACGCGCCTCGATCTCATACCGGCCCTTGGCTTTCATGAGCGCAAAAAGAAACTCGACGGCGCCATCGCACATCAAGGCCAGCGTGAACAGGCAAACCACCCACCCGAGGCCGCCGATCGACGCTGCGACGACAGCCGAGGCGGCGAAGACGCACAGGCTTAGCAAGAGGCGGGCACTCGCAAGAGCATCTGCAATGTCTTGTGCCTTGGCAGGATTGGCGGCCACTTCACGCAGCACTTGTTGATTGAAACCAAGACCGCAAAAGAAGGCCAGGAGGCTGCCCACTGCCATCGAGAACACGAACTCACCAAAGCCCTGAGGCCCGAGGAATCGGCCCACCGCCACAAACAGCACGACGCCAGCGGACAGCCTGGCCACGACCGACACGCCATTGCTGGCCAAATCGGCCAGTGCACGGCGGGCAGGCATGGTGGCCATGCTTTGGGTTAGCTGCATGGGCACATCATGCGGTACGAACGATGGCTGCCTGACGACAGCTCCCGCTGCGGCGGCCAGAGCGAGGCAACACGGTGGGCTCTCAAGCGGCAGGCTTGGGCGCAAGCGCTACACGCTGGGCCTTCTCTGTGCCGGGCAATCCACTGCCAAACACCCGCGACCGCACTTCCGGTGCCACTGCCGGCACCAGATCAGACAAGAACCGGTCCTGCAGCGCAAAGGCGCGCTTCGCGTCGGGGTCGATGCTGGAAACGCGCATCAGCAAGCCGTCCGGAATGACGCCGCGTACGCTGTAGCCCAACTGCATGATCTTCTGCTGCGTGCCGGAGAGGGCCACACGGTCGCCCACCACCACCCAATAGGTCACGGGTTCGTTGCGGCCACCCAGTTTGGTGACCAGGCGGCGCACGGGCAACTCGAACTGCGGGGCGGCTTGCAGCACCCCATCGACGTTGGACGTGACTTGAAAACCCTGAGCGGGGTAGCAGACCTCGGGCCTGTGCGCCTTGGTGGCGTCGGACTGGTCGCCACCATACGCCACCGACAGCATGATGCGTTCGCCCTGCGGGTTGACGTAGGTGCGGCTCAGGGTCTGGTTGTAGATCTTGTTCAGCAGCGCTGCGGTGTCGGGGGAGATCAGTTGCACCGGCAGGTTGTTGTCCACCCGCCAATGGCCGAACTGGCTGGGGAACATGGCTTCCAGCTCCACCTTGGCGCGCTGGTCGGCCAGGTGGATGCGTGGCTTCCAGGCCTGTGCGCCACCAAACGCGGCGGCCATCATTACCAGTGCAATCAAGGCCTTGCTGCGGATGCTGTTCATACCCTGACCGCCCTTTGCGCCGGGATGAAGAGGCCCAGCAGTTTGTCGGTGACGAGCATCAGTGACAGCGCCACCATGAACAGCACCATGCCGGCAAAGCCGTGCACGAAGCCTTGGCCCGCTTCGTCACCAAAGTGGTAGGTGACGAGCACCAGGATCATCACGCGGATGATGTTGGCGCCGAAGGCGATGGGCACCAGCAGCACGGCCAGCGCGACGTTGCGGCGCACGCTGGTGTAGTTCATCAGGTTCATGTAGAGCAGGCCCAGCGCCTCCAGCGTGAACATGCTGTTCAGGCCGGCGCAGGCATCGGCCACCAGCAGCTGGTAGTGGCCCACCGTCATCACCACACCGGTGCGGCCCACGGGGTAACCCAGCGCATGCAGCAGGTTGGTGGCCACCACCGAGACGGCGCTCTTCAACGGGCCCGTCACCCAGGCGACCAGGGCCTCGGGCAGCGGCACCATGAAGAGCAGGAAAAACAACGGGAACCACGCCGCCTTCAGCGCAGCGGGCCCGCGGAAGATGAGCAACAAGGACACCAGCACCAGGATCTGGCTGGCGGTGGCAAACATCAGGATCTGCTGGCTGGCGCCGAAGGCATACAGCAGCATGCCAAACACCAGCAGGCTCCAGCCGGCCACGGGCCA
Organism: Rubrivivax sp.; assembly: GCA_018780805.1. Taxonomy (GTDB): domain Bacteria; phylum Pseudomonadota; class Gammaproteobacteria; order Burkholderiales; family Burkholderiaceae_C; genus Rubrivivax. Next base: position 8,813 of record JADMJD010000165.1, on the reverse strand, counting down.
GGGCTGAACTGCGGCGGCGGCGATCTCATGCCGCTTGTTGTAGAGCAGCCAGACGCAGACCAGCAGGATGATGGGGCCGTGGCCTTGTTCGTCGGTGGACCAGATGTCCGCGGCCAGCTGGCGGTACACCGGCGTGAAGAGCAGCACGAAGCCCAGCGCCAGCATGGCGAACACGGGCCAGTCGAAGCCGGCTGGCAACAAGGGTGCCGGCGGTGTGGGTGCGCGCTTGGACGGAGGTGGCGCCACAGCTGACATGCTCAGAACTCGTTCACCACCACACCCGCCATCTTGACCGAGCTGCCGGCAAACGAGGCCATCAAGTCCTGCAGACCCGCCAAACGGCTGGCGTTCTGTCGCGCCACCATCAGCGCGGCACCGCAGCGCGATGCGATGACGCTGGCGTCGGCACCGTGCGCGGCGGCGGGGGTGTCCACCACCACATGGTCAAACTTGCTGCAGAGCTCGCGCATGAGCAGTGCGAATGCCTGGCGCTCCACAAGTTCCAACGGGTTGGGGGGGGTGGTGCCTACGGGCAGCACAAACAGGCTGGGCACACCGGCCACCTGCTGGATGACCTGGCTGTCGCTGCGGCCGCTCAGGATGCCCGAGATGCCGGCCCGGTTGGCCAGGCCAAACACCTCGTGCTGGCGCGGGTTGCGCAGGTCGGCGTCCACCAGCAGCGTGCGGCCACCACCCAGCTGGGCCAGGCTGACGGCGATGTTGGCAGCGGTGTAGGTCTTGCCGTCGCCACTGTCGGGGCTGATGATGGCCAGCGCGGGGCGCTCGGTGCCGCTGTAGACGCGCATCATGATCTGGCTGCGCAGCGCACGGAAGGCCTCGGCCCGCGGGCTGAAGGGCTCGCGCAGCACCACCAGTTCGTGGCTCACCTTGCGCTGTTCGTCGGGCGCGTAGGGGTAGTGGAACTGCGTGGCCAGCGCATAGAGCACGTCGTCGCGGCTGGCCAGGCCCAGGGCCACGGCAGCCTCGCCAAAGCGCACGCCTTTTTCGCGCTGGTGGCGCAGCACCTGCTCCACCTGCTCGGCGCTGAGGTTGCGCAGTTCGGCAATGATGTCGCCGATGCTGCGGTCCGGCTCGTTGTTCACCGCAGACGGGGCGGGTGCGGCGTCCGGCTCCAGAACGTCCACGGTGGCCGATGAATCCTTGAACTTGGCCATGGTGTCAGGCCCCCTTCGTGGCCGCGGGGCCGGGGCCCATCAACCGTTGTTGCATGGCAGAAGGCAGGGCCTTGCCACCGCGCCAGCCCTTGGCGCCGGGTTTGGGCAGGATGCCGATGACGGGCAGATCGAGTGCGGTGAGGATGTCGTCGGCGCTGCGCACGCGGCGGTCCATCATCTCCAGCAGCAGTGCGGTGCCCACGGCCAGCAGGCCGCCCAGGAACAGCGCCAGCAGCGTGTTCAACACCACCTTGGGGGACGACGGCTCCACCGGCGCGCTGGCCTGCGCCAGCACGTTGACGTTGCTTTGCGTGGTCTGGCTTTCCAGGCTGGTCTGGGCCAGCCGGGCCTGCACAGCGTCGTAGCTGCGCTGGGCGTTTTCCAGGTCGCGCTGCAGCACCAGGCCTTCGTCGCGCACGGCCTTCATGCGCAGCACCTTGTTGCGTTGCGCGTCCAGCGCGGCGCGCACTTCGCCTTCGCGCTGGTTGTTGATGGTGGCCGTCACGCGGGTGCCGCCGCTGACGCGGGCGGTTTCGCTGTCGATCTTGCGTGTCAGCTCGTCGATGCTGGCCTTGGCTTCGATGACCTGCGGGTGGCGATCACCCAATTTGGCGTTCAGCTCTTTCAGGCGCGCCTCGGCACGGCTGAGCTCGGTCTTGATCTGGTTGATCACCGGGTTGCTGAGCACCTCTTGTGTGCGGTCAGACTGTGCGCCGCCGGCCTGGGCCTGGCGGCTGCGCGATTCCACGGCCACGGCCTGCAGGGCCACCAGCTGCGAGCTCAGCTCGTTCAGGCGGGCGTTTTCGACGTCCAGGCGCTCGTCGCTGGCGATGATGCCGTTTTCCTTCTGGAAGCTGCTGATGCGGGTCTGGGCCTTTTCCAGCGCATCCCGCAGCTCTTTGACCTGGGTGTCGAAGAAGCCGCTGTACTGGCGCGCGGGGTTCACACGCAACTCGAGTGCGGTGTCGATGTAGGCCTGCACAAACGCGTTGGCCATGCCGGCGGCAAAACGCGGATCAGGCGCTTTGTAGCTGACGCGGATGACGCTGCTTTCACGCGAGGGCTCGATGTCCAGGCTCTTGGCAAACAGCGTGGTCAGCCATTGTTCGACGGTGCCTTCGCCGCCCGTTTCTTCCTGCCACTGCTGGCGGATCTGCGGGTTCTCGGTCAGGCGCGTGGCGCGGGCCACGCGGATGGCCACACGCTCGCTGCCGATGATGTCCACCTGCGTGGCCATCACCGCCGGGCTGGGCATGCCGCCGAAGACGGCGGCGCTCAGCGGATCGGGCTTGAAATCGACCACCACACTGGCCGTGGCCAGGTACTGCTTGGGCAGCAGCAGGCTGACCACCAGCGTGGTGGCCACCGTGAGGCCCAGCACCAGGGCCACCACCCACCAGCGGGCGCGCAGGATTGACAGGAATTGTCCGAAGGTCATGCCGCCACCTCGATGAGTTCGCCGGACGAGTGGGGCACGGGAATCACGTTGCCCTCCAGCCGCAGGCCTTCCAGGTGGAAGGCAATGGCATCTTCGATGAGCTTGAGGGCTTCCTCCCGGCTTTCGCCCACGGCGCAGCAGCCAGGCAGATCGGGCACGTACGCGCCAAAACTGGTGGCGCCCTCTTCAACGACGACGAGATACCTCATGCGATGTCCTTGCCTTTCAGGCCAGCCTGCTTCATGACGCTGTTGAATGTTCCCGGCGGCATGTCGATGTTCGGTGAACCCGCAACGGTGACCGTGCCGGGTTTGGATGCGTGCCGGAACTGCCGGTGACTGCCCTTCTGCCGCACCTGCAGCCAACCATCGGCCTGCAGCAACGCGATCAGGTCGCGGACCTTGGTTGGCATGTTCAGCCCTGACCATGCTCAGAACAGGCTTTCACGCACATAGACGACATCACCCTCTTGCACCCGGTCGTCCATGCCCGGTTGCAGCACTTGCACTTTTCCGTCCGCATCCTTGCGGTGCACGCGGATGCCCTTTTCGGTGCCGCGCTGGGTCAGGCCGCCGCCGGTGGCCAGGGCCTGCAGCAGGGTCATGCCACGCTCCAGGCGCAGCGCGCCGGGGCGCTGCACCTCGCCGTAGATGTAGACGATGGGCGCGCGGTCCACGTAGACGGTGTCGCCGTTCAGCACCAGCGGGTCGTCCGTGAGCTTGCCGCCGCGGAAGAGCGCCGGCAGGTCGATCTCCTGCCGGAAGGCCTGGCCGTTGCGGCGGCCCACCAGCGTGACGACATCGGCGCCGTTGGCAGCCACACCACCGGCCTGGGCCAGCAGCTCGCTCAGGCGCATCTCGGCGGTGTCCAGCGGGAAGCGGCCCGGGCGGTTGACCTGGCCCAGCACGCTGGCCTGGTTGCCACGCACCTGCACCACCAGGATGCTGACCTGCGGTTGTTTGACGAAGTTGCCGTTGCGCAGGCCATCAGCGATAAGCTTCTCGGCCTGCGTGACACCCAGGCCGCCGATGGCCACGCTGCCCAGCAACGGGAAGCTGATGGTGCCGGCTTCGCTGACACGCGCTTCCAGCAGCAGATCGGGGTTCTGGTAGACGCTGATGCGCACCACGTCGCCCGCGGCCAGGCGGTATTCGGCGGTGGCCGCGGCCGTCTGCGCTGCCACCGGCAAGGCGGCCGGCGCAGCCAGCAGGGCGGCGCAGAGCGCCAGGATGCCGGTGGTGGAGTTGATGTTCATTTGAGACCCAAACCTTTGCTGACCGCAGCAGGATCCAGGCCCGATGCGGCCGGGGCCACCGGGGTGGCAGCCGGTGTGGCCGGCGCTGCTGTGGGGGTGGCGGCCGGCGCAGCTTCTGCCGGTGCCGATGCGGCGCCGCCGACAAACTTGCCGACGTATTCGATGGCGGCGGCACTGCGCAGGGCCTTGCGGTCGTCTTCCAGCAGCTTGCGCTTGCGGTCGTTGACCAGGAACTGCTCGATGGCGGGGCGGGCCTGCTCTTCCGTCACCGGCTGCGGGCGCGAGCCAGCCAGCACGACGACCACGGCACCGTTGGGTGTGGGGTTCATCAGCGCCTGGCCGTCTTTCATCGCGGCAAAGGTCTTCAGGCTGCCCAGCGGCAACTGCTCGGCGGTGCGCACGGCCTGGTTGCCGGCAAAACGCAGGCCGGTGGTCTTGAGGTGCTCGACAAACTCGCCGATGTTCTTGACCTCGCCCAGCTTGGCGCGCAGCGCGGGCACCTGCTCGGCCGGCGCTTCGATCTGGATCTCTTGCAGGCTGTAGACACGGCGCTGGCTGAAGAGCGCGGGGTTGTCGTCGTAGTACTTCTTGATCTCTTCGGCGGTGGGTTTGGCGGCGGCTTCGCCCACCTTGTCGGCGTAGGCACGGGCCAGCACCTCGCGCTTGACGGCTTCGAGCTGCTGCACCACGCGCGGGTCGCGGTCGAGCTTCATCTCGTCGGCCTTCTGCACGGCCAGTTCCTGGTCGATCAGGCGCTCCAGGATCTGCTTGCTGGCGGCATCGGCCTGTTCGGGCTTCAGGCCGCGCTGCTGCTGCAGCACGAAGTTGATCTGGTGGACCGTGACCTCTTCCTTGTTGACCTTGGCCGCTGTCTGGCTGGCGCCCTTTTCTTTCTTGTCACCGCAGGCGGCCAGCAGCAAGGTGGCGGCAGCCAGGGCCACCAGGGCCATGCGTGCAGGGGCGGGGCGGATCGTCAGCGTCATGCGCTTTCCTCGGGCAGGCATACAGCCGGCCAGTTTAACCATCGGTTGATGACTGTTCTGCACAGAGGCGGGCCGAGCTTGGGGGATACATCCACCCACCTGGGTGGTAAAATTCCTACTCTGAATTCCTACCAGGTTTGACATGCACGTCACCGACAAGGGACAAGTCACCATCCCCAAGCACATCCGCATCGCTGCCGGGGTCGCGCCGGGCAGCGAGGTGTCGTTCAGCCTGGAAGGCAGCAGGATCGTGATCACCCCGGTGGGCACCGGCATCAGGGACGACAGGCGCGCACAGTTGCGCGCCGCGGCGGCCCGGGTCCGGGGCAGCATGAAGCCGGAATTCAGCCAGCTCGGCGCCGACGAGATCATGGCCTTTCTGCGCGGAGATCTGGCACAAGAGTCCGCGCCCGCTGCCGCACGCCGTGCCCGCCGCTGACCTGGCCCGCTACGACGGCACGGCCGGGACCCTGGTCGACACCAACATCTGGATCGACTGCATCGACGCTGACAGCCGGCACCACGAGTGGTCGGTGGAGCAACTGCAGTCCCTGAGCGGAACGGCGCCGCTGCACATCAACGTGGTCATCTACACCGAGTTGCTGGTGCCTGCACCGGACCACGACGCGCTGGATGCGATGCTGGATGTGTACGACACCCGCCGCACACCGCTGCCATGGACCTGCGCTGCACTCACGGCCGCCGCGTTTGGGTTGTACCGGCGCCGGGGAGGCGCCAGGCTCAGGCCGATGCCCGATTTCTACATCGGCGCGCATGCGGCTGTGGCGAACCTGCGTGTCCTGACGCGGGACCCCACACCCTACCGGGCCTACTTCCCCAAGCTGGTGGTGCTGGCGCCCTGAGCGCCCCCAGGGCCGGGCTGCGCCCAGCCCGCCTCCCGCGGCGGCTCAAGGTGCCCGGCAAAGCCGGTTCACCTCAAGGGGCAACGGCCACAGCCTCAAGCCAGCGCCTGCATCTGCGCCAGCTGCCAGGCCTCGCCAGCATGGGGCTTGAGCTTGGTGAGCAGCCAGAGCTCGCGGAACTCGGTGGCGGCGGTGTCGGCGCCTTCCTGGATCAGGCCGCTGAACTCCACGCTGGCCACAAAAGCATCACGCAGCTCTTCAAAGGCCAGCAGCTGCGCCTGCAACTGCAGCACGTCGGTGCGGTTGAGCGCGGCGCCGCGGGCCTGCAGCTGCTCGCGCAGGTCGGCCAGCAGCGGGCCGGTGGCCAGGCGCTCCAGCGTGGCCAGGTCGGCGGCGTCCCAGGCGGCCTGCAGGCGCACAAAGCTCAGGCGCGCCAGGCGCAGGAACTCGTCCACGTCCAGGCCCGGCGGCAGGCGGGCGGCTGCCTGCGGGCCGCCGGCACGCCGCCAGCGTGGCAGCAGGCGGCGCAGGCTGCGCAAGTTGCGCAGATGGCGCAGACGCTGCAGCCCAGGGACGAGGTTCAGCACTTGATGCCCACGTGCAGGGCCACCACACCGGCGCCCAGGTCGTGCACGTCCACATGGCCGAAGCCGGCCGCCTGCATCATGGCCTTCAGCGTGGCCTGGTCGGGGTGCATGCGGATGGATTCGGCCAGGTAGCGGTAGCTCTCGGCGTCCTTGGCCACCCACTGGCCGATCAGCGGCATCAGCTTGAAGCTGTAGAAGTCGTACAGGGGCTTCAGCGGCGCCGCCACCTGCGAGAACTCCAGCACCAGCAGCCGGCCGCCGGGGCGCAGCACGCGGCACATCTCCTGCAGCGCCTGTTCCTTGTGCGTCATGTTGCGCAGACCGAAGGCCACGCTCACCAGGTCGAAGCTGGCATCGGCCCAGGGCAGCTTTTCAGCATCACAGACCACGGTGGGGATGGCCAGGCCGTCGTCCAGCAGGCGGTCGCGGCCCACGCGCAGCATGGCTTCGTTGATGTCGCTCAGCACCACGCTGCCCTGCTCGCCCACCTGGCGCGCAAAGGCGCGGGCCAGGTCGCCGGTGCCGCCGGCGATGTCGAGCACACGGTCGCCGGGCTGCACGTTGGCCACGGCCACGGTGTAGGCCTTCCAGGCCCGGTGCGTGCCGCCCGACAGCAGGTCGTTCATCAGGTCGTACTTCTGCGCGACGGAGTCAAACACACCGCGCACACGGCGGGCCTTGTCGGCGTCGTCGACCGTTTGATAGCCAAAATGGGTCTGGGCCATGGGGGTCAGCTGCTCAGCAAAGGATCAATGGTGGCTGCCGCAGGCACTGCCGGCCTTGACGGGCATCAGGTCGTCGCGGCTGGCGCCGGCGGCGGCCAGGCGTTCTTCATACCGGGCCCACAGCGCGGGGGCTTCGGCACCCAGCTTGTACAGGTAGTCCCAGGTGAAGATGCCGGTGTCGTGGCCATCGTTGAAGCGCGGCTGCACGGCGTAGTGGCCCACGGCGACGATGTCGTCGATGCCCACGTGGCGCTTGCCCGTCTGCAGCACCTCCTGGCCCGGGCCGTGGCCTTGCACCTCGGCCGACGGCGAATACACGCGCATCAGCTCGAAGGGGATGTGGAAATGCGCGCCGTCGTCGAACGCGATCTCCAGCTGGTGCGACGCCTGGTGCACGGTGAGGGCGGTGGGCTGCGGCGCGGTGCGTGCGGGTCCGGACATGGGCGGCGGGTGGTGCTTGAACAGGGGTGCGGCAGTGTACGAGCCCCTTGTGCGCCGAAGAAAAAGCGGGCCGAAGCCCGCTTTGAGATCGATGGAATCGTGACCGGACGGTCAGCGACGCCTCACGCCGAACCGCGGCGCTTGATCATGAAGACGACCATGCCCAGACCGGCCAGCAGCAGCGCGTAGGTCTCGGGCTCGGGCACCGGCGTGGCGGTGACCACACCGCCGTAGGCACCAACTTCGCTGAAGCCGAGGAAGGACAGCGCATAGTCGCCAGCCGACAGGCCCTCGAAGCTGAAACCATCGCCGAGGCTGCTGTCCGTGCCCACGGTGGTGAAGCTGGCGTCCTGCAGCACGGCGGTGAAACCCGAGATGCCGAACGAGTACACACCACCAAAAACGTCAGACACGGTGTCCAGCGTGAAGGTGTAGGTGTCGAAGAAAAACGGCGCGGCCACCGCCGGGTTGCCCACCACCACGGTGCTGTCCAGCACACCCAGCGAACCGCCGGCTGCGAAGGACGACGCGCTGGCGGCGAGCAGGGCGCACACAACGAGAGGCTTCAGTTTCATGGGTCTTGCTCCTGGCAAAACAGGCAGGGTTTGCCCGTAGTGCCCCGTTGTACCGGACGGACGCCCGTTTTCCGGCCCCCATGCGTGAGCAGTCGGGGTCAAGTGGTATCCACATGTTGCTGCAGTGCAGCATGTGAAATACAACACAGCAGAAGACGCGGCAAACCCTCACATGTGAGGGCGAAGGCCGCCAGCTTCAGACCAGCACGCGCTCGATGCCGCCGGCGTTGGCGCGCTGCACGTACTCGGGCAGCCAGTTGTCGCCCAGGATCTTGCGGGCCATCTCGACGACGATGTAGTCCGCCTCCAGCAGGCCGTTCTGCAGATCACCTTCGTAGCGTTTCAGGCCTTGCAGGCAGCTGGGGCAGCTGGTCAGGATCTTCACATCGCCCTGCGCCGCCACGGGGCTCAGGGCCCGCAGCGCGGCTTCGCCCTTGCGGATCTCCTCTTCCTTGCGGAAGCGCACCTGGGTGGAGATGTCGGGGCGTGTCACGCCCAGCGTGCCGCTTTCGCCGCAGCAGCGCTCGTTCTTCAGCACATCAGGGCCGATCAACGCCTTCACGGTCTTCATCGGCTCCTGCAGCTTCATGGGGCTGTGGCAGGGGTCGTGGTACAGGTAGGCGCCTTGCTGGGCTGCCGGCAGCGTGATGCCTTTTTCCAGCAGGTACTCGTGGATGTCGATGATGCGGCAGCCGGGGAAGATGTCTTCGAACTGGTAGCCCTGCAGCTGGTCGTAGCAGGTGCCGCAGCTGACCACCACGGTCTTGATGT
>JADMJD010000144.1 GCA_018780805.1 Rubrivivax sp. | reverse complement strand
CCGACACCTGCAACGTGTTCGAGAACGTCGGCACGATGCCGAAGTACTCGCTGAACGCCACGCTGAAGCGGTGGAACGGCGCCGCGAAGGCCGAACTGGTCAGCACCCCATCGATCTGTGAGCGCTTGATCCCGGCGTCGGCCAGCGCGGCCTTGGCCGCTTGGGAAGCCAGCGCCATGACGCTCTTGTCCGGCACACGCCCGACCTCGGAGCGGCCTGCGCCGACGATCGCGACCTGACCACGAATGCTGCGTTGGCGGGCGATGGCGCCCGACACCCGATTTGCCATGACAATCTGTCCTTGGATTGAGATCGATACGATTCTACCAATCGTTCGTTTGACTCTGTGATCCGCACGCCAGAACAGCGTCATATCCGTGGCTCATCCACACAAGCTTTAGCCCAAACCGCTGAGGGGGCCCTATCTCCTCGAACGCTGCTCGGCGCCTGCTGGGACGGCAAGCAGAGCAGCTGGCCACACTTTCGCTTTCGCTTCGCGCCAGCCACCCGCCGGAAGCTGCTCGACGATGAGCTCTCGGTGAATGCCTAACCGACGGGCTATGGCGGCTTGGTGTTCGTTGGCGCGCCGCCCTGCAGCGCCCCAGCGGAGGCGGACCTTGCGTAGATCTTTCAGGCCCGGTGCGAGCGGGATTCGATTGGCTGAAATTCGATCGAGAAGCGGCCGTCATCGACGGACGAAAGGTCTTCGAGCAAGTCGATGAACGTCGATGAGCATGCGGGCGCGCCAGCTGCCATCAAACAACGCGACCACACAGCTAGTCGTCGCCTGCAGGCAGCCTGCACAGGCTCGCATGTCTGCATCCACCGCTGGTCTCGAAACCCCCTCCACAAAACCCTCATTCCGCGGAGACGCACGCCGCGCCCCGCCCTACCCTTCGGTCACGCGCTCAACAGAGCAACGCCAGCAGCCACCGACCCGAGGGATGCGCCATGTTCTCCGCCATGCCCACCGCCCGCCAGGAGCACGCCGTCCGCGGCGCCCTGGAAGCCGAGCACCCGGACACCATCGAGACCCGCCTCTGGCTCGAAGAGCACGAGTGGCTCTACGGCCTGCTGCGCAGCGACGAGAACGTCTCGCCGACCTTTCGCTTCCCGGACCTCATCAGCGCCTGCGTGTCGCTGGTGTTCCTGCATGACGGCGCCGCGACGCGCATCTTCGAGTTTCTGGGCACACAGCTGGTGCTGCGCCCGCCACTGACGCCGCGCCGGCGCGAATCGATGTGGCGCCAGCAGTACGAGCTATTGCTCGCCGTGCAGCGCTCGCCGGCCAATCGCCACCCGAACCCGAAGTTCCAGCTGGACCAATTGACCACTGCCTGCGTGGCCCTGTGCCGACAGTTGGAAGAGGCCGACGGCATCGTCCTTCGGCAGGCGCGGCTGAACATGGCCGAACGCTCGGCGCGTTGGCGAAACCCGCCCACCGCCTGAGCCGGCGGCAGCGGCGCCTCGCTGCAACGACACCTGACCCGACCTCGCCGGAACAACACCGGCCTCACCCGAACCCGACCCCTGCCGGCCGACCGGCCCGACCTCGTCGCCCGCCTCACGGCGGGTGGTGTCTCGCACTCCCGCGACAGGTTCAGCCATGCGCTTGCTGGTCTTCATTGGATGGGTTCTCTTGCTGTGCGTGCCGGCGCACGCCTTGGCCTGCTGGGAGCAGGCCGCGCAACGCTACGGCCTGGCGGCCGACCTGCTCTATGCCATTGCGCGGGTCGAGTCGAACCTGAATCCGCGCGCGGTGAACCGCTCGCACCTGCAGCGCACCGGCTCGTACGACATCGGGCTGATGCAGATCAACAGTTCACATCTCGGCGCCCTGGCCCGCCATGGCATCACCGAGGCGCAACTCTACGAACCCTGCACGAACATCCAGGTCGGCGCGTGGTTGCTCGCCGATACGTTCGCGCGGCACGGCGTGACCTGGAACGCGGTCGGAGCCTACAACGCCGCCTGCTCGCAACTGAAGGGACAAGCATGCGTTGAGGCGCGATCGCGCTATGCGTGGCAGGTATATCGCAAGCTGCCTGGCTCGACCGCGCCCGTCGCGGCACGGGTTGCCACCGCCACCCGAGGCGCGGGCCAGGCGGCCACCGTCCCGCCAGTCACTCTCACCGCGCGGGTGTCGCCTTGAAGCGCGCTGGCATCCGCTGGATCGGCAGCTTGGCTTTGATCGCCGCAGGTGCGTCCTTCGCATCGTCGTGCAGTTCGCCCATGCGCATGCCTGCCGCCGCGACGACACCAGCCTCGCGCTCGGCGAATGTTTCCACGGGACGGATCAGCCAGGTCGAATTCGGCCGGCAAGCCGCGTTTGCACGTTGCCTGCCTCCGGCCTGCCCCGCCGTCACCCCCAAGACCCTGGCACTGGAAGCACGACCCTCCGCCGGTGCTCGCCAGCCGATGGACACCGCGGCATCGCTGTCCGAAGGCGAAGCCTTGGTTCTGGCCCCAGGGGATGCGGGGCCGAGCGCACCTACCTTGGGCAAAGCGAAATCTGCCCCGCCCGGCGAACTGTTGACCAGGCAGGTGGTCGTGCACTTTGCCTTCGGTGATGCAAGCCTGAGCCTGGCTGCTCGCGCGCTGATCGATGAGGTGGCCGAGCCGCTGGCAACAGTGCGGCGCATCGCCATCAGTGTCCGCACGGACAGCGTTGGTCCGCGGCAGAGCAACCAGTGGCTTGCCACCGCCCGCGCCAACGCGGTGCGCGACCACCTGCGTTCACGCCACCCGCCCCTGGCCCCGGCAGTCACCCTCGAAGCGCAGGGCGCCTGCTGCTTCGCGGCCTCTAACGAGACACCTCAGGGCCGGGCATTGAACCGCCGCGTCGAGATCGTGTTCGAGCGCGACGCCGAGAGCCTGTGACGCGCGCCACGTCGAGTCGTCCCTCAACACCCGCCACCACCCGCAGCCACCCCACCCCACGCTCCAACTCACTTCTGGAGGAATTCATGAGCACCGCACTTCTCGTCTCCCCGTCCACGTTCCGCAACGCTGCCCGCCGCCCGCTGGCCGTTCTGTCCCTGCTCACACTGCTCGCCCTGGGGCTGTGCGTGGCCTTCCCGGGCCACGCCCTCGACTTGGTGGCCTTCACCGGCATCACCGGCCCGCTCACTTCGGCGCTCACGCAGATCGCCGCGCTCGGGCCCGGCATCAAGGCGCTGGTCGGCTTCGTAGGCTTCGTGGTCGCACTGATCTCGCTGTCGGCACTGCGCAACTTCGGCCCAGTGCTGTTCTACGTGGGACTCGCCATCTTCGCCGCCGTCGGCCTGGTGATCGCGGGCGCGATCATGGGCGCGGTGATCTGAAGCGGCGGTATCCCGGACATTTGGAGGCCGCATGTACGCCGACACCTACATCCCGCGTCGTCTGGACGACCAGTGGAAGATCGGTTTCTGGGACGTGGACGTGGCCGCGCCGCTGCTGTTCGGCCTGTTCATGGGCTACATGTCGGGCTCGAAGGTGTCCTTCGTGTTGTGCATCGCGACGGGCATCTTCACGTCGCGCTGGATCGCCCGCATCAAGGCCGACAAACACCCGGCTTTCGCGATGCACTGGCTGTACTGGCATCTGCCGACCAGCCCGATCACCGCGATGCGCGCCACGCCGCCGTCGCACATCCGCCGGATGGTGGGTTGAGCCTCCGCGGAGCAAGCCATGGACTTCGAACGGCTCAACGGCGACATCAAGGACATGCGCAGGCGCAACCGCGGCCTGGCGCTGACCGTCGGTGCGCTGGCCGGCGGCCATGTGCTGGCCCTGGTCGTGATCCTGAACCTGCTGGGCAGCGTGCGCACGGTGGTCGTGCCGCCATCGATCAACAAGTCGTTCTGGGTGACGCGGGACAAGGCCAGCAGCGAGTACCTGGAACAGATGGGCAGTTTCATCGCCTGGCTGGTGCTCGACGTGACGCCGGCCTCGGTGGACTGGAAGAAGGACATCCTGCTCGGCTATGTCGAGCCCGAGCAGCACGGTGAGCTGCGGACGCGGCAGGACCTGGAGGCCGCGCGCCTGAAGCGCATCAACGCCAGCACCTTCTTCATGCCGCAGCAGTTGGTGCCCAGCGAGGACGCGCAGACCGTCGTCGTGCGCGGGCGTTTGCGCACCCAGGTCAACGGCCTGGAGACCGCGAACGACCTGAAGGCCTACCTGGTCGAGTTCAGCTACAGCGGCGGGCGCATGCACCTGAAGACCTTCAAGGAGATCAACCATGCGGCCAAGTAGCTGTTTTGTCACTCAGGTCCGGTGGGAGCGCCACACGTACCCGCATGCCATCGCGGTCGCAGGCATGCTCGTCGGCGCGCTGGCCTGCCCGTCAGCCCGAGCGCTGCAGGTGCTCGACGCGCGTGACGGCGTTGCCATCGAAGCCATCCTGTCAATCAAGGAGCCGACGCGCATCCGCATCGAAGGCGTACCGATCACCGATGTGTTCGGCAACATCCACTCCAGCAACTGCGGCGGCGCTGCCGTCGGGCCGCCCGGGGCGGGCATCGTGGCACCGGCAGCCAACCCGGCCGGCGAGATCGTGCTCGAGTGCGACCGCGACAAGGGCGAGATCTACATCCGCCCCGTCGGCGAATCGACCAAGCCAGTCAACCTGTTCATCTCATCGGCGCAGGCCACCTACACGCTGGTGCTGCGTCGCTCGGACACACCGGCAGACACCATCGTCATTCGCGACAAGACGCCGCGCCAGGCTGCGCCATCGGGCGTGAGCAACACGGGCCCGCTCGGCCCGTCGGCGAACCACGTGCGCGCGATGAAAGCCATGCTGGTGGCGATGGCCTCGGACCGCGTGCCCAGCGACATGCGTGTCGACGAAGTGAGCCGGCCGATCCAGTTGTGGGCCGAGGCCAGGTTCTCGCTGATGCGGCGCTACGAAGGCCGCGGTCTGCTGGGTGAGAAGTACCTGCTGCAGAACATCAGCTCGGCTGTGATGGTGCTGGCCGAACAGGAGTTCGACCGCGAGGACAGCCCGGCCGGCGGTCAGGTGGTCGGCGTCGCCGTGGAAAACCACAACCTGCGCCCCGGCGAAAGCACCAACGTGTTCGTCATCCGCCGCGGAGGTGCGCGATGAGCGCGGCCGGCAGCGGCCCCGTCGTTGCGCTGCGCGGCGCGCTTGGGCGACTGTCGCCCAGGCAGCGCCAGTACGCGACGCTGGCCAGCATTCTGCTGGGCGGCATCGGCATGCTGTGGCTGATCTTCTCCTTCACTGACAACGCGCCAAAGGACAAAGGCACCAAGCCCGCCGGCGGCAACCCGAGCGCGGTGACCAACATCGGCGTAATGCCGCCCGGTCAACAGGTCAACCCGGTGGACCAGTGGGTCGGCACGGCCGGCAGCAAGCTGGCGCAGTACGAGAACGAGCGCGAAGAGCAGGGTCGGCTCAACAAGGATCGCCAGGCCTTCGAGGCCCGCACGATGCAGCGCTTTTCGGACCTGGAGCAGCGCCTGACATCGGCCTCACAGGGGGCTCTGGCGGCCCAGACACCAGCTGTCGCGCCGCCGCCTCCGGCACCGGTGGCCGCACCGCTGCCGCCGGCTGCAAGCCTTCCGTTGCCGCCTCCGCCGTCGTCCCGTCTGGCGGCGCCTGGGTCGATGCCGCCGGGCATGCCGAATTCGCCCCTGGCACCGATGGCCGCACCCGCACCGCCAGCACCGGCGATCACACGTGTGACGCTCATTGATCGATCAGCTTCGACTGCCGCCCCGGGCAGTGCATCTCCTGCCGCTGGCGCTGGTGAGGCCCGCACGGTCTCGACCTTCCTTCCCGTGAGCTTCACGCGCGGCACCCTGCTGGGCGGACTGGACGCTCCAACCGGCGGCCAGTCGCAATCGAATCCGCACCCGGTGCTGATTCGCCTGTCCGACAACTCAGTGTTGCCGAACCGGTTTCGGGGCGAGTACCGCGACTGCTTCGTCATCGCCGCCGGCTACGGCGACATCAGCTCCGAGCGGGCCTACCTGCGCACCGAGAACCTGTCGTGCGTGCGCGCCGACGGCGCGGCGCTGGAAGTGAAGATCCAGGGCAGCGTGTACGGCGAAGACGGCAAGGTCGGCATGCGCGGGCGGCTCGTCACCAAGCAGGGCCAGATGCTCGCCAATGCGCTGCTGGCCGGCGTGGTCAGCGGCATCGGTTCGGGCCTGGCCACGTCGTCAACCACCTACAGCACATCGGCGCTCGGCACCATCGCCAGCGCATCCGGCGCCGACGCCTACCGCGCCGGGCTCGGCACCGGGGTCGGCAAGGCACTGGACCGCCTGGCGCAGTACTACATCAAGCTGGCCGAGAACACCTTCCCGGTGATCGAGGTCGATGCCGGCCGCGAGATCGATGTCGTCATCACCAAGGGCGTGCGCATCGACGTGCCGATGACCGCCGGTGCCGACCGCGACACCCGCTTTGAAGCGGCACCGAGTGAACGCTATTTGGAGGCCTCCGACGATGGCAACTACTGAACACCGGCCCCGCCACGGGCCACGACCACCCGGTCTGGGCGCATGTTTGTGCGCGCTGCTGGTCACCGCCGCGCCGCTGACCCTGGCCGCGACGCCCGACGAAATGCGGCTGCTCGCGACCTTGCGGAAGGCCCATCCCGGCACCGAGTTCACCGCCGTGTCGCGTTCTCCAGTAGCGGGCATGTACGAGGTCTGGATGAACGGCAACGTGGCCTACGTGTCGGCCAGGAACCCGCGCTTCTTCATTTTCGGCCGCGTGTTCGACACGCGGACGATGAAGGACCTGACCGGCCCGAAGCTCGCGCAGGCTGCTCAACGCGTGAACGACCCGCAAGCGGCGGCAATCGCCGCGCCGGTGTCCTTCGATGCACTGCCGCTGGCCGATGCGATCAAGACCGTTCGGGGCAATGGCCAGCGGCGTGTCGCCGTCTTCAGCGATCCCGCCTGCTCGTACTGCAGGCGGCTCGAGCCCGAGCTGGCCGGCATCGACAACATCACCGTGTACACCTTCCTGGTCCCGTTCCAGGGGCAGGACAAGCCCATCGCGATCTGGTGTGCCGCGGACCGTGAACTTGCGTGGCGGCGCTTCATGCTGCAAGGCGACGCCTCACTGCTGAGCACGTCGTCCACCTGCGAGCACCCGGTGGATCGCAATCTGGCATTGGCCCATCGCCTGGGTGTGCAGGGCACGCCGACGCTGTTCTGGGCCGACGGCTCACGCACGGACGGCTTTGTCGAGCGCGCCGTGCTCGAAGCGCGCCTGAACCAGGCAAGCCAAGAGGTCCGGCCGTGAGCGCCGCGTCTCCACTCCCACGGCTCGCGCCATGGATTGGCCTGGCCGCCCTGTTCGCCGGCTGCACGAGCATGTCCGGGCTGAGTGGCAGTTCCAGTTACGCCTGCAAGGCACCGGACGGCGTCACCTGCGACTCGGTGTCCGGCACCTATGCCAACGCGATCCACAACAACCTGCCGAGCCAGCGTTCACGCCCGACCGCGCCGTCCGCGCAAGCGAGCGGCACGCTGCAGCCCGCACCAGGCAGCCTGGCGTCAACGGAGGTGCGCTCGCCGCTCGCCGCCGCTTCGGTTTCACCGGCGCCGCTGCGCTCGTCGGCGCGCATCCTGCGCCTGTGGTTCAAGCCCTGGGAAGACGCCGACCGCGACTTGTACGACCAGGGCTACGTCTATGTGCAGATCGACAGCGGCCGGTGGCTGATCGAACACGCACAACGGCAGATCCGTAATGCGTATGCACCGCTGCGACCGCCACCGCGAAGCACCGCCGGCGAGGCCAGGGAAGGAACCGCGCTGCCTGCCAACCCGCGCAGTGCGCCGCGCTTGCCCACCGCCGAGAACCCGCTGCCAGGCCTGCTGCCTCCCACACGGCCCGACACCAGCGACTGAGGCCACGCCATGCACGCCGACGCCCCGAACCGCCAGCCCTTGGTCAGCCGCCCCGCACGCCCGTCGTTGTTCGGCTTTGGCCAGACGCAGGACACACCGGCCGAGCAGTTCGCGGCGTGGTTGCCCTACTCCGCCTACCTGAGTGCCGAGAAGCTGTTCGTCAACCGCGAAAGCATGGGCTTCATGCTCGAGGTGATGCCGCAGTCCGGCGCCGACGAGCGCATGGCCGAGGTGCTGATCTCGCTGTACTCCACCTGCCCGCCCGGCACTGGCATCCAGTTCCACCTCTTCGCCTCGCCGCACCTGCGTGACCAACTGCGCCGCTACGCCAACCTGCGCGTCGAAGACGTGGACCAAGCCGACAAGGCCAAGCACTGGGGACGGCCGGCGCGCAACGACAACCTGTTCCACCGCCTCGCTCGCCAGCGTGTCGGCCACCTGCTGCAAGGTGCGCAGACATCGCTGACATCGGGCTTCCACTACACGATCCGTGACTTCCGTCTGATGATGAGCGTGGCGATCGCGGCCGACGCCGAGGACCTGACCCGGCGCGACGAGTTGATGGCGCTGCGCGAGTCGATGGCATCGACGCTGCGCTCGGCGTCGCTACCCAACCGCGTGTGCGACGCCGCCGACCTGATCAATTGGTGCGCGCTGTTCACCAACCCCGACCGCATCTCGCAGACCGATGCGCCCAATCTTCATTACGACGACGGCCGCGAGTTGCGCGACCAGATCATCGACTTCGACACCATCCAGGACCCGCACGCCGGTGGCCTGACCCTGTGGAAGGAAGGCGGCGACGACGTGCTCGAAGCGCGCTTCTACTCGATCAAGTCCTTCCCCGAACGATTTGCGCTGTGGCAAATGGGCTCGTTGATCGGCGACCTGATGCAGCCGGCCCTGCAGTACAGCGCACCCTTCCTGTTGACCATGGGCGTGCATGTGCTCGACCCGAACGTCATGAAGTCTGTCGTCACCGCCAACCATGTGCGGGCGACGCAGAACGCCAAGAGCAAGATGGCCGACGTGATGCCCGACGTCGGCAAGAAGCTGCAAGACTGGACGGCGGCGGCCAACGCCATCGACATCGGCAGCAGCCTGGTGAGCCTTTACCACCAGCTGGCGATCTTCACGCCGCCGCACAAGGCGGTGGCGGCTCAGGAAACCGCCAACGCCATCTGGCGCGGCCGGGGCTTCCAGCTCAACGCCGACGTATACATGCATCGGCAGGCACTGCTGGCCAGCTTGCCGATGACTCTCTCGGAGAAGTTCCACAAGGACCTGGCCAAGATGCGCCGCGTTTCGCGCAAGACCATGGCCAACGCCATCCACCTGGCGCCGCTGATCGCCGAGTGGCGCGGCACGCGCACCCCGGCGTTGGTGTTCGGCGGCCGGCGCGGCCAGCTGATGACGCTGGACATCTTCGACAACGACCTGGGCAACTACAACTTCGCGATCATCGGCGCGCCGGGGTCGGGCAAGTCGGTGCTGATGAACGAGATGGCCTGGTCCTACCGCGCCATCGACGCCAAGGTCTGGATGCTGGACCTGGGCCGCTCCTTCGAGAAGCTGTGCCGCAAGGCCAAGGGCACCTACATCGAGTTCAAGCCGGATGTGGACATCTGCCTGAACCCGTTCACCCGCATCGTCGACATCAACGAAGACATCGACATGCTGGTGCCAGCCATCTCGAAGATGGCGTCGATGTCCCGGCCCTTGGACGAGGTTCAGTACAAGGCCATCTCGGCGATGGTGCTGAAGCTGTTCAAGGCCCACGGCAACGACCTCACGGTCACCGCGCTGCGCGACGCCTTCAAGGGCGGGACCATCGAGGAACTCGGCGCACTCAACGACCCGCGGATCAAGGACCTCGCGATCATGCTGAACCCGTACGCACGGGGCGGCCAGTACGAGCGCTTCTTCGAGGGCCGCAACAACGTCGACTTCGACAACGACTTCGTCGTCATCGAGAACGAGGAGCTGAAGCGCCGGCCCGACCTGCACGCGGTGGTCAACATCCTGCTGCTGCACCAGATCACCGGCGAGATGTACCTGACGCGCAACCGGCGCAAGGTGCTGTTCATCGACGAGCTCAAGCAGCAGCTTGGCGACATCGGCGCCGACGACCCAGTCAAGGCCGCGGTGGTGGAGGAAGCCGCCCGGCGCGCGCGCAAATACGGCGGGTCGCTGGGGACCGCCACTCAGAGCGCCGACGACTACTACGGCTCGGCGCAGATGGAGGCCGCGTTCAACTGCTCGGACTGGGTCTTCCTGCTGCGCCAGAAGCCCGAGTCCATCGAGATGCTCGACCGCAAGGGGCGGCTGTCGATGGACGAGCCGAAGAAGCGGCTGCTGAACTCCCTGCGCACCGAGCCGGGTGTGTTCTCCGAGGTCTACATCTCGTCGCCAGTCGGCGAGGGCGTGGCACGCAACATCCTAGACCCGGCGACGCACCTGCTGTTCTCCAACAAGCTGGAGGACAACGCGCCGATCGATGACTTGCGCGCACAAGGCCTGAGCATCGACGAGGCCATCGCCGAGCTTCTGCGCCGCCGGGGGCATGTGACATGAAAGCCGTGCTGCTGAACGCCCTGATGGCGGTGCTGATCGTCTTCGGCACGCTGGCGGCGTACGACCGCCTGGTGATCCGGCCCGGGCAACTCATCGGCGTGGTCGACGTCGGCGAGGTCTATCGGCAGAAGGAAGCGCAGTTCACGCTGATCCTGACCAAGGCCGGCTCCGACATCGAGCGCGAGCGGGCCATGGCGATGGCACGCAGTTTCTCGCAGCGCTTGCCGGTCGCGCTGGAGGAGCTGCCGCGCGACTGTGCCTGCCTGGTGGTGCTCAAGAGCGCTGTGGCGGGCCCCACGCCGCGCACGCTGGACCTGACCGCGCACCTCAAACGAAAGCTGGAGGCGCCATGAAGACGCTGGCCATCAGGTTCGTCGCCAACTTCGCCGACTTCCTGCGTCACATGCGGGCGCGCTGGTACCTGTACGCGCCGGTCTTCGCGGTCTGGGCCTTTGCCTACGCCCGCGTGTTCATCGACCCGACACCCCGCGTGCCGGTGCTGTTCAACTGGACGCCGAGCCTGCCCTACAGCGTCGCGCTGGTGCAGTACGGCCCGCACACCTTGCGGCGTGGCGACTACGTGGTTTTCGCCTTCGCGGGTGAAGCGCAGGCCGCCTACCCCGGCCTGCGGGGCCAGCCCTTCTTCAAGATCGTGCGCGGCATGCCGGGTGATGCGCTCACCGTTGACGGCCGCATCGTCGCCATCAACGGCGAGTTCGTCGGCCAGGCCAAGACACACGCCCACGACCGTCGCCCGCTGGAGCCCATCGCGGCCACGGTCATCCCGCCCGGCCACTACTACGTGCAGGGCACCAGCCCCGACTCCTTCGACTCCCGCTACCGCGCGAGCGGGCTCGTGCGGGCCGAGCAGGTGCTGGGCACCGTGTTGCCGCTGTTCTGAGGGCTCATCGTGAAGCCTTGCGTCGCACTCCTTGCCATGGCTTTAGCCGTCGTCGGGCCGATGGCCTCTCCAACGCACGCGCAAACGGCGCCAGTCGCCACCCTGCCCGTCACCGACGACATGCCACTGGCCGACTACCTCGCCCTGCTGGCCCAGATCTCGCCGGCCGCGCAACAGGGTGCCCAGGCTTACCTGCAAGCCTTTCAACAACGCTGCGGCCGGCCCGTGCGAACGGCCGAACTGCGCCAGGCCATGGCCGACGGTGACGGTGACCCGGTGCTGATGGGCATGATCCGCGCGAGTCATCTCCGCGATGCGAAGGCGCTCGCCCAACTCGGGCAGCGCGTGACCTGTGAACGACGGAGCGTGCGGTGAAGACGATCCGCCTTCCGCATCTTGCCGGGGCTCTGCTCGTGGGCGCGAGCGTCGCCCAGGCAGCCGATCTCGGGGCCATCGGGCCCACCTACGGGATCGGCGAACCGCACCTGCTGAACTTCATCGAGCAGCGCCTGCGTGACAAAGAACGCAGTGGCGAGCTGCAGCAGCTCATCGAACAAGCACAGGCACGTGGGATCGACGCGGTCAACCGGCCGCAGGCCGTCTCAGGCCTCCAGCCCACGGCAACCGCCCGCACCTTCTACTTCGACCCCAGCTTTACGCTGGACCGCAACATCACGGATGCACGCGGCCAACTCTTGTTCGCGGCGGGCACGCGCAAGAACCCATTGGACGTGGTGTCGCTGTCCAAGCACCTGCTTTTCTTCGATGCCCGTGACCGCCGCCAGGTGACCCGTGCCCACGAGTTGATGGCGAGGTACGCCGGCAAGGTCAAGCCGATCCTCACCGGCGGGTCGTATCTGGACTTGATGAAGGCCTGGCGCATCCCCGTCTACTACGACCAGCAAGGCACGCTGACGCGCCGCTTCGGCATCCGCCAGGTGCCAGCCCTCGTGTCGCAGGAAGGGGCGCGATTGCGCATTGACGAGGTGGTGCTGCCATGAAGGCCGTCCGCCGCATGCTCGCGACCGTGCTCGCCGGCTTGCTGACGCTGGCGTCGCCTCTCACCCAGGCCGCCGACAGCCTCACCTGCACCGGCAGGTTCCCCAACCCCATCACCGAGATCTGCTGGAGTTGCATCCTGCCGATCAGCATCGGCAGCGCCACCGTCGCCAACTTCGATGCTCAGGAAGACATCGCCAATCCGTCGAACCCGGTCTGCAGTTGCGGCGTGAACCCGACCATCGGCCTGTCGATCGGCTTCTGGGAGCCGGCGCGCCACGTCGAGGCGGTGCGCAAGCCCTTCTGCCTGGCGTCGCTCGGTGGCATCGACCTCGATCCCGGCATCTCGGCGCCTGCCGCAGCACGCTTCACACGTGCCGAAGGCGACGGTGACGGTGGCAGCTTCTACCAGGCCCACTTCTATGTGAACCCGGTGCTGTACTGGCTTGAGGTGGTGACGGACTTCCCGTGTCTGGAACGTGGCTCATTCGACCTGGCCTACCTGACCGAAGTCGATCCGCTGTGGAACGACGATGAGCTCACGCTGATCCTCAACCCTGAAGCCGTGCTCTTTGCCAACCCCATCGCGGTGGCCGCGTGCGCCGCCGACTGCGTGGCCGCCACCGCCGGCTTCGGCATCGCCGAGATGTTCTGGTGTGCCGGCTGCCAGGGTGGCATCTACCCCTTCGACGGCCATGTGCCGTACCACATGGGCGGCGTGCGCACGGCCGAACTGCTGGCCCAGCGGCTGACCGCCAAGATGCACCGCGAGCTGCTGGCCTGGGGCTGGCATGGCAAGCCAGGGCTGTGCGGGCCGTACTTCCTGCCGGCAATGGACAAGACGGCCTACAAGGCCCAGCTCACCTACCCGGTTGCGAACACCGCGAAAGACGGCGGACGCTGCTGCCAACCCTTCGGCCGCAGCACCATCGTCTGGGGCGCCGGCAAGGAATACCCGGTGCGCGGCGAAGACTTCGCCTTCATGCTGTTTCGCAAGAGGAACTGCTGTGTGGGCTACTGATGTCGCCGAGCGCCCACGCGGCGCTTCCCACGCTGCCATGGCCAGCATTGCGCTGACGTGCTGCGCGGGCGCGTGGGCCCAGGCCACACCAGCCGTCACCGAGGCCGACATGGAACGCGCTCGCCGTTCCCAGCCGGTGGTTACCGACCGTGATCTCGAGCGGGCGCGGCAGCGACATCGGCCGCCATCGGATGCGGACCTGGCGCGTGTGCCCGTGCCGTCCACGCCCAGGGTGGACGCACTGCCCCAGCCGGTGGCCCGGACACCGCTCGACCTCGAGGCCATCGCCAAAGGTTTCGATGTCCAGACAGGTCAACCCGCCTTCAAGGCGAACGCAGTGCCGGGGCTGCTGATCTTCATCAGCTTCGAGATGCCCGAGCCCACGCTCGCCCGCCTCGTTGACCAGGCCGCACGGGCGCGCGCATCGCTGGTCTTGCGCGGCCTGGTCAACAACTCGCTCCGCGACACGGTCGAGCGTGTTCAGCGCCTGATCGGCAGCCGTCAGGTGTCTGTGCAGATCGACCCGCAGGCCTTCGACCGTTTCGCGGTGACGCGGACACCTTCGTTCGTGCTGCTGCAGGGCGGCGCCCAGCCCCGCGCTTGCGGTGCTGCCGCCTGTTTCGCCGCCGATCAGTTCGCATTGGCCGCCGGTGACGTGAGTCTCGACTACGCCCTCGAATTCATCCAGCGCTCGACGCCACGCCTGGCCCGCGATGCCAGCGGGTTCCTCGGGCGGCTGAAGGGCACGGGGAGCTGATCGTGCGCAAGCTTGTCATCTGGTTCACGGTCTTCTGCTTCGTCACGACGCAGACCTCCGCCATCGCAGGCCCGCACGAGGAGGGTGTCGCGGCCGGACAAGCCGCCAACCCGGTGGCGCGCGGCAGCGTGACGGCACCGAACGCCACGGCGGTGGTGCCGGGCTACACGACCGCGCCGCCCGAGGCGGCCTACTACCGGCAACCCAACCTCGCTACGCAGGGCAGCGCACGCCTCTCGATGTGCGCGACGCTGCCCAATGACCCCGTGTGTCAGGCCCAGCGCGGCGCCGTCACGTCGGCCAATACGCCAAGGCCCGCCGTCACCGCCACTGACCCGGCGGTAGCAGCGGCCCGCGATATCGGGCGCAGTCCCTCCAGCGTGCTGGGCGGCCTGGCTGCCTACTACAGCGGTTGCACCACCACGGTCACCAGCTTGCCGCCCACCACGCAGGCTCGCACCTGCCTGCGCTACCAGGGCGTAGGCAACTACCTTTGTACTCGCTCGCTGACCGTCGCCACCGAGCGAACCACGAGTTGCAACCCCGGCGACTGGTTTGCAACCGCCGCATCGGGGCGCTCGGGGCTGGGTGTGCAATGCCTGCCGGATCGACCCGACACGGCTCACCACTTCCGAGTCACGCAAGACAGCGCGCCGCTGAGCTTCTTCGACGTGGACATGACCACCCCCGTCGTGTTCCCGCAGATGGTGGCGGTGCTGGAGACCAGTTACTCCGGCATGACCGGTCTGCCGATCCGCACTGGCGTGTGGGTGGCCAACAAGTCCTGCGCAGGCAGCGCCTGCAGCCTCACCGCCATGATCGCCGCCGACTCGCTGGAGACGTGCACTGGCGGCGGCGACTCGGGCTACACCTGCACCAGTGTCGAGCCCTTCCTGAAGGTGTACGCAGCCTGCCGTGCGGGCACGCAGAGCGGCGACAACATCCAGGACACCGTGTGTTCCGGCGACAGCGGCTGCACCACCACGGCACTGGATGGCGCCAAGTGCTACGCGCCGGCCGGTGGCTGGACCCCCTATGCCGGCATCGACGTGACAGGCACCGTGCCCGGGTCGTTCTGGAACATTGACGCTGACCGCTCGGTCGTCGGCTGGACCGCCAACCCTGCCTACGGCCCGATACCGACCATGGCGCTGAGCTACACCCGGCCCGCCACCGCGGTGACCGCGACGGACCGCTGGGATGACCAATGCCCGGCGCTGGCCGCCGGCGGGCGCTGCACAGTCAGCACCGCCCCGGTGTGCACCGACGGCCCGGCGACCAAGGTGATCGACGGCGTGTCCATCACACGGGACTGCTGGGAATACACCAGCACGATGAGCTGCACCAGCGCGGCACTGCTGGATCAATGCGCCCCGCTGGTCGCCGCAGGCTGCACCGCGACCACATCGGTCTGCAGACAGACGAACACCGTCACCGGCGTGTGTGAGGTCTATGAGGACGGCTACACCTGCCCGGTGCCGGCCCAGACCGTCACCAGCGCCAGCAACTGCCCGACCAACGTGTTCTGCCTTGACGGCAACTGCTACAACATCGCCGCCCCCAATGACCCCGACTTCGCACGCAGCATGTCGATGCTGGAGGCGGGCCGCGAGGCCGGCGTCTACATCAACAGCGACCGGATGCAGGTGTTCGACGGGGAAGAGAACCGCTGCCGCGACCGCCTGCTGAAGAACTGCTGCTACGCCGACGGCGCAGGGGCCGGCATGACGAACCAAAGCATGTTCGGCTCCGGTTCCCGCCTGGTGTACGACGTGCTGATGAACAGCGAGAACCGGCAGTTCCTGTACCAGGGCATGTCGGCACTGCTCACAGGCGCCGGCTTCAGTGGCACCTTCACCACCTACGGCGTCACCGTCGCCGTCAACGGCGCCGCGATTCCCGCCGGCTCCACCGTGGTGTATTCGGGCACCAACCTCGTCGTCGCCTTCGACCCGTGGTCGCTGGTCATCGCCGTGATCATCTACATCATCCTCTCGATGATGTCGTGCAACGAGAACGAAGGAAAGCTCGCGATGAAGGAAGGCGCGAAGCTCTGCCACACGATCGGCACCTGGTGTTCTTCGTGCTTCCGCGTGCTGGGCGTCTGCGTCTCGTGCGTTGAACGCACCACCTCCAAGTGCTGCTTCAACTCGATGCTCGCGCGCATCGTCAATGAACAGGGCCGGGCCCAGATCGGCAAGGGCTGGGGTGGCGCGCAGAGCGCCGACTGCTCGGGCTTCACCGTCGCCCAACTGCAATCCCTCAACTTCGCGGCGATGGATCTGTCGGAGTTCTATGCCTCGCTGGTGCCGACGCTGCCGAACCTGGCAACGCTGCAGGGCAACGGCGCCAGCCGCATCCCGACCTGCTACTACGGCCAAGGGAGATGCCAATGAAATCCTCCGACTTCGCCTGCCTGGCTGTCACGGCTCTGGTGGCGTCGAACGCGACGGCACAGGACCGCGCGCCGGTGCAGGACGCGCGGCCTCTCCTGATCGCGGCCATCGAAGCGCCTGACGGTCAGTCTCGCGGCGTGCTGGTGGGCGAGATCGCCGACGCCATCACGCGGCAATTCAAGGGCACGTCGCCGATCTACATCGACGTGACAACCGAACGCCGCTACACCCAGGCCGGCTGCAGCCGCCTGAACGTGCGCTTCTGGCAGGAAGGCGTGCAGTTGCCGGGCGCTGCCGCGCCACGCAGACAGACCATCGACTTCGGCATCAACTATTGCCGCGACGGCCTGCCGCCGAAGTCGCTGTCATGAGGCCTCCCACATGAGCCACAGGCTGTTCCGGTTTTTGTGGGTTCTCGCCGCCCTTGTCGCGCCCGCGGCCCAGGCGCAGGACGGCTCATCGCGCTACTGGTCCGACACCTGGCGTGGGTGGCACTTCTATGAAGACCCTGAACCCGAGGCCCTGCCGCGGCGCGAGGCGACACCCAGGAGCAGCGGCTCGACGCCGAAACAGGCGGCGACCAAACCGCCCGAGATCACCGAGTTCGAGCGCCTTCAGAAGGAGGTCGAACAGACCCGCGCCATCGCCATCATGCGGCCGACCGAGGCCAACGTCCGGCGCTACATGGAGCTGGAGGCCAAGGTGGTCGCACGGGCCTCCACCTTCGCCGACATGGCGCAGCGGGTCGCGTGGGCCACACCCGAGCTCGACCCCACACTGCAGGGCCGGCCCGTGAACGCCAAGGCGTTGGAGGTGTTTGAACAACAGCAGATGGCGCAGCGTTCGGAGTCCATCGGCGCGCTCGGTCGCGACCATGTGCTGTTCTTCTTCTTTCGCAGCGACTGCCCGTACTGCCATGCCTTCGCGCCCACGCTGGAGGCCTTCCAGGTGCGGCACGGCATCAAGGTGGTGGCCATCAGCGTGGACGGCGGGTCGATGCCCGGTTTCCCGGACGCTCGCCGCGACAACGGCATCGCCACCACGCTGAAGGTGACCCAGGTGCCCGCCGTGTACCTCGCCCAACCCTTCACCGGAAAGATCACGCCCATCGGCTTCGGCGTGCTGTCCGAAGCGCAACTGCTGGAGCGGATCACCCTCGTCTCGTCGCAGGTCGCCGAGATGCCGCCATCGATTTCCACATCGCAGGCCGCCCTTCGGTAGCCCGCGCAGGAGCGTCTGATGGACACGTCGAAGCAACCTTCCTCAGCCCAGCGCACACTTGCCGCGGCACTGGCCGCCGTGCTCGTGGTGTCGCCGGCCACCCTGCGCGCCGGCGACCTCAACGCCGAGGTGAACAACATGTTCAACAGCCTCGGATCCATCGGTAACTACACCGCACCCGGTGCCTTCCGCGGGCAGACCTTCAACACCTACACCGGTGGCAGCCTGTTCATGCGCGCGCCGAACAAGGTGTATCAGCTCGCAGCCATCCAGTTCCCCAGCGCCAAGGCAGGCTGCGGCGGCATCGACGTGTTCGGCGGTTCGTTCTCGCACATCTCGGCGGCCGAGTTCAAGAACATGCTGCGCAACATCACCGCAGCGTTGCCGGGTATCGCGTTCCAGCTCGCGCTCGAATCGGTGTCGCCCTTGCTCGGCGGGCTGACCAAATGGGCCAAGGGTCTGGAAACCTGGATCAACAACGCGCGCATCAACTCCTGCGAGACGGCCAAGGCCATCGTCAGCACGGCGGCCGAAGCAGCCGGCTACAGCTCCCAGGAAGCCTGCTCCGACCTGGCCATCGAGATGGGCCTGGAGAGTGACCGCGACGCAGCGCGTCGGCGTTGCGCGACGGACCGCACCAGCATCCTCGCTTCGGCCCGCACGTCAGGTGACGCCAACGTGCGCAACAAGGCGCCCTTCGTCGGCAACCTGACCTGGAGGGCGCTGCAGCGCACCGGCACCTACCTCGACGATCAGGAGCGTGAGCTGATCATGAGCATCGTCGGCACGGTGATCTTCTATCCCGAAGACGCCGCCCGCGATCCGGAACCCGTGGCGCCGACCATCACGTCGATCACCCACCTCCTCTACGGCCAGGCCGCCGGTGCGGGCACCAACGTGACGCAACACCTGCTGCGCTGCAACGACTACACCAATTGCGATGTGGTCACGCTGAACACCGCCTACACGCACACACCGTTCACGGTCCGTGTCGAAACCATGATGCGGTCGATCGCCGACAAGATCGCGACACGGGCGGCGATCCCCAACAACTCGGCCGAAGTCGGCTTCGTGAACCAGACCACCGAGCCGGTCTACAAGATGCTGTCGATTGGCGCGACCATCCCGGGCTCGGGCCTGTCGGATAGCCTGATCGGCCAGTACCGCGACGTGATCGCAGCCGACTACGCCTACGTCTTCCTGGAGCGCAACCTGCGCGTCGGCATGGCGGCGCTGGACAAGGACTACACCTTGCAGCAAAGCCAGCGCGAACTGGCCAACCAGGTCAGGCAGCGGGCGCAAGCGATGCTGCTGCAACTGGCTCAAGAGAAGAACCTGCTATATCAGAAGGTCGGCTCGTTCCGGGCCGTCTCCAGCCACCTCGAACAGCTTGAACGGCAGCTTCGCTCCAGCATGCCGCAGCACGTGATGGACATGCTGGGCCAACAAGCGGCCTACCTGTCGCGGTAGCGCCTGCAGTGCGAGCACGCCATGTGGGAGATCTATGCCTATCAGAACTCCGACAGCCTGTTCGGCATATTCAACGCGGCCGCGGCCATCCACGCCTCTAGCGACTATGCGGCCGCCGTCGCGGCCGTGGCCTTCTGCGGCTTCGTCGCCGCGTTGATCGCCTACGCGTTCGCGCCCGAGAAGTTGCAGGGTTGGAAGTGGCTGGCCACGGTCTTGCTGGTGTTCTCGATCCTGATCGTGCCGCGCGTCACCGTGGGCATCGTCGACAAGACGGGTGGTTCGGCAGTCAAGGTGGTTGCCAACGTGCCCTTCGGCATCGCGATGCTGGGCAGCGTCACCAGCACCATCGGCCACACGCTGACGGGTCTGTTCGAGACCGCATTCCAGGTCATCCCCGGCGTCGGCGGGCTGCCGAGCGAACTGACCTACGAGAAGAACGGCCTGATGTTCGGCAACCGGCTGATCCGCGACACCGGCAACGTCGTGTTCCAGGATCCGAACTTCCGCACCGACCTGATCAACTACATCCACAACTGCACGATGTACGACCTGATCGACGGGACGGTCGATCCGGGAACCTTCTCCAGCTCGGATGACGTGTGGGCCCTGATGGGCACGCCCAACCCGGCGCGCTTCACCACCGTGTCTGCCGGCGGTGGTGCCACCACCGTGGACACCTGCCCGAACGTCTACACGAACCTGAACGGTCGCCTGCCGGCGCAGATCACCCGCATCCAGGGCAAGCTGGCCTTCCAGCTCAACCCGACCTTGCCGAGTGCCACCGCCGCAGCGGCCATCGCTGGCCAGATCCAGCAAGCGTATGTGAAGAACAGCATCGCCACCGCCGCCGCGAGTGCTGCCGATCTGATCCGCCAGAACGCGGTGCTCAATGCCATCAACGACACCAGCAGCATCATCGGGCAGAAGGTCAACGACCCGGCGTCGATGGTCCTGGCTGTCGGCCGGGCCCAGGCCGTGGCGCAGCAGAACGCGACCTGGCTGAACTACGGGAAGGTGGCCGAGCAGTCGCTGCCCGTGTTCCGCAACGTCATCGAGGCGATCACCTACGCACTCTTCCCGCTGTTCGTTCTGCTGCTCCTGCTGACCAGCGGCCGAGAGACGATGGTCGCGTTCAAGGGCTATGCCGCGATCCTGATATGGATTCAGCTGTGGCCACCGCTGTACGCGGTACTCAACTACATGGCGTCGATCTACGCGGCCTACGACTTGGCCGCAGCCGCCGACCTCGGCAGCGGCACCAAGGCGCTGTCACTGCAGACCGCATCGACGATCTACTCGCGGGCGATCTCGGGCGAGGCCGTGGTGGGCTACCTGGCCATCAGCATCCCGTTCATCGCGTGGGCGGCGCTCAAGCGCATGGAGAACTTCGGCACCGCCCTGGTCGGCGGGCTGTCTGGTCTGCAGGGCATGCTGGCGGGGACCACGGGCTCTGCGGCCGTTGGCAACGTGAGCATGGGCAACGTGGCGATGGACCAGTTTCAGTTGGCACCGAACCGCACGTCTGCGTTCATGAGCTCGTGGCAGAACGACCTGACGGGCAACACGGTTTCGGCAAACGCACTGACCGGTCGGACGGCAGTGAGTCTGCTGCGCAACCAGGGGTATGCATCACGGGTTGTTTCGATGCGTGTGAGCGAGCAGGATGTGACCGAGGCGAGCCGGCAGGCGGATGCCGCGCGCAGTGAATCGGTGGCCGCGAGCACCGAACGCTCTGCAGTGCTCGCCGACACGTTCAATCGTGGACTCGCGAAGCTTCGGTCGATCCGTTCGAGCGGGGGCACAACGTCAAGCAGCTTCGAGCAGATCGGCGAGAACCTAACCCGCCTTGACCAAATCACCAAGAGCGTGGCTGACCGCACCGGTTTGACTCAGTCGCAGGTTGCGCAGATTGCGTTTGGAGCGGCTGCACGTGTCGGCGTGTCCACACCGATCGCCGGAGCCGACGCACGAGCAAGTGCTGGGAAGAACTACCAATCGAGCCTTTCTGCCGAGCAACAGAAGGTCCTGGGGTCGTTGACGAGCGACCAAATTGCCGAGTTCAAGCAGTTCGGTGATCGCGTGTCGCGAGACACGAGCGTGATTGAGGCTGTGGCATCCGACTCTCGAGAGTCAAAAGACTTGTCGTCGCGACTGGCCACAGCCACGGCCCGTTCGACGCGCGCAGACGCCAGCGTCGCCGAGCGAACGGCGATGGCGGAGCGGCTCTCGGCTGCGCGTGAGCGCGGCGAGACGATCTCCATCGACACCGCGCAAGACCCCTACAACCTGGCCATGTTCATGCGCTTCGCTGAACAGTACGGCGGCAACAGCGCGTCAGCCATGGCCTTGTTCGAGGCCGAACTCGCGCGGCAAGGCCTCCCGCCTAATCGCACGTTCTCGGATGGCACCGCGCTGCCCGCCTCGTTCGGTGACATTCGCCCGTTGTACGACCGCGCCTCGGCCGACACCAACCTTGACCCTGACATCGCGGCACGGGCTAGATCAAATCGAGGCTCTGTGGAGGCGGCCGATGTGAGGCCATCGTTGACCACCGAACGGCCAGCGGCCACCGCATTGCGCGCTGGGGTTCAAGAGTCGGGTGCCGATATCCGGCAGCAGGTCAGGTCCGACTCGGCGGCAGTGGACGCGAGGTCTGATGTGGTGCGCGCGCCTGACGGGACACTGCAATCGCGGAAGTCACTGCTCAAACAGGCCGGCAAGCAAGTGGCCAGCGATGCCAGCGCATCCCTTGACAACGCTGGCGACCTGGTCAAGGACCTGATCCGCAAGAAGTAGCGCGTCGCGCCTACAGCTTGTCCGGGTCGAACTGATGGCGACCGTGCTCAGGTTCGAGCGCACTGACCAACGGCGGGCGCCCTTTGTCGCGCCAGTAGTTGTCCATCAGGTCATTCGGCTGCATCCCGAGGCCAGTCTCTAGATCGGCTTCACGGCTCAACCGCTTCCTGCCGCTGGCCGCGATGCCTGACACGGCACCGCCGATCGCTGCGCCTGCGACGGCACCGACGGTCAACATGACGATCTTCACACCCCAATCATCGCCTGTCGCCGAAACCAAGCCGACCGCCGCTCCAATCACGACAAGTGTGAGAAAGACAGTTTTTCGCACAGCACACAAGCCTCCGCTGCGCAGCGTACTCGCTGGCTCACTGTTTGCAACCCCTGCCAAAGCCGCACACCCAATATTCGCGGCAATCGCCATCAGCATTCGGCGTAGACGCTCCGGTATTGAAGCTCATGCGAGGCTTTGCTGCGGTCTGCCGGCATCGTCAGGACGCCATGGTGGCGCTGGCGCCAGTTACCCATGCATCGGAGCCTCTGTGTAGGTCTCCAGCAGGCGCTCCGCCGTCAATTTGTGATGTTCGAGGAGCTTCTGAACCTTGGCCGCGTCGAGAGTTTCCAACGAGCTGGCCGCCGCTGTACAGAATGCTCGGATCGAGTCTTTCAGGGCGGCGAGCCGTCCAGTCGTTAGAACGCGCGCATCGGCGTGACCCGAGGCAGCGGCTTCGAGAACACGGTACGGGTGGACCATCATCGGCGTGGCCTTGCAAGTGTGGTCGTAGCGCTGTCCGAACCAATCCATCGATCCGCTGAGCTGGTTGGCGTAGTGCTTGGTGATCTTTTGCGCCACGGCACCGCTCTTGCACTCGATGACAAAGTAGCGCAGATTGCCTACGGCCCACAGCACATCCGGTCCTCGCTTGAACTCCAGTTCCGGCCGCTGCGCCTTGAAGCCCAGGAACGCAGCAACTTCCTGCATGGCCGCCTCGAATTCATTCGCGTTGTCCGGCAAGAAAGCCAGGTCGTCGAGGACACCGTTCAACCGCACAAGCAGGTCGGTCTTCTTGCCGGCGTAGGGTTTGAAGGCCCACACGACGTTGTTGGCCTGCTGCATGTCCTTGGCATCGAGCTTCTCGTAGTCCAGCCCATCGATCGGTTTCGTGAGGCGTCGATTCAGCAGCAACGCCCCCTTGAGTACCTGCTGTGCTCGCACGGCGTCGGTGAACTGCACGTACTCGGCCAATTGCCACTTGAGCCAGCCCACGACGCCAGGCGACTCGCTTGCAGCGACTTGGTTGATGACCCTCTGCAACGCGTCCTCCGCCTGCGCATAGTTGCGAATGCTGGCGTTGTCGAACGCCACGCGCTGTGCAACGGCCGTGGGCCGGACCGTGCCGGTAGGCGGGTAGCCGATGTTGGCCACCGCTTCTCGCGCCACCTTCTTCCAGTCCGTCCCTTGCTGCAGGCACACCTCGATCGCGCTGTCGAGTTCATCCACGCCACCGCCAAGTTGCTCTGCAACCTCAAGGGACTTCTTGAGCTGGGCGCGGGTGGCCGGTGAAAACATCTCCTTCGCACCCATGGTGAACATGGTGCGGGTCAGCGACGAGCCCATCAGAAGAACCACGCAATAGTCGTCGTTCGCACGGATGCCTCGGCCCATGCCCTGCTCGATGCGCTGGATCTGCCGCCCGATGACATGCGCGCTGCCCGCCAGCATGTTGGTCTCGATGCGCTCATAAGAGCGGCGAGCCTGCGGCAGCCCATCCAATACGAGAATCCGGCAGGCATCGTTGGGCAGGTCGATGCCGTCGTACTTGTTGACCATGACGACCAAACCGACATGCTTGGCCTTGAGCTGATCGACAGCAGCCTCCAGGTTGTCGGCTTTCACGACCAGGTCGGCGACCTCGGCCCAGAACTTCATTCTGAAGTCCGAAGGCACGATGACGACGGTGTTGTAGTGCGCGGACTTCTTCTTGACGAATGCCTTGAGCTCCGCCTCCGAAACGTTGGGGTCGATTTCCTGCGGCACCAGGATCATGCGGTCGCCAATGTCGTTGGCGACGTTTGGGGTGATGTGCTTCTCGACCAGCTCCGGCCCGGCACCGAAGTCAGAGACCAGGATGGAATCGTCGGCAAGCGTTGCCGTCATGAAGATGCGCCGCTTGGCCTCGGTGAAAGCCGGTATGGCCTCGATGGGCAGACAACGGGGCGATACCTCGATCTTGCTGCCGGTGACCACACAACGGCACTGGCCAAGGTGGTTCTTGATCAGCGGCCAGCTGAACTTGATCTCGTCGTCGGTCCGGTTCTCCGTCAACAACTGGGAGACCTGCAAGCCCTTCTGATGCCAGGCCCAGAACGGCACGAGCATTTCTTGGTCTGACGCACCGTCCTCGATCTCGAGCAACTTGGTGTCGTTCTGCTCGAGCAGTTCGTCTCGAAAGAGCTGCATCAGCCCGTTGTAGGTGGCGGAACCATCAGAGGCGGTCAGGGTGAACTGCGATTCGGTGGAGGACAGGCAGGCATGTGCGTCGTCTACCAGCACGACGCCGAGCGGGATCTTCACGCCAGTGTCAGTGGTACCGAACACCGACAGCCCGTTCACCAGCTTGTGGATGTTGATGACCAGGATTGCCTTGCCTTGCAGAAAGGCACCGGCTCCCGTATCGGTCGTGACGGAGATGCCAAGGTCCCCAGCTTCCTTCATCACCTGGCTGACCAGGTAGTTGTCGGGCGTCACATACACAGCTGGGCCCACGCCCTCGTTCAGGCAGCTTTTGAGCATCAGCAAGCCGACCACTGTCTTGCCACCCCCGGTGTTCATCTTCACGACAAGGTCTCGCTCTGCGCGGCGCGGAAGCCAGCGATCCCAGACCTGCGTTTGCACGTCGCGCGGGTACTTGTAGCGGGCGTGCTTGTTCGGCAAGAGGTTGAAGATCTCGCGCGGACTGGTCTCCGTGTCGAGGAGAGATGTTGAGCTGAGCTTGCTGAGGTTCAGTGGCATCGTTGCAGTCCTCCGCTGCTGGAATTCGTCTGACAGACTGTCATCGTAGCAACGCGCCCTCCTGCATCGCGCCTGGGTCGCCGAGCGGACGAATTGGCTCGGGCACTGGACCTCGACTCACGCGACGGCTTCAAGTACTGCATGAACATCGTGGCAGGGATAATGTCGACGAGGGCGGCCCGTGCAGACTGCATGGGCGCCCCAGCAAGCCTGTTTTGGGTAGCCAGATGGGTAGCTAAGTTGAACGAAGACTGATGAGCATCAGAAAATGTTCATAAAAATCAAATAGCTACGAATTTCATGAAACTCGCCACCTGGAACGTGAACTCCCTCGCCGTGCGCCTGCAGCAGGTGCTGGACTGGCTGGCCGCCAACCCGGTCGATGCGCTGGTGCTGCAGGAAACCAAGCTCACCGACGACAAGTTCCCGCACGCCGAATTCGCGGCGGCAGGTTGGCAGGTGCAGTGGTTCGGGCAGAAGACCTACAACGGCGTCGCCCTGGTCTCCCGCAGCGCCGCACTGGACGTGGTGCGCAACATCCCGGGGCTGGACGATGAACAGGCGCGGGTGATCGCCGGCACGGTGGACGGCGTGCGCACCATCGGCGCCTACTTCCCCAATGGCCAGGCGCCGGACAGCGACAAGTTTGTCTACAAGATGCGCTGGCTCGACGCGCTGCACGATTGGGTGCAGGGCGAGATGGCGCGCCATCAGCAGCTGGTGCTAATGGGCGACTTCAACATCACGCCCGACGACCGTGATGTCTATGACCCCATTGGCTGGGCTGGGCAGATCCACTGCACCCCGCAGGAGCGCGCGCACTTCCAGCGCCTGCTGGCGCTCGGATTGACCGATGCCTTCCGGCTCTTCGAGCAGCCGGTCAAGAGCTGGAGCTGGTGGGACTACCGCAACCTGGCTTTCCGCAAGAACCAGGGGCTGCGCATCGACATCATCCTGGTCAGCGAGGCGTTGAAGGCCCGCACCACGGCCTGTGTGATCGACAAGCTGCCGCGCAAGAACGAGCGACCGAGCGACCACGCACCCGTGATCGTGACGCTGGGCTAACAGCCGGGCCCGCGTTCAGCGGCCTGCCAGCAGCAGCAGATCCCCACGCTGGCGCGCGATGTTGAGCACCAGGGCGCGGAACTCGGGCGCAGCGCGCGCTTCGTCGTAACGCTCCTGGGCCTGCACCGTGCGTGCGGCCAGGGCCGGGGCGGTGGCGGGTTGGCCCGATTCACCCCGCGCCAGCGCGGCCAGGCCGGACGACTGCCAGAGTTGCACCTCGGCCAACACCGCCGCGCGGCTGAGTTCCGGGTGGACGGAGGCGGCCACAGGCACCTGCCAAAAGTCGGGCGTGGCTTCCTGGGCCTGGGCCAGGGGCATCCACCCGGCCAGCGCCAGGGCAGTTATCTTGAGGCGTGAAGGTGTGGAGAACATGCCTGTACTTTAGGCAGGCAGGACCCGGCCACCAAGCAGCCATGCTGCAACGCAGCATTCCATCCAGCAGCACAGTGGCCGCCCGCAGGAGCGTTACTCCAGCTTCAGTTCCTGGATCTTGCGCGTGATGGTGTTGCGGCCGATGCCGAGCTTCTGCGCGGCCTCGATGCGGCGCCCACGCGTGATGTCCAGCGCGGTGTGGATCAGCCGGCCTTCGAACTGGCGCGTCAACGTGTCCCACACATCGGGCGAGCCACTTTCCAGCAGCCGGCGTGCCTCGCGCTGCAGGTCTTCCAGCCAGCCGGGGGCGGGGCCGGCGGCGGCCAGGGCAGCTTCCGTCGGCCAGGCCAGCGCGGGTTCAGCCTCGGCGGCCGCAGGCATCGGCGCGGCGGCGGGCATGGGAGCCGGTGCGGCCAGCGCCGGGCCGAGCGGGCTCATCGGGTGCATCGGCGCTTCGTTCAGCTCGGGCGGCAGGTCCTTGCCCTGCACCATCTGGGCCGGTGCCATCACGGTGAGCCAGTGGCAGATGTTCTCCAATTGCCGCACGTTGCCGGGGAAGTCAAAACCCGACAGGCGCACCAGGGCCTCGTCACTGATGCGCTTGGCCTCGACACCCAGCTCCTTGGCGCTCTTGCCGAGGAAGAAGCGCGTGAGCATGGGGATGTCCTCGCGCCGCTCGCGCAGCGCCGGCAGGCGCAGGCGGATCACGTTCAGGCGGTGGTACAGGTCTTCGCGGAACACACCTTCGCGCACCCGCTGCTCCAGGTTCTGGTGTGTGGCGGCGATCACGCGCACGTTGCTTTTGAGCGGCTGGTGGCCGCCCACGCGGTAGAACTGGCCGTCGCTCAGCACGCGCAGCAAACGTGTCTGCAGGTCGAACGGCATGTCGCCGATCTCGTCCAGGAACAGCGTGCCGCCATCGGCCTGTTCGAAGCGCCCGCGGCGCGTGGTCTGCGCGCCGGTGAAGGCGCCACGCTCGTGCCCGAAGAGTTCGCTTTCCAGCAGGTCCTTCGGGATCGCGGCGGTGTTGATGGCCACGAAGGGCCCGTTGCTGCGCGGGCTGTGTTTATGCAGCGCACGTGCCACCAGCTCCTTGCCTGAGCCGCTTTCGCCGGTGATCATCACCGTCACGTTGCTCTGGCTCAGCCGGCCGATGGCGCGAAAGACGTCCTGCATCGCCGGCGCCTGGCCCAGCATCTCGGGCATCTCGGTCTGGCCGGTCTCGCGCACCTCTTCGCGCAGGCTCTCGTCCACCGCGCGGCGGATCAGCTCCACCGCCTTGGTCAGGTCGAAGGGTTTGGGCAGGTACTCGAAGGCCCCGCCCTGGAAGGCCGAGACGGCGCTGTCCAGGTCGGAGTAGGCCGTCATCACGATCACCGGCAAGCCGGGCAGTCGGGTCTTGACCTTGGTCAGCAACTCGATGCCCGAGATGCCGGGCATGCGGATGTCGCTGACCATCACCTGCGGTTCATCGTCGTCCAGCGCCGCGAGCACATCACGTGCATTGGCAAAGCTGCGGACCGCGAACTGCTCGCGCGCGAGCGCCTTTTCGAGCACGAAGCGGATGGATTGGTCGTCGTCAACAATCCAGATGGGTTTCATGCAGCAGCGCGCTCAGGGTAGGACATTCAGGGCAGTGGAATCAGGATCTTGAACACCGTGCGGCCCGGCACGCTGTCACATTCGATCGTGCCGTGGTGTTGCTGCACGAAGGTCTGCGCCAGCGTGAGCCCGAGGCCCGATCCACCCTCCCTGCCCGACACCAGCGGGTGGAAGATGCGATCGCGTATCGCCTCGGGCACACCGGGCCCGTTGTCCTGGATATGCAATTCCAGTGCCAGTCGAAAGCGCTGCTTTCCAAATGTCACCTGTCGCGCCACCCTGGTCCGCAGGACGAGTTCCGCATCGCCCGCGGCAATGCGTTCGGCCAGGGCCTGGGTGGCGTTCTGCGCGATGTTGAGCACGGCCTGGATCAGCTGCTCGCGGTCGCCGCGGAACTCGGGGATGGAGGTGTCGTAGTCGCGCAGCGCCCGCAGGCCGCGCGGAAACTCCGCCAGCACCAGCGAGCGCACACGCTCGCAGATCTCGTGGATGTTGACGTCGCCCACCACATGCGGGCGTCGGTGCGGCGCCAGCAGCCGGTCCACCAGCGCCTGCAGGCGGTCGGCCTCGTGGATGATGACCTGGGTGTACTCGCCCAGGTCCTTGGGGATCTCGTCCTGCAGCAGCTGCGCCGCGCCGCGGATGCCCCCCAGCGGGTTCTTGATCTCATGCGCCAGGTTGCGCACCAGCTCCTTGTTGGCCTGCGCCTGCTCCAGCGTGCGCTCTTCGCGGTCCAGCCGGGTCTGCTGCTCGATCTCGATCAGCTCGACCAGCAGCTGGCCCGGCCAGTCGGTCTGGGTGACGATCACGTGCACCGGCAGCTCGCCGTTGCCTGAGCCCAGGGCCGGCGCACGCTGCAGCAGGCCGTCGAAGCGGCCAGTGGTGACCTCGTTGTCGGCCACAGCGCGCAGCGTGTCGGCCAGCGCACGCGGGTCCACCATCCAGTCCTGCACCAGGCCACGCTGCAAGGCCTTGCGCGACAGGCCGGTCACGTCTTCCAGCACGGTGTTGGCCCTCAGGCAGCGGCCGTCGGGCCGCACGATGGCCAGCATCGTGGCCAGTTGATCGAAGGCTTCGAAGCCGGGGAGCAGCGGGCCTTCGCCGGGGATGGGGCTCACGGCGGCAGTTTGGCCAGCTCGCGCTTGATGGCCGCGACATCGGCCTCCTTGCGCAGGATGCCGGCTTTCATCTCGGCCACGCGGTCCAGGTACTTCTGGTAGTTGCGCTCGTCGCCCAGGCGCTCGGGCTCGCCGTTGTTGTAGGCGCGCTTGAGCGCTGCCAGCGCGTCTTCTTCCTTGCGCAGCTCGTCGCCCAGGATGCGGCGGGCGTCGCTGTCGCGTTCACGCTGGGTGCTGGGGTCGATCTTCGCGTCGGCCGGGCGCGGCGCGGGTGTGGTGGCAGCCGCACCCGAGGCCGCCGGCCGCACCCGCGTGCCCTGCACGACGGTGATGGGCGCACCTTCGATCACGCGGCAGCCACGCTGTTCGGCTTGCGCCGCGGTGAGCTCGCGGTCGCTGGTGTAGACGTTGCCGGGGCAACGGTAGACGACGCTGGCGGTCTGCGCCTGCATCGGCAGGGACGCCACCGTGAGCACACCACCGAGCACCATCCAGGAACACCGCATCCGCATGCCTCTGCCAGGGTTCTGCATCACAGGATTGTCGCCCCAAAAACGGGCAAGGGGCGGTTGCCCGCCCCTTGCCCCGTGCTTCACGCTGCGATCACAGCATGTAGTACATGTCGAACTCGATCGGGTGCGTGGCCATGCGGAAACGCGTGACCTCCTGCATCTTCAAGTCGATGTAGGCGTCGATGTACGAGTCGGTGAAGACACCGCCCTTGGTCAGGAAGGCGCGGTCCTTGTCCAGGTAGTCCAGCGCCTGGTCCAGGCTGTGGCAGACGGTCGGGATCTTCGCGTCTTCTTCCGGCGGCAGGTGGTACAGGTCCTTGGTGGCGGCTTCGCCCGGGTGAATCTTGTTTTCCACGCCGTCCAGGCCGGCCATCAGCAGCGCGCTGAAACCCAGGTACGGGTTCATCAAGGGGTCGGGGAAGCGCGCTTCCACACGGCGGCCCTTGGGGTTGGCCACGTACGGGATGCGGATCGAGGCCGAGCGGTTCTTGGCCGAGTAGGCCAGCTTGACCGGCGCTTCGAAGCCGGGCACCAGGCGCTTGTAGCTGTTGGTGCCGGGGTTGGTGATGGCGTTCAGCGCACGGGCATGTTTGATGATGCCGCCGATGTAGTACAGCGCGAACTCGCTCAGGCCGGCGTAGCCGTCACCGGCGAACAGGTTCTTGCCGTCCTTCCAGACCGACTGGTGCACGTGCATGCCGGAACCGTTGTCGCCAACGATGGGCTTGGGCATGAAGGTGGCCGTCTTGCCGTAGGCGTGGGCCACGTTGTGGATCACGTACTTCTGCAGCTGCACCCAGTCGGCGCGCTGGATCAGCGTGCTGAACTTGGTGCCGATCTCCAGCTGGCCGGCGGTGGCCACCTCGTGGTGGTGCACCTCGACCGGGATGCCAACCTGCTCCAGCAGCAGGCACATCTCGGAGCGCATGTCCTGGAAGCTGTCGACCGGCGGCACCGGGAAATAACCGCCCTTCACCCCCGGGCGGAAGCCCAGGTTGCCACCTTCAAACTTCTCGCTGCTGCTCCAGGCGGCTTCTTCGGACTCGATCTTGAAGAAGCAGCCCGACATGTCGGTGCCCCAGCGGATACCGTCGAAGACGAAGAACTCGGGCTCCGGGCCGAAGTAGGCGGTGTCGCCCAGGCCGGTGCTCTTCATGTAGGCCTCGGCGCGCTTGGCCAGCGA
>JADMJD010000155.1 GCA_018780805.1 Rubrivivax sp. | reverse complement strand
CGCATCTGGTTTGGGACCAGAGGGTCGGGAGTTCGAATCTCTCCACCCCGACCAAGTTCAACAACGATGGCGTTCCGCCATCGGCACATCCAGCGGCCCCCAACAGCGGCGCACAACAGCGGCCCCCACCGGCGGCTCAACCCGCGGTGACACGTGCCCCTGCCGCCGCCGGCGCAATGCGTTTGGCCGGTTCGGTTGCTGCGGCAGCCCAAGCCC
Source organism: Rubrivivax sp. (assembly GCA_018780805.1). Taxonomy (GTDB): domain Bacteria; phylum Pseudomonadota; class Gammaproteobacteria; order Burkholderiales; family Burkholderiaceae_C; genus Rubrivivax. The sequence continues at coordinate 30,810 of JADMJD010000155.1, read as the reverse complement.
CCACCCCATCGTCCAGCGAACCGGCCAGACGGTCCGCCAGCGCCAGTGCGCTGGCCACCAGCCAGGTGCCGGTGTCGTGGTCGTCACGCGAATCCTGCTCCAGGTAGACATCGGCCGCGCGGCTGGCCGCGTGCAGCTGGTGCGCCACTTTGCGCCAAGGTGCCAGGGCCTGCTGGCGCGAGGCATCGGTGCCGGCTTCGCGCAGGCCGCGGGCCAGGCCATCGAATTCATCGGCCACCTCGCGTGCCAGCTCCACCGCCGTGCAGACCAGCCAGCTCGCGCTGTCGCGGTCTTCGGCGCCGCCGGTGGTCACGAATCGGTCGGCCGCGCGCAGCGATGCGCGTGTCTGGTGGGCCAGGCCGCCGAGGCGGCGCAGCGATTGGGTGCGCAGGGTCTGGTCAGCGGTGCTCATGGCGGCATGGTACGCCGGCTCAACACCCGCGTGCACGCACACGAGCGGCCAGATCGAGCAGGCCGGACGGCAGATCGGCACCCAGCGCCGCTTCGGCCGGGCCTGGCCCCGCCACCTGCTCGCAGCAGGCCAACACGGCCGGTGTCAGAAAGCGGCTCAGGCTGGCGTAGAGGTGGCGGTCGCCCCAGCGTGCCTGCTGCGACACATGGAAGCGCTGCGGCGCCAGCAGGTTGAGCTGTCGACGGGCACGGGTCATGGCCACGTAGAGCAGGCGCCGTTCTTCGTCGATCTGGGCCGCATCGCCGGTGGCCAGGTCGGCCGGCATGCAGCCGTCCACCAGGTTCAGCACATGCACCGCGCTCCACTCCTGGCCCTTGGCGGAGTGCATGGTGGAGAGGACCAGGTAGTCCTCGTCGCGGTGCGGTGCGCCGGATTCATCGCTGCTGGCCTGCGGGGGGTCGATGCTCAGTTCGGCCAGGAAACGTTCGCCCGAGGGCTGCGCGTGCGCCACCTGGCGCAGCTGCTGCAGATCGGCCAGGCGCACCGCGGCATCGTCGTGCAGGCGTTGCAGCTGCGGTGTGTACCAGGCCAGTGCGGCGTCGAATGCCGCCGGCCAGGGCAGCGCGCCCTGGTGCAGCGCCAGCCACAGCGTGCGCAGCGCAGGCCATTCGGCACGTGCCGACGGCGGTGGCACAAAGGCCTGCAGCACGGCCGCCGGTTCGGCCGCACCCTGCAGCGCCTGCACCAGACGCCGCGCGCTGCCCGGCCCCAGGCCGGCCACCAGCAGCGCACAACGCTGCGCGGCCAGCGTGTTGGCCGGGTTGTGGGCCCAGCGCAGCACCGCGAGCAGGTCCTTCACATGCGTGGCGGCCATGAACTTGAGCCCACCGTATTTGACGAACGGGATCTGGCGCCGCGCCAGCTCCAGCTCCAGCAAGGTGCTGTGCGAGCCGGTGCGGAAGAGCACGGCCTGGCGTTTCAGGCGCAAGCCTTCTTCGCGCTGGCGCAGCACTTCGTCGGCCACCCAGCGGGCCTGCGCGGCTTCGTCGGCCACGGTCACCACGCGCGGGCGCGGGCCGTCGGCGGCGGCGCTCCACAGGCGCTTGGGGTGGCGCTCGGGCACCTCGTCCATCAGCGCGTTGGACGCCGCCAGCAGCGCCGGTGTGGCGCGGTAGTTCTGGGTCAGGCTCAGCACGCGGGTGGTGCCGCCATGCTGCTGCGCAAAGTCCAGCAGGTTGCCCGGCTCGGCGGCACGGAAGCTGTAGATGGACTGGTCGTCGTCGCCCACCACGGTGAGCCCGCAGCCGTCGGGCTTGAGCCGCTGCAGGATGTGCGCCTGCAGGCGGTTGGTGTCCTGGTACTCGTCCACCAGCACGTGGTCGAAGCGGGCCGCCAAGGCCTGCGCCACGGCCGGCTCTTCCATCGCGGTGGCCCAGTACAGCAGCAGGTCGTCCAGGTCGAGCAGGTGTTGTCGCTGCTTGGCGTCGGCGTAGGCGTCGAACAGCTGCTGCAGCTCGGCCGCCCAGGGCGCACACCAGGGGAAAGCGGCGGCCAGCACCTCGGGCAGGGGCCGGTCGCGGTTGACCCGTTGTGAATGGATGGCCAGGCAGGTGGGTGCCATCGGGAACCGCTGGGGCCACTCGGCCTGGCCCAGGCCGGCCCGGGTGTGTGCCATCAGGTCTTCGGCATCGCCGCGGTCCAGCACTGTGAAACCCGGTGCCAGGCCCAGCGGCTGCGCCCATTCACGCAACAGGCGCGCTGCGATGGCGTGGAAGGTGCCGGCCCAGGGCAGGGCAGGTGGCCGCGTGCTGACGGGCAGGCCCAGCACCTGCTGCAACAGCAGGCCGCAGCGGTGTGACAGCTCGTGCGCCGCGCGGCGGGAGAAGGTCAGCAGCAACAGGCGCTGCGGGTCGGCACCATCGCCCACCAGGCGGGCCACACGGGCCGCCAGCGTGCCGGTCTTGCCGGTGCCAGCGCCGGCCACCAGCAGCAGAGGCCCGTCACCATGGGCCACGGCGGCCCATTGTTCGGGGTTCAGCTGGCTGAAACCGTGGGCGGGTGGTGCGGACGACAGGGTGGACGACAGGATGGCAGACACGCCGTCACTGTACAGGCATCCAGCCCGCAGAATCAGTACCGCGTGCGGCCGCTGTCGGTCAGTGGCACCGGGCGGGTCCCGCTTGTGCTGAGGTCGGCGTGTTGGCTGTGTTCGGCGCGGCGGCGCCGACGGCGGCGGGGTGGCTCGGGCACCTCGGACGCGGGTTTCATCGCCGTTGGCCGGCGTGCAAAGGCGGCAGTGGCCCAGATGAGCACCAGCAAGGCGGTGCCCCCTGCGGCCACCCACTCGCGGTTGGCCTTCAATGTGACGACCAGCTCGCGCGGGATCAAGGTGCGCAGCCAGCGGTCGACCTCGCCATCGGGCGAACCCTCAGGCCGGTCGTGCTGCTGCGACTGCTGGCCGGCGCGCTGGCGGCGCTGCTCTTCGAGCACCCATTCCAGCGTCTTGATGTCGCGCTCGGCCTTGCCTGTGGCGTCGTCCAGGCTCGGGAAATCGGCCAGGTTGACGGTGGCGCCAGCCTGGATCCAGGTGGGCGCACGGTCCTGCCAGCCATGTTCCAGCAAAGCCAGGCGGTCGCGGTCGGCAGCACGCTGCAGCAGGTCCGACGTGGTCTGGCGCTCGACCCAAGTCTGCACGTCGACCGGGCTCTCTGCCGGGTCGGTGGCCTGCGGCGGGGCCAGGACGCTGTCAATGTCGGCCGCGGCAGGCGCAGGCAGAGGCTCCGCCACGGCCAACCCGGCCAGCAGAAGCCACGTCCCCATCCCCAACCAGCCACTGCGTCTTGGAATCATCGATCACCGACCTGCACCACCACCGCGCACGCAAACTTCGCGCCAGTTGGGCGTTCAACGGGGACGGCGAGCCGCTTGGACCCGCCATCCCGGCAGATGTGTCAAGCTTTCCGACAGCCCTGCCGCTCGCGGGTATCGATGGTATCAGCGGCGCGTTGGGCTTGAGCGTTTGGGCTTGAGCGTTTGGGCCCGAGCGTTTGGGCCAGGCGTTTGGAGGGACGTGCGCAGGGGTCGGCGCACCAGGTCTTGCGCTGGCACACATGCCAGCTATGCAGCGCGCTGGCTGGCGGCCACCCGGGGCGCTGCCTACAGTCGGCTGCCCGCGGCGCTGCCCCTGGCCCCACCACCACAACATCCCGGAGACACCCCATGCACAAGCTCCTCCTGCTGGCGTTGGCCGCCGCCTGCGTGGCGGTCTACGCCCCGGCCGCTGCCCGCGACACCGCCAACTGCACCGCACTGCACAGCCTGCCCCTGCCGCAGGCGGCCGTGCTGCGTGTGTCGGTGGTGGCCGCGGGCGCGGTCAGCGCAGAAGGTGCGGCCTTGCCCGCACACTGCCTGCTGCAAGCCGAGACCACGCCGCGCACCGGGGTGGACGGCGTGCGCTACAGCATCGGCTTCGAGCTGCGCCTGCCGCTGGTGTGGAACGGCCGCTTCCAGTTCCAGGGCGGTGGCGGGGTCGATGGCGTGATCCGCCCGGCCTACGGCACGCTGCGGCGGGGTGTGACACCGGCGCTGGCCCAGGGCACGGCCGTGGTCAGCAGCAACATGGGCCACACCGGCGCCGACCCGCGCGACGCCAGTTTCGGGCTGGACCCGCAGGCCCGCATCGACTGGGGCTACAACGCGGTGGACCAGGTCACGCAGCTGGCCAAAACCGTGATCGGCAGCTTCTACGGCCAGGCGCCGCGCTACAGCTACTACGTCGGCAACTCCGGCGGCGGGCGGCAGGGCATGGTGGCGGCGCAGCGTTACCCGCAGCACTTCGACGGCATCGTCTCCGGCGCGCCCATCCTGGAGCAGCACCTGGCGCAGGTGGGCTCGATGCAGTTGCTGCAGGCCTTCACCGCCATCGCGCCCCAAAACGCCGCCGGCCAGCCCATGCTGGCCCAGGCCTACAGCGATGCCGACCTGGCACTCATCAGCGCCGGTGTGCTGCGCCGTTGCGACGCGCTGGACGGCGCGGCCGACGGCCTGATCGAAAACTACCCGGCCTGCCGCTACGACGTGGCTGAGCTGCAATGCCCCGGGGCCAAGGACGCCAGTTGTTTGTCACCCGCCCAGGTGACCGCCTTCAACGCCGTGATGGCCGGCCCGCGCAACAGCGCCGGCACGCTGCTGTACCCGCCGCAGCCCTGGGACACGTCCATCGCCGAGCCTGACTGGCGTGCCGACCACCTGGGCACGGCCTCCGGGCCGGTACCCAATGCGCGCAAGTTCAGCAACCAGTCCATCCGCCTGGTCTTCATGACCCCGCCGGTGCCCGACTTCGACTACCTCAAGTTCAACCTCGACACCGACCCCGCCCGGATGTTGGCCTCGGCCGCCGTCACCGCCAGCAACCGCACCGACATCGCCGGCTTCAAGGCCCGCGGCGGCAAACACATCGTGTTCGTGGGCCTGGGCGACACGCTGGTCAACCCCGCCGGCGTGAACCGCTGGTACCAGCAGCTGGTGGCCGCCAACGGCGGCCTGGCGGCCACGCAGCAGCATGTGCGCTTCTTCAACGTGCCGGGCATGGGCCATTCGGGCGGGGGCGCCGCGATGGACCTCTTCGACCCCGTTGCCGCGCTCTACGACTGGGTGGAAAAAGGCCAGGCCCCGGCCCAGCTGCTGGCCACGAGTGCCCGCTTCAAGGGCCGCACACGCCCGATCTGCGCCTGGCCGCAGATCGCGCGCTACACCGGCAGCGGCAGCGTGGACAGCGCCGAGAGCTTCCGCTGCATGCCGCCTTGAGCTGAGAACACGCGACCTCAGCCCGCCACAAGCACCTGCAATCCGGCCGTGGCCGCCGCCAGTTCCGGCGGCAGCGGCTGGTCGGTCACCAGCACCTGCACCTGGCGCCAGGGCAGGCTGGTGATCAGGCCCGGCGCGTCGAACTTGCTGCTGTCGGCCAGCACGATCACCTGGCCGGCCTGCGGCTGCACGGCCTGCTTGAACTCCACCTCGAAGGGGTCGAAATCCAGGCAGCCGCCGCGTGCGCTGAGTGCGGCCACCGAGACCACCAGGAAATCCGGGTTCAGCTGCGCCGCAAACCGCAGCGCGTTGGCGCCCGCGAGCGTCATGTCGCTGCTGCGCAGCGTGCCGCCGGGCATCAGCACGGTGTGGCGGTCGCCGGCCTGGGCCAGCGCACGCGCCACCTCCAGCGACGGTGTGGCCACGGTGAGCCCGCGCCGCTCTGCCAGCGCCTCGGCGACAAAGCAGGCGGTGCTGCTGTTGTCCAGCACCAGGCTGGCACCGTCGGGCAGCAGCGCGCTCAGCTGCTGCGCCAGCCGGCGCTTGGCCGCCACGTTGCTGCGCAGCCGCAGCTGGAAGGGGGACTCCTGCACGTCACGGTGCAGGCTCACGCCGCCGTGGAACTTCTGCACGATGCCGTCGTCGGCCAGGGCCTGCAGATCGCGGCGGATGGTCTCGCCCGACACCGCCAGGCGCTGCGCGAGCTCGACCACGCTGATGGACGGCGTGGCACGCAGGATGTCGACGATGCGCTCCTGGCGCGGGCTGATCACCGGTGCCATGGCTCAGGCCCGGGGCGCCAGCGCGGCACCGGATTGCGCGTCGAACACCCGCAGCCTGGCCAGCGACGGGGTCAGCACAATGGCTTGCGCTGCGGCCAGCTCGACATCGGCGCCGGTGCGCACCAGCACCTCGGCCCCGGCCACGTCGATCTGCGCGTAGGCCTCCGCCCCCAGGCGTTCGACCCGTTGCACCGTGCCGGACCAGTGCAACGGCGCGCCCTCGGCCGCAGCCGGCCCGCTGCCCAGGCTCAGCTCTTCCGGCCGCAGGCCCAGCATGGCGCCGGGCTGCAGTGCGGCCGCGCCATATCGTTCGTTCAGCCAGGCGCGGCCTGCGACGGCGTCGGGTGGCACCGGCAGAAAGTTCATCTCCGGCGAGCCGATGAAAGACGCCACGAAGCGCGTGGCTGGCTGCCGGTAGACCTCCATCGGCGCGCCCAGCTGCTGCAGCCTGCCACCTTCCATCACCGCGATGCGGGTGCCGAGTGTCATCGCCTCGACCTGGTCGTGCGTGACGTAGACGATGGTGATGCCCAGCTCGGCGTGCAGCCGTTCCAGTTCGCCGCGCATGTGGGTGCGCAGCTTGGCATCCAGGTTGGACAGCGGCTCGTCGAACAGGAAGACCTTGGGCTGGCGCACCAGCGCACGCCCGATGGCCACGCGCTGGCGCTGACCGCCTGAGAGCTCGTTCGGCCGGCGCTGCAGCAGCTTGGTGATCTGCAGGCGCTGCGCGGCGTCCTGCACGCGCTGCTCGATCTGCTCCTTGGGCAGCTTGCTGGTGCGCAGCAGGCCGAAGGCCATGTTCATGTGCACCGTCATGTGCGGGTACAGCGCGTACGACTGGAAGACCATCGCGATGTCGCGTTCGTGCGGCTCGGCGTGGGTGACGTCGCGCCCGCCGATCAGCAGCCGGCCTTCGGAGATGTCTTCCAGCCCCGCGATCAAACGCAGCGTGGTGCTCTTGCCGCAGCCCGAGGGCCCGACAAGCACCATGAACTCGCCGTCCTGCACCTCCAGGTCGAGGTGTTCGACGGCGGTGTGGTCGCGGTAGCGTTTGCTGATGCCTTGCAGGGAGATGGCGGCCATGGGTCAGGTTCCGGAAGCGTGAAGGGCAACGCGGCTCATTTGATGCCGGCGTGCATGAAGCTGTCGACGAAGCGGCGCTGGAAGACCACGAACAGCAGCAGCAGCGGCGAGATCACCACCATCGTGGCCGCCATCAGGCGCGGCCAGTCGGCGCCGCTGTCGGCCTTGGCCAGCAGGCCCAGGCCGATGGGCAGGGTGCGCACGCCTTCGCTGTTGGTCACCAGCAGCGGCCACATGTAGTCGTTCCAGTGCGTCACCACCGAGATCATCGCAAAGGCCACCAGCGTGGGTTTCACCAGCGGCAGGTACACGTGCCACAGCGTGGCCCAGTGCCCGCAGCCGTCCAGCCGCGCCGCGTCGGCCAGCTCTGCTGGCACCTGACGGAAGGACTGCCGCAGCATGAAGGTGCCGTACCCGCTGGCCACGAAGGGCACCATCAGCGCCCACAGGCTGTTGAGCAGACCGAGCTCGCGCACGGTGATGAAGTTGGTCAGGAAGGTGGCGTAGATCGGGAACATCACCTGCAGCAGGAAGAGCCCGAACAGCAGGTCGCGCCCCGGGAACTTGAGCCGTGCAAAGGCATAGGCCGCCAGCGTGATGGTGGTCAGCTGCGCCAGCAGGATGGCGCCGGTGACGAGGATGGAGTTCAGCAGGTAGGTGCCAAACGGCGCCACCGCCAGCGCCGCCGGGTAGTTGCCCCATTGCGCCACCTGCGGCCACACGCTGGCGTCGGGGTCGAAGATCTCGACCTTGGTCTTCAGCGAGGTGATGAACATCCACACCAGCGGGCTGAGCCACAGCAACAGCGCCGGCACCAGCAGCCAGTGCATCCAGCGCGAGCGGCCCAAGAGTTGTCGGGTGAGCATCACGGTCAGCGCCCCATGTAGTGCACACGCCGGCCCAGCGTGCCGGCCACCACCGCGATCAAGCCACCCACCACCAGCAGCAGGATGTTGCCGATGGCCGAGGCGGTGCCGATGTCCTGGAACTGGAAGGCGTTCTGGTAGATGTAGAAGGTGAGCACGTTGGTGGCATCGGCCGGGCCGCCCTGCGTCATCACGAACACGTAGTCGAAGATCTGGTACGAGTGCAGCACGCCGATGATCAACACGAAGTACAGCGTGGGCGAGATCAGCGGCACGGTGATGTGGCGCAGCTGACGCCAGCCGCTCACGCCATCCAGCCGCGCGGCCTCGTACAGGTCACGCGGCACCAATTGCAATGCCGCCAGCAGGATGAGCATGAAGTACCCCGCGTATTTCCAGATGCTCATGAAGATGATGGCCGGCAGCGCATAACGTTTGTCGGACAACCACTCCAGCTGCGGCAGCCCCAGGCTTTGCAGCAGGCCGTTGATGGGGCCGTAACCGGGCGCGTACAAAAACACCCACACCATGCCGGCCGCCACCGACGGGATCATCACCGGGTAGAAAAACGTGCTGCGGTACAGCGCCGTGCCGCGCAGCCCGCGGTCCAGCGCGACGGCCAGCAGCAGCGCCATCGCGATGGAGGTCGGCACCGTCACCACCATGTAGACCACGGTGTTGCGCAGCGAGGTCCAGAACAGCGCGTCGTGCCACAGGCGCTGGTAGTTCTCCCAGCCGACGAAGAACACCTCGGGCGAGCCGAGCTGCACATCGTAGAAACCGTAGACCGCCGATCGCAGGATGGGCCAGTACGTGAAGGCCGCCAGGAACAGCAGCGAGGGCGCGAGCATCACCACCGCGGTGGCGATCTCGCGCCGCCGCCGGCGGCGCAAGGGCAGCGGGTCTGCGTTCGGCACGGTCATGGCGTGGGGTACCCGCTCAGCTGCGCCGGCGCGCCAGGCGCTGGATCTCGAGGTTGGACTTGGCATTCGCTTCGCGCAGCGCCGCATCGGGCTTGACCTCGCCGATCAGCGTGCGGTCGATCGCACTCTTCAGGTACTCGCGCACCTTGTGGTAACCCGGCACTTGCAGGAAGGCGCCCGCCACCTCGGCTGTCACGAACGCGGTGCGCGACGCGGGCACCTTGGCCACGTGGGCCTTGAGCACCGGCGTTTCCCACGACGACTTGCGCGCCGCCAGGTAGCCGGTGTCGATGCACCACTGCGCCTGGTTGTTGGTGTTGGTCATCCAGCGCGCAAAGGTCCAGGCGGCACGTTTGTGCGCGTCGGGTTGCTTCTTGGCAATGAGGATCGGGCCGCCGCCCATCGTGGAGCCGTTCATCTTGCCCTTGGGCATCGGCGCGACGCCGACCGGGAACGACGACGACTTCAGGATGTTGGTCATCGAGCCCGTGGAGTGGTACAGCATCGCGGTGCGGCCGGCCATGAAATCGTTGGCCGAGCTCTCCCACGTGGAGGCCGTGGGCATCAGCTTGTTCTGTGCCATGCGCAGCCAGAACTCCATCGCGTCCAGGCTCTCGGGGGCGTCGAACTTCACGCCCTCCTTGTTCCAGAACACCAGGCCGTTCTGGCGCACGAAGCTCTCGAAGATCCAGTCGTGCCAGCCGCCGCCGATGGTCAGGCCCCATTGCTGCACGGTGTTGCCCTGGCGCACGGTGAGCGCCTTGGCCGCGGCTTCCAGCTCGGGCCAGGTGGTGGGCGCGGCCTTGAGGCCGGCCTTCTCGAACGCGGCCTTGTTGAAGTAGAGCACCGGCGTGCTGCACTGGAAGGGCAGGCCGTAGAGCTTGTCGTCCGACATGCAGGTGCCCAGGAAGCCGGGCAGGAAATCCTGGAACACGTCGTCGGCCTTGGCCAGCGCGGTCACGTCTTCCAGCGCACCCATGTCCAGGAAGGTGCGCAGCATCGAGTTGATGGGCAGCCAGGTGGCGGGCGGGTCGCCCACGCCCAGGGCCGTCATCACCTTCTGCTCGGTGTTGTCGTAGCTGCCGGCGTAGATGGCCTCGACCTGGATGTCGCTGTGCGCGGCGTTGAAGCCGGCGATCATCGTGGACACCAGGCGGTTGATGTCGCCCGACACACCCACCGGGTACATGAAGGCCAGCTTCACCTGGCTCTGGCCGCTGGCAAACAGCGGCATGCCGCCCAGCATCGCAGTGGCCGAGACGGCCGCGCCGCGCTGCAGCAGCTGGCGGCGTTGCGGGGACGGGGGGGAGGGCAGGACCAGACGGGACGATCGAGACATGACGCGGCTCCTAGTGGGCAAGGTGGCGGGAACAGGAAATGCACGACGAATGCTCGGGCTCTATCGTGACAGCCATATGACTTCCACACAAGCAAGATCAATTCCACACATCAGCTTGCGTTTATGTTGAACTGAGCCTTAGACTGAAAGCACACCATGGCCACACCCTTGCTCATCGCCCAGCTCAGCGATTTCCACATCGGCCTGGGTCCGCACTTTCTAGGCGGCCGCATGGACACCGAACAGGCGCTGCGCGCCGCGGTGTTGCATGTGGCGGCGCTGCCCACGCCACCCGATGTGGTGCTGCTGACCGGTGACCTGACGGAGCGCGGCAGCGCCGCCGAATACGCCGTGGTGGCCGATGCACTGGCCCCGCTGACCACACGCGGCACACCCGTCTACGCCGTGCCCGGCAACCACGACGAGCCCAACATGGCGCGCCGGGCCCTGCCGTTGTGCATGCCCGCGGCGCCCGATGCACCAGCGTGCTGCTACCACCGCCAGCACAGCGGCCTGCACCTGGTGGCGCTGGACACCGTGGTGCCCTTCAAATCCCACGGCGCGCTGCAGGCCCCGCAGCTGGCCTGGCTGGCGCAGACGCTGGATGCCTGCCGCGGCGGGCCGGTGCTGATCTTCATGCACCACCCGCCGCTGCCCACCGGTATCGAGGCGCTGGACAGCTGCAGCCTGCTGCACGGCGCCGAGGAACTGGCGGCGCTGGTGCGCGGCCACGGCGCGGTGCAAGGCCTGCTGTGCGGCCACCTGCACCGCGCGGTGCAGATGCAGTTCGGTGGTGCGCCGCTGCACGTGGCGCCCTCGGTGGCCCACCAGTTCACGCTGGACCTGCGCCCCGGCGCGCCGCTGCGCGCGCAGTTGGAGCCGCCCAAGGTGTCGCTGCACCGCTGGCACCCGGTGCATGGGCTGTGTTCGCACACCAGCTATGTGCAGCCCTTCGGCGAGCCACTGCCACTGTGATGCAAACATCCACCGGCCACCAGCGCCACCACTTTGCCGACCTGTGCACGCTGCTGGCCCAGGCCTCGCCCCCGCGCTCGGGCGACGAGCTGGCCGGCCTGGCCGCCACCAGCGCGCAGCAGCGCATGGCCGCGCGCGAGGTGCTGGCCGATCTGCCGCTGCGGCACTTCCTGAACGACGTGGTGGTGCCCTACGAGGACGACGAGGTCACGCGCCTGATCATCGACAGCCACGATGCCGCGGCCTTTGCGCCGGTGGCCCACCTCACGGTTGGGGGCTTCCGCGATTGGTTGTTGTCGGATGCCGCCACCACGACCGTGCTGCAGGCCCTGGCCCCGGGCCTGACGCCGGAGATGGTGGCCGCCGTGAGCAAGATCATGCGCAACCAGGACCTGATCTTGGTGGCCAGCCGCTGCAGCGTGGTCACGCAGTTCCGCAACACGCTGGGCCTGCCCGGCCACTTGGCCGTGCGGCTGCAGCCCAACCACCCGGCGGACAGCCCGGCCGGCATCCTGGCCAGCGTGCTGGACGGGCTGATGTACGGCGCGGGCGACGCCTGCATCGGCGTCAACCCGGTGAGCGACAGCGTGCCCGAGCTGGTGCGGCTGCTGCACCACTTCGACGAACTGCTGCAGCGCCACGCCATCCCCACGCAGAGCTGCGTGCTGACCCACGTGACCAACACGCTGCAGGCGCTGGAACAGGGCGCGCCGGTGGACCTGGTGTTCCAGAGCATCGCCGGCACGCAGGCGGCCAACCGCAGCTTCGGCATCACGCTGGCGCTGCTGGACGAAGCCCATGCCGCGGCGCAGGCGCAAAAGCGCGGCACCGTCGGCAACAACTGCATGTACTTCGAGACCGGGCAGGGCAGTGCACTTTCGGCCAACGCCCACCACGGCGTGGACCAGCAGACGCTGGAGGCCCGCGCCTACGCCGTGGCCCGGCGCTACCAGCCGTTATTGGTGAACACCGTGGTCGGATTCATCGGGCCGGAGTACCTGTTCGACGGCAAGCAGATCATCCGTGCCGGGCTGGAGGACCACTTCTGCGGCAAGCTGCTGGGCCTGCCGATGGGCTGCGACATCTGCTACACCAACCACGCCGAGGCCGACAGCGACGACACGGACAACCTGCTGGTGCTGCTGGCCAGCGCGGGCCTGAACTTCATGATGGGTGTGCCCGGCGCGGACGACGTGATGCTGAACTACCAGAGCACGTCGTTCCACGATGCGCTGTTCATCCGCCAGCTGCTGGGCAAACGCCGCGCACCGGAGTTCGAAGCCTGGTTGTTGGCCCAGGGCCTGACCGATGCACAAGGCCAACTGCTGCCCGCCAGTGCCGCGCCCGCGCTGGCACATCGTTTCAGCCCGCTGCTGGGACCAACATGAGCGAGCTCGTCCCACCCGACCCCTGGGCCGCGCTGCGCCGCCACACCCCGGCGCGCATCGCACTGGGCCGCAGCGGCGGCAGCCTGCCCACGGCCGAGCTGCTGCGTTTTGCCAGCGCTCACGCGCGTGCCCGTGACGCGGTGCACGTGCCGCTGGACACAGCGCAACTGGCCGCCGAACTGGCTGCAGCCGGCTGGCCGCCGCTGCAGGTGGCCAGCCAGGCGCCCACCCGCCCCGAGTACCTGCGCCGCCCCGACTGGGGCCGCCGCCTGCGGCCAGACGACGCGCAAGCGCTGCGCGAAGCCGCCGCGACCGTCGGCCCGGTGGATCTGGTAGTGGTGTTGGCCGATGGTTTGTCTGCGATCGCCGCGCAGCAACACGCGCTGCCAGTGATGCAGGGCCTGCACGCCGCATTGCAAGCCGGCAGCGCCAGCGAAGGCCCGCCACCCACCTGGGCACCGGTGGTCATCGCCACGCAGGCCCGTGTGGCGCTGGCCGATGACGTGGGCGCGGCGCTGCAGGCGCGGCTGGCGCTGATCCTGCTGGGCGAGCGCCCGGGGCTCAGCGCCGCCGACAGCCTGGGTGCCTACCTCACCTGGGCGCCGCAGCCCGGCCGCACCGACGCCGAGCGCAACTGCGTCAGCAACATCCGCCCCGACGGCCTGAGCCCCGCCGCTGCCGGGCAGCGCCTGGCCTGGCTGGTGCGGCAGGCCCTGCGCCGCCGGCTGAGTGGCGTGGCGCTGAAGGACGACAGCGCCACCGAACTGCTGCCCCGATGAAGCCACCCGAGCCCGTGCAAGACCCACACCCCCCGCGCACCATGCCCCCGCACGCGCCGCTGGCGCTGTTCGACCTGGACCACACGCTGCTGCTGGGCGATGGCGACGACCTGTGGTGCCGCTTCCTGCTGCGCCACGGCCTGGCCGATGCCGGCCTGCAAGCGCAGAACGAGGCCATGGGCGCCGACTACCGCGCCGGCCGCGTGGGCGTGGATCAGTTCAGCGCCTTCTACGCCGGCTTGCTGGCCGGCCGCAGCCCCGCCGAATGGGCGCCGTGGCAGGCGCGGTTTCTGGCCGAAGAGATCAGCCCTCGATTGCCGGCATCGGCCCACGCGCTGGTGCAGCGCCACCGCGACGCCGGCCACTGCCTGGTGCTGACGACAGCCAGCAACCGTGTGATCGCCGAACGCACGGCGGCGGCGCTGGGCTTCGAACACCTGCTGGCCACGGAGCTGGAACAGGCGCCGGATGGGCGCTACACGGGGCGGGTGCAGGGCACGGCCAACATGCGCGGGGGCAAGCTGGTGCGGCTGCGGGCGTGGATGGCGGGCTTGGGCTTGGATGAAGGCGGGTGTGCGTCGGCATTGGCCGGGGCTTGGTTCTACAGCGACTCGATCAACGATTTGCCGCTGTTGAGCGCGGTGGGGAAACCGGTGGCGGTGAATGCGGATGCGATGTTGCTGGCGATGGCGCGGGAGCGGGGGTGGGGGGTGGAGGAGGTGGGGTAGGGCCATGCATGGTGGCCGGGCGCTGAAGAGGCCCTGTGGTGTCTGGCTTGTTCTGCGGGCGGGGACCTTTGCAATTGATCTTTGGATGGAGTGCGGTTTGCCGATTGGCGTGGTGCTGCTACAAGACTTGGCACAGACCACCTGGCCCCTTGTCAGTCGCTAGACTGCTTCGCGGCGTTGAAGGCAGACCATGGCCTGAAACAGACGGAGGCAATTCATGATTGATCGTCGTACTTTTGTCATCCCCGTTCTCGCCTTCGCCTGCGTCCCGGCCTGGGCCGTCGACGCACGCGAACGCGGCTTCATCAGCAAGGGCATGCCCGAAGGCGAAGTGATGTTCCGCATCGGCAAGCCGGACCACGAAGCCTTCATCAAGAACGAGCGCGGCCAGCCGGAAGAAAAGTCGTGGACCTACTTTCCGCACTCGCGTGATCCGCAGACACTGACCATCATCACGCTGAAGGCCGGCGTGGTGGCGGGCATCGAACGCAAGATCGCGCGCTAGCCGCTGATCAACACATGCACCTTTGGAAACCTCTCGTGCTGCTGGCCGCCTGGCTGCTGCAGGCCTGCAATGGCGGGGGCAGCAGCCCAGAAGAAGCGCCCGTTGTTTCCGAGTACGAGCGTTTGCGGGCAGAAGCCAGCCTCAGGGCCGACGAGGTGGCCGCGCTGGTCAGCCCGTCGCCGTGCACACAATCGTCCCAATGTGCCAGCCTGGTCCTGGCGCCGCAGCTGCCGCCTTGTTTCTTCAACATCCGGTACGACTACTCGCTGGTTTCGCCCACCGCCGCCGCAGCCAGTGCGGCTGCCTCGGCGTTCAATGCCTTGTCCGCACAGGCCTACGCCATTCAGCCGCCCGGCAATACCACCGGCTCTTGCTCTGAGAACGTGGACCTGACGCCGCTGGCCTGCGTGGCGGGCCAGTGCGTTCGTCAGTTCGTGGTGGAGGGCCCGCCCGTCAGCGGCCCCCAGCCCGAAGGGATCTGGATCGCCGGGCCGCTGCAGATCTTCATTTCCTTGGTGAACGCCGTCTGGGTGGTCGACACCGGCGCGACAACGCCCACCGTCTACACAGGCAGCTTGACGGCCGATGGCGCCAACCTGACGGGCAGCTTGAGCCGGCTGGTGGGCGCCACTGCGACGGTGGCCGATCTGGTGGCGACGATCTCAAACATGCCCACTCCATCGATCACGCTGGAGACGCTGGAGGGTGGGGTGAACACGCCGACCAGGCTGGACGCCACGCCGAACTTCTTCAGCGCGTCGAGTCTGGGTCAATTGGCCGGTACCTACGATCTGAGCACCGGGGAACGCATCGTTCTGGAACCCACCGGGGCCGTGCGCAGCGCCGACGCGGGTTGCTCGCTCACCGGCGGTTTCGACGCCGCGTGGTCGGACCGCAATGTCTACCAACTCGGTGTTGTCTTCGGCCCGGCGCCCTGCAAGAACCCCGGTGCTTTCATCGAAGGCATCCTGGCCCCGCTGCCCGGCGGCGGGCAGTTCCTGGCGGCCAAGCGCCTGGCCCCCAACGTGGCGGCTGTCGGCATCAGCCGCGTGAATTGACGTGACCTGAGTCTTGGCCTCTTCAGAGCGCCGATCCCAGCTCACGCTGTTCGTGTCTGCGCCTGGGCGCGCGCCGCTGGAGGTCTTGCGCCAGCGGCTGGACCCGGCGCAGGCGGCCCTGATCCCCGCGCACGTCACGCTCTGCCGGGAAGACGAGCTCTCGGCGCTGGATGTGGACGCCCTCGTCACGCGCATCCATACCTGGCCCCATGGCACGCTGACCTTGGCCTTTGGCGCTCCGCAGCGCTTCCAGGGCCACGGCGTCTTGCTGCCGGGTGTGCAGGGCGACGATGCCTTCCAGCGTTTGCGCCAGTGGTTGTTGGCCGACCCTGCTGCGCGGGTGCACCACGCCCACCTGACGTTGGCGCACCCGCGGAACCCGCGCGCGCCGGGCAACACCGATGCTGCGCTGGCCGGCGTGCCCACGGCCTTGCGCTTGGGCTTTGCGCAGGTGGCGCTCGTCCAGCAGGCGGGTGCCGAGCCCTGGCAGGTGCTGTGGCAGGCGCCGCTGGGCGGCCTGGGCCACGTGCTGCCCGGCCCGGGGCTTCTGGGCTAAGCTCGTCTGCGCACGCCCAATGACCGGTTGAACGACCACCACCCACACCCCATGTCTGTTTTCCTGCTCCTGCGCCGCTGCGCTGCCACCCTGGGCACCGTGCTGATGATCCCGCCTCTGGCCATGGCCCAGACCCCCGCACCCGCCATGCCGGACCTCGGTGTCTTCGGCATCCAGCTCGGCGGCCCGGTGCAACAGGTGCCGCGCTGCCAGGTCGCGTTTGAGCCGCCGCGCTCACGCTTCTCGCCGGTCACCTGCTTCGAGAGCCTGGGCAGCGGCGATGTGCGGCGCCTCAACCCCGTCGGCACGCTGCAGGTGTTCTTTTCGCAAGCGGATCATCCGCAATGGATGGGCACCATCGGTGGCACGCAGCCCAGCGGCCTCACGCCCAGCCTGCTGTTGGACTACCGCGCTGGCGCCATCACGCGGGTACGCTTCCGCTCCCCGCAGCAGAACGGGCCGGTGGCACTGGAGCTGCTGCGCAACAAGTACGGCCAACCCGGTTCCGAGCGCAATGATTCGCGCAGCGGCCTGTTCGCCAGCTGGGCGCTGGGGCCGCTGACGGTCAGCGCTTCCTGCCCGATCGCGCGGAACCCGGGGGAGCATCAGTCGTTGGCGATCGTGCAGCCACCTTGCGACTACGTGGTGGAGCTGGCCAGCGCCCGGGCCTCGGAAGAAGAAGACCGCGCGCGCCAGCAGCAGCAAGAGCGGCAGCGGCTGCAGGAGTCGGGGCGCAAGCTGTAGGTGCACGATGCGGCCGCAGCAGACTCGGCTGCGGAGGTCGGTATGGATCCATCCCTCGTCAATCAAGACCCGCAGATCATGAGTGGAGCTTTGTGCTTCGCCGGGACGCGTGTGCCGGTCAAGAACCTGTTCGACTACCTCGAAGGCTCATCGTCGCTGGAGACCTTTCTGGAAGACTTTCCGTCGGTCTCGCGCCAACATGCGGTCGCGGTCCTGGAAGCTGCTCGCCGGCAGTTGCAGGCGGATGCGTCTGCTGCTTGACGAGTGTGTGCCTGCCCGGCTGCGGCGTATCGCTGTCAAGCCATGCTTGCCCGCGCACTCGCAAACGCCGCATCCATCATCCCCTGCGTCCCGCGTGAAAACTCCAGCGGGCAGGCAAAGCCACCCCCTTCGCGCACCGCGCGGTTGAAGGCCGCCACCTGCAGCTCGTACTGGTTGGTGGATGGCCAGCGTTCGGTGGTGGTCTGCAGCCCGCGGTGCAGTTCCAGCTCCGCCTGGCCGAAGGAGCGGGCGTTGAAGGGCACGGGCAGACGCAGCACACCGTCTTCGCCGTGGAAGGCCATCTCCTGGCGCGGGTGCATGCGGGTGGAGGTGAAGGCGCTGTAGTCCGCGTCGCCAAACCGGGCGCGCAGCGTAGCGTAGACGTCCACGCCGTTTTCCCATTGCAATCGGGCCTGCACGTGGGTGGGCTCCAGGCCGGTGGCAAAACGGGCGCTGCCCATCACATAGACGCCGATGTCGCGCAGCCCGCCGCCACCCAGCGCGGCCTGGTTGCGGATGTTGTGCGGGTCGCGGTTGTTGTAGGCAAAGGCACTGTCGATGCGCCACAGCTTGCCGATGGCCCCTTCGGCCAGCAGCTGGCGCGCGCGCAGCCATTGCGGGTGGTGCACGATCATGAAGGCCTCTGCCGCCAGCACGCCAGCGGCATCGCGCGCGGCGATCAGCGCGTCGTAGTCGCTGGCCTGCAGCGCCATCGGCTTTTCGCACAGCACATGTTTGCCGGCCTGCATGGCCTTGATGCTCCAGGCCACGTGCAGGTGGTTGGGCAGGGGAATGTAGATGGCGTCGATGGCCGGGTCGTTGATCAGCGCGTCGTAGCTGTGGTGCACGCGCAGGCCGGGCACGATGGCATGGAAGGGCGCGGCCTTGGCCGGGTCTGCCGTGGCCAAGGCGGCCAGGTGCCCGCCCGGGGCCAGCGCCAGCGCCGGGGCCATGAACTCGCGCGCGAACTTGGCCGCGCCCAGGATGCCCCATCGCAGGTCTTGCATGGTCGGTGCCCCTGTTCTTTGTGCTTGCTTGGGTGTGGACCGGGCAGCATACCGTGCCGCTTTATGCTCACACGATGCACATCGCCATCCTCACCTTCGACGGCTTCAACGAGCTGGATTCATTGATCGCCTACGGCATGCTGAGCCGGCTCACGCTGCGCGGTGATGCCGATTGGCGTGTCAGCATCTGCAGCCCCACGCCGCGTGTCACGTCGATGAACGGCCTGACGCTCGATGCCCAGAGCACGCTGGCTGATGCAAACACCGCCGATGCGGTGCTGGTGGGCAGCGGCATGAAAACCCGTGAGGTGGCGGCCGATGCCGCGCTGATGGCGCAGCTGCAGCTGGACCCGCAGCGCAAGCTGATCGCCGCGCAATGTTCCGGCACCTTCCTGCTGGCCAAACTGGGCCTGTTGGGCAGCGTGCCGGCCTGCACCGACCTGACCAGCAAACCCTGGGTGCAAGCCGCGGGTGTGCAGGTCCTGAACCAGGCCTTCGTGGCGCGCGGCAACATCGCCACCGCGGGCGGCTGCCTGTCGGCGCAATACGTGTGCGCCTGGCTGGTCGCGCGGCTGAGGGGCGAAGAGGCTGCGCGAGAGGTGCTGCACTACTTTGCACCGGTGGGCGAGAAGGACACCTACGTGGCACGCGCGATGGCGCATGTGGCGGCGGCCGGGGTGCCGGCGGCGGTCTGAGCACCGATGTTCAGCGTGGTCAAACGCGCTTGGCAGCGCTAGCTGGATTCCCAGACCCGCCACGACGAAGAGCCGCCGCCAGTCTCGGACGCCACCACTCTGCGGGAGACGTACCCGGCGCTGCCACCCGAGCAGCGGACGCCTTGGCACAACTCGTGGCGCTGCTCACAGCGCAGCTGCCGCCGAGGTGGCCGCCAAGTACCGCCGCAGCCTGGCGCAGGCGCTGTGCGCGCAGGGCAGGGCAGGGTGCTGCTGGTGTTCGACGACGACAACACCGTCTGCGCCTGCACCGTGGCGCTGGCGGACGAAGTCGCGGCGTGTGCACTGTGTGTGCAGCTGGCGATCCCGCTGGCCCCGGAGCGCTGACAGACGGCCAGGCGCTGTGTGCGATGCACGCCAGATAATGCAGGCGTGACAACCCCGCACATGCTCGCTGAAGCCCATTCCCCCTGGCGCGTGTCCGTCGCGCCGATGATGGACTGGACCGATCGGCATTGCCGCTACTTCCACCGCCTGATCACGCGCCAGACCCTGCTGTACACCGAGATGGTGACCACCGGCGCGCTGGTGCATGGCGATGTGCCGCGGCACCTGGATTTCGACGCCAGCGAACACCCGGTGGCGCTGCAGCTGGGCGGCAGCGAGCCGGCTGATCTGGCGTTGGCCGCCCGCCTGGGCGAACGCTGGGGTTACGACGAGATCAACCTGAATTGCGGCTGCCCCAGCGAACGTGTGCAGCGCGGGGCCTTCGGCGCCTGTTTGATGAACGAACCGCAGACCGTGGCCGATGGTGTGAAGGCCATGCGCGATGCAGTGTCCATTCCCGTGACCGTGAAACACCGCATCGGCGTCGACAAGACCGAAAGCTACGGCTTTGTGCGCGACTTCGTCGGCACCGTGGCCGAGGCCGGCTGCAGCGTCTTCATCGTGCACGCGCGCAACGCCTGGTTGCAGGGCCTGAGCCCGAAGGAAAACCGGGAGATCCCGCCGCTGCGTTACGCCCTGGTGCACCGGCTGAAGGCCGAGTTCCCGCAGCTCACGATCGCCATCAACGGTGGCATCGCGGGTGACGAGGCCATCGCCGCGCAATTGCCGCATGTGGACGGCGTGATGGTGGGCCGCGACGCCTACCACCACCCCTGGCACATGGCCGGCTGGGACCGGCGCTTCTGGGGCGCCGAGGCACCCGAACCAACACGCGAGGCCGTGGAAGAACAGATGGTGGCCTACATGGCGCGTGTGGTGGCTGCCGGCCAGCCCTGGGGCTGGGCCGCGCGCCACATGCTGGGCCTGTGGAACGGCACCCCCGGCGCGCGGCGCTGGCGCCAGGTGTGGTCCGACCACCGGCTGAAGGCCGAGGCCCCGGCGCAGGTGGCACGGCTGGCCACGCAGGCGCGCCTGGCCGCCGCAGAGTCCGCGGCTCTGGCCGACTGAAAGAACGCTGACATGCTGGTGAATGGCCAACCGACCCGCCCCCTCATGCCCGCACCGGAAGCCGATGCAGTGTTGGTCATCGACCAGCGCGGCCTGCCGCACCAGTTGCGCTGGCAACGTGTGGGCGATGTGGCCACCGCCATCACCGCGATCCGCGACATGTGGGTGCGCGGTGCGCCGCTGATCGGCGTCACGGGGGCCTACGGGCTGGCGCTGCAGGCGCGGGTGGAGGCTTCCGATGCGGCCTTGGCCGCGGCGGCACAGGCGCTCATCGCCGCCCGGCCCACGGCGGTCAACCTGGCCTGGGCCGTGCAACGTTTGCATCGCGCCTTGTTGCCCCTGCCGGTGGCCGAACGCGCCGTGCAGGCTTGGGCGCTGGCCGGCGCACTGGCCGACGAAGACGTGGCCGTCAACGCCGCCATCGGCCGCCACGGCCTGGCGCTGCTGCAGGCCATCGCCGCGCGGCGCGGCCGGGTCAACGTGCTGACGCATTGCAACGCTGGCTGGCTGGCCACGGTGGATTGGGGCACGGCCTTGTCGCCCGTCTACCAGGCCCAGGCCGCTGGCCTGGACCTGCACGTGTGGGTGGACGAAACCCGGCCGCGCAACCAGGGTGCCAGCCTCACGGCCTGGGAGCTGGGCCAGCAGGGGGTGGCACACACCGTGGTCAGCGACAACGCCGGTGGCCACCTGATGCAGCACGGCCAGGTCGACATCGTCATCGTCGGCTGCGACCGCGTGACGGCACGCGGCGATGTCTGCAACAAGATCGGCACCTACCTGAAGGCGCTGGCAGCGCACGACAACGGCGTGCCGTTCTACGCTGCGATGCCGCTGTCGACGCTGGACCTGGCCCTGCAGGATGGCCTGCGCGAGATTCCCATCGAAGAACGCAGCGCACGCGAACAGACCCACATCACGGGCCGTGCCGCCAACGGCGAGCTGGTCGAGGTGCAGCTGGTGCCCGACGGCAGCGCGGCCGCGAACCCGGCTTTCGACGTCACGCCGGCGCGGCTGGTGACGGGCCTGATCACCGAACGGGGTGTGGTGCCCGCCGACGAACAGGCCCTGCGGGCCTTGGCCGCATGAACCCGGCGCTGACGGAAGAGCAGGTTCGCGCGGCCTTGGTGGACGCGGTGCGCCGGCTGGACAGCAGCGGCCTGAACCGCGGCAGCACCGGCAACGCCAGCCACCGCTGGCAGGACGGCATGTTGATCACGCCCACCGGCATGGGCGCGGAGCTGGGCCCCGACGACCTGGTCTTCGTGCACGACGACGGCACGGTGCACGGCCCCTGGCAGCCGTCGTCGGAATGGGCTTTCCACCGCGCCGCCTACCGCGTGCGGCCCGACATGGCCGCGGTGCTGCACACCCACGCCGTGCACGCCACGGCGCTGGGCTGCCTGGGGCGGCACCTGCCGGCTTTCCACTACATGGTGGCGGTGGCCGGTGGCGACGACGTGCCGCTGGTGCCTTATGCGACGTTCGGCAGTGAAGCCCTGTCGATGGGGGTCGGCCAGGCTCTCGCGCAGCGCCAGGCCTGTCTGCTGGCCCAGCATGGCCTGGTCAGCGGCGGCAGCAGCCTGGCGCAGGCGATGAAGGTGATGCAGGAGATCGAAAGCCTGTGCCAGACCTATTTGCTGGCATTGGCGGTGGGGGAGCCGCCGGTGCTGCCTGCCGACGAAATGGCCCGCGTGCTGGAAAAATTCCGCAGCTACGGGCGCAGCGCGCGCCGCTGAGCGTCGGTGCCAGCCGGCCAGACGGCCAGCAACAAGCCGGCCAGCGCCAGACCGAATGCCAGCAGGTGGCGGGGCCCGAAGGCCTCGCCCAGCCCGACCACCCCCACCAGCGCGGCCGTCACCGGCAACAGCACCGAAAACACACCGGCCTGCGGGGCGGGCACCTGCTGCAGGCCCCGCATCCACAGCCACACCGACCACACGCTCGCGGCCAGCGCGTAGTACAGCAGCAGGCCCCAGTGGGCCGCATCCACCGCGGCGAAGTCAAAACGCAGCGCCTGCCACAGGCCCAAAGGTGTCACCAGCATCAGGCCCCACAGGTTGATCAACGCGCTGATGCGGCGCGGCGACACGGCGCCGGTGAGCTGTTTGCCGATCACGACGTAGCTGGCCTCGCACAACACCGCGCCCACCAGCAGCCCATACCCCCACCAGGGCCCGCTGGCGGCGGGCCCGCCGCGCAGCAGCGCCAGCGACGCGATGCCGAGCACCGCGCAGGCGATGGCCGCCAACATGCGCCGGCCGATGTGTTCGCGGTACAGCAGCCAGGACAGCAATGCCACCGTGGCCGGCAGCGCCGCCATCACCACACCCGCGGCCACGGCCGAGGTGGCCGCGACACCGAACAACATGCACAGCGAAAAGCCGAAGTTGCCGAGAAAACTCTCCCAGAACAGCAGCCGGCGGTCGCGCGCGGACAAGGGTGCTTCAGCCGGCGCGCGCCGCAGCCAATGCGGCATCGCCAGCGCGGCGATCCCGAACCGCAGCCAGGCCAGCAGCAGCACCGGGAACACGCCCACCAGCAGCTTGGACAGCCCCACGTAGCTGCCCACCATCACCATGCTGGCCGCGAGCGCGGCGTAGGCCGCCCACGGAGTGGGCATCAGAAGCGCTCGGCGTAGCGGTCGAGCTCCCAGGCGCTGACCTGCGCCGACCATTCCGCGTGTTCTGCCCGTTTGAGGCGCAGGAACTCGGCGCTCAACGTCGGGCCCAGGGCGGCGGTCAACACGGTGTCGGCGGCGAGTGCGTCACAGGATTCTTCCAGCGTGCGTGGCAGCCGCGCCGTGCCTGCGGGCGCCGGCTGTTCGTAGAGGTCGTGGTCCACCGCCGGCGGTGGCACCAAGCCACGTTCGATGCCGTCCAGGCCGGCGGCGATCAGGCCGGCGCTCACCAGGTAGGGGTTGGCGCTGCTGTCCGGCAGCCGCCACTCGAAGCGGTCGCCCAGCGTGCGCACCAGCGCCGTGCGGTTGTTCGGCCCATGCGCCACCAGCCCCGGCGCCCAGGTGGTGCCGCTGAGGGCGCGGGTGGCGGCCAGCCGGCGGTAGGAGTTGACGGTGGGCGCGGCCAGCGCCGTCAGGCCGGCCGCATGCGCCAGCACACCGGCCACAAAAGCCGGCAGCACCTGCGGCATTGTTTCTTCGCCTCTCCACAGCGACGCGTGCACGTGCAGCCCGCTGCCGGGCTGGTCGGCAAAGGGTTTGGGCATCATCGAAAACACCAGGCCTTCGCGCTCGGCCAGCGCCTGCGCCGCGAGCTTGAACAGCATCAGCCGGTCGGCCGTGGCCAGCACATCGTCGTGCAGGAAGTTCAGCTCGTACTGGCCATGCGCATCTTCGTGGTCGATCTGCAAGACCTCGAAGCCGCAGTCGGCCAGTGCTGCGGCCAGGCCCTGCAGAAAGGCCGCCTGGCGCGGCAAGGCCTTCAGGTCGTAGCTGGGTTTGTCCAGACCGTCGTGTGCATCGGCCGGGCGCCAGGGAGCGCGCTGGAGCAAAAAGAACTCCGGTTCCATGCCGGTTTCGAGACGCCAGCCACGTTCAGCCAGGCGCGCGACCTGGCGGCGCAAGACCTGGCGCGGGCAGGCCTCAAACGGTTGGCCGTCGACAAAGCCATCACCCACCAGACGTGCCACACCGGGCCACCAGGGCAGCGGCAGCGCGGTGGTGGCGTCGGCCCGGGCGTAGAACTCCGAGCGCGGTCCGCAGCGCGGCAGGCCGGTGCCGGTGATCGACGGGCCGGCAAAGCCGGCGCCGGCTTGCAGCACCGTGGCCAGCTGCTGCAGCGGCACCAACTTGCCCTTGGCCACCCCCTCGAGGTCGGTGAACTGGACCAGCAGCGTGTGCACGCCCTGGGCGCGCAGCGTTTCGGCCAGGGGCAGGGATTCAGGCACTGAGCAGGGCATCCCGCAGAATCGTCAGCGCTTCGTCGAAGACCGCGTCCGACACCGTCAGCGGGAACAGGAAACGCAGCACGTTGGCGTTGACACCGCAGCTCAGCAGGATCAGGCCGCGCTGCAGCGCCTGCGCCTGCACCCGCTTCGTGAAGTCGGCATCAGGCTCGCCCTGCTGCGCAAATTCGACCGCCACCATCGCACCCAGGCCGCGCACGTCGAAGATCTGCGGCAGCTGCGGGCGCAGCGCCTCGAGCGAGGCTTTGAGCTTGTCACCCAGCCGCGCGCCGCGTGCAGGCAGTTGTTCATCGGCCATGATCTCGATCACGGCATGCGCCGCGGCAATCGCCATCGGGTTGCCGGCGTAGGTGCCGCCCAGGCCGCCCGGCAGCGGCGCGTCCATGATCTCCGCGCGGCCGGTGACGGCCGACAGCGGCAGGCCCGCCGCCAGGCTCTTGGCGCTGACCAGGATGTCCGGGATGACACCGAAGTGCTCCATCGCAAACAGCTTGCCGGTGCGGCCGAAGCCGGTCTGCACCTCGTCGGCGATCAGCAGGATGCCGTGTTCGTCGCACAGCGCCCGCAGCCAGCGCACGGCCTCGGCCTGGATGACGTTGAAACCACCTTCGCCCTGCACCGGTTCGAAGACGATGGCCGCCACGCGCGACGGTTCGATGTCGGCCTTGAAGAGCTGGTGCACGGCCTTCTTGACTTCGGCCAGGTCGGCGCAATGGCAAGGGAAGGGCGCGTGGTAGATCTCGGCCGGAAAGGGCCCGAAGCCGGCCTTGTAGGGCTGCACCTTGCCGGTGAGCGCCACCGCAAACAGGCTGCGGCCATGGAAGGCACCGCCGAAGGCGATGACGCCGGAGCGCTTCGTGGCGTAACGCGCGACCTTGATCGCGTTTTCGATGGCCTCGGCACCGGTGGAAAAAAACGCGGTCTTCTTGGCGTGATCGCCTGGCGTCAGCGCATTCAGCTTCTCGGCCAGCGCCACGTAACTTTCGTACGGCACCACCTGGTAGCAGGTGTGCGTGAAGCGCTCCAGCTGCGCCTGCAGCGCGGCTTTCACCTTGGGGTGGCCGTGGCCGACGTTCATCACCGCGATGCCGCCGGCAAAGTCAATGAACCGGCGGCCTTCCACGTCCCACAGCTCGGCGCCTTCGGCACGGTCCACGAAGAAGGGTGCCATCACGCCCACACCGCGCGGGGTGGCGGCGGCCTTGCGGGCCAGGATCTGTTCGTTGCGCGAGTGGTTCATGGGGTGTCTCCTGTCGTGCTCAGGCCGGGTCGATTCGCAGCCAGGTGGTCTTCAGCTCGGTGTACTTGTCGAAGGCATGCAGGCTCTTGTCGCGGCCGTTGCCACTTTGTTTGTAGCCGCCAAAGGGCACGGTGATGTCGTCTTCGTCGTACTGGTTCACGTGCACGGTGCCGGCGCGCAGCGCACGCGCCACGCGGTGCGCGCGGTGCACGTTGTCGCTCCAGACGCTGGCCTGCAGGCCGTAGGCGCTGGCGTTGGCCAGGGCGATGGCCTCGGCTTCGGTCTCGAAGCGGATGATGGACAGCACCGGGCCGAAGATCTCTTCGCGTGCGATGGTCATGCCGTTGAGCACACCGTCGAACACCGTGGGCTCGACATAACAGCCGCCGGTCTCGCTGCGCGCCTGGCGGCCGCCGGTGACCAGGCGTGCACCTTCGCCCAGGCCGGCGTCGATGTAGCCGAGCACGGTCTTCAGCTGCGTGCCGTCAACCAGCGCACCCATCACGGTGGCCGGGTCCAGCGGGTCGGCCGGTTGGTACTGCGGCGCTTCGCCGGCGACGATGTCGACGAACCGGTCGGCGATGCTGGCGTGCACCAGCACCCGCGACGGCGCGTTGCAGCTTTCGCCCTGGTTGAAGAACATGCTGCCGGCCACGGTCTTCGCGGCGCGCGCCACGTCGGCCACGTCGGGGAACACCACAAAAGCCGACTTGCCGCCGAGCTCGTTGTAGACCCGCTTGAGGTTGCTGCGGCCCGCGTACTCCAGCATGCGCCGGCCCACACGCGTGGAGCCGGTGAAGCCGATGGCGTCGACGTCCATGTGCAGCGCCAGCGCTTCGCCGGCTTCGTGGCCGTAACCTGGCACGACGTTGAACACACCCGGCGGGATGCCGGCGTCCACCGCCAACTCGGCCAGGCGCAGCGCGGTGAGCGGGCTCTTTTCGCTGGGTTTGAGCACCACCGAGTTGCCGCTGGCCAGCGCCGGACCCAGCTTCCAGGCGGCCATGATCATCGGGTAGTTCCAGGGCACGATGACACCGATCACACCCATGGGCTCGCGTGTGATCAGCGCCAGCGCGTTGGCCGCGGTGGGTGCGATCTCGTCGTAGACCTTGTCCACCGCCTCGGCGTACCAGGCGATGGTGCGCGCGGCCGACGGCACGTCCACCGCCAGCGAATACTGGATGGGTTTGCCCATGTCCAGCGTTTCCAGCAACGCCAGTTCGTCACGCGCGGCGAGGATCTTCTCGGCAAAACGCTGCAGGATCTTCTTGCGTGCGGCGGGCGCCTTGCCGGCCCAGCGGCCGTCTTCAAACGCCGCGCGTGCGGCCTTGACGGCCGCGTCGATGTCGGCCGCCTGGCCACGGGCGATGGGGCCCAGCAGCCGGCCGTCGATGGGGGAGTGTTTGTCGAAATGCTGGCCGTCCAGCGCCGCCACGCGCTGGCCGTTGACCAGCGCGCGGCCGTCGATGGGGACGGCCGCGGCGCGGGCGCCCCAATCGGCCGCGCCCATCAGAAGGTCACCACCACGGCGGTGCCGAACAGGTGGTTGGTCTTGCGGTAGTTGCCATTGACGCCGATGAAGGCGTCGCCGTTGGCGCCGTCCAGCCGGTACTCCACCTTGAAGGTGGTGTTCATGCCGTACAGGTAGGACATGCCCAGCGACAGTGCGTAGCGGTTCAGGCCCTTGCCGGAAGGATCCGCACCCCAGGTGGCGCTGGTGTCGTCGAACACCATCTTGGGCCCGAAGCCGTTGCGGCCGTCGGCCGCGCACAGGCCGGTGTCTTCGTCGCAGGCCGGCACCGAGCCGAACATGCCGCCACCATTTTTGTCGTTCTTGACGTAGTCGGCGCGCAGCGTGCCCTTCAGCCGCGGCGAAAACGCGTAACCCACGAGGCCGGAGACACCGACCCACGACGCATCGCCATTGGCCGCGCCGTCTTCCAGCCGTCCCCAGCCGAGCTGGCCTTGCAGCGTCCAGTCGCCGCGCATGTAGTACCCGTCGACTTCGAACAGGTCGATGCGCGAGTTGAAGCTCTTGCCGTGCACACCGGCAAAACCGAAACCGTCGAACTCACCCTTGGAGTAGTCCACCCGGTAGGCCAGCACCGGCGCCTGGTTGTCGCGGTCGTAGCGGCTGGCGTTCATGTTGCCCAGGAACACCCGTGTCCACCATTTGCCACGCGTGATGTCCAGCGCGGCGCCCGTGTAGAAGCTGGGGATGCTGAAGTCGAACAGCAGGTTGTGCGTGATCAGCGACTGCTGGTGGGCCCAGATGTACTCGTAACCCGACCAGTCCGGGATCTGGCCCAGCCACAGCCGGGTCTGGTTGTCGGTGAGCTCGATCGAGACCGAGGCCTCGTGGATCACCGAGCCGACGTTGTAGCCCGACGAGGCGTTTTTCTGCGGCGCCAGCGTCAGCCGCCACTTGGTGCCGTCCTCGGTTTCCTTCTGGATGTCGAGCATGGCCTGCCCGAAATAGGAGTTGTCGTAGCCGAACATGTCATCCGGGTAGGACAGGTCGCCGCCGTTGCCGCTGAAGCCGTTCAGGAAGGCGAAGCTGCCACCGCGCGTCTGCGTCCAGATGTAGGTCGGGTCGATCATGCCGCTGATCACCAGGCCCTTGAAACCCTGATCGGTGAAGCTGTCCTGCATCGACTCGGCCTTGATGGCGATGCGGTTGAACTCGGCCGCCTGCTCGGGCGTCATGCCCCACTGGGCTTGTGCAGGGGCGGCGGGTTTGGCCTCTGCGGCCTTGAGCTTGGCTTCGAGCTCGTTGACCTTGTCGCGCAAGGCGCGCAGCTCTTTCAGGATCTCGTCGTTGCTGGTCTGCGCGACGGCGGGCAAGGTCGCTGGGAACGCAGCCAGCATGGCCAGGGCCAGCAGGGTGGGGCGGATGGACTTCATCGGGCTCTCTCCTCTCGGTATGTCATTCGATCAGCTGCGGTTCGCGGCGGACATTTCCTGCGCTCGTTTGCGTTCGGCGCGGGCGATGGACCAGCTGGCCAGCACCACGCCGATGGCGACGACGACGACGATCAGCGTGGCCACCGCATTGACGCTGGGGTTCAGCCCCAGGCGCGCACGCGAAAAGATCACCAGCGGCATCGTCGTCGATCCGGGGCCGGACAAAAAGGCCGACAGCACCACATCGTCGAGCGAAATCGTGAACGTGAGCAGCCAGGCCGACACCAGCGACTGCGCGATCATCGGCAGCGTGACCAGCCAGAACACCTGCGGGGGGCGTGCGCCCAGGTCCATCGCGGCTTCTTCCAGCTGCGGGTTCAGGTCGCGCAGCCGGGCCTGGATCACGACCGTGGCGTAGGCCATGCCCAGCAGCAGGTGGCCGAACCAGATGGTCATCATGCCGCGCTCGGGGAAACCCAGCGCGCGCTGCACACTCACCAGCATCAGCAGCAGCGACAGGCCGACCACCACCTCGGGCATCACCAGCGGTGCGTTCACCATGCCGGCAAACACGGTGCGGCCGGTGAAACGTTTGTACTTGACCAGCGCAAACGCCGCCAGCGTGCCCAGCACCACCGAACCGCAGGCGGTCATGAACGCGATCTGCAGGCTCAGCCAGAAGCCGGCGATCATCTCGCGGTCACCGGCCAGCTGCGCGTACCACTTGAACGTGAAACCGCGCCAGGCGTTGGGGATGGGCGAATCGTTGAACGAGAAGATGATCAGTGCGGCGATCGGCAGGTACAGGAACAGGTAACCTGCCGACAACCAGCCGCGTGCGAACCAGGTGTTGACGCGGGAGGCCTTCACTTGCCGCCCTCCTGGCTCTCCGCCTGGTATTTGTTGAAGATCGCCAGCGGCACGATGATCAGCAGCACCATCACCACGGCCACGCTGGAGGCCATGGGCCAGTCGTTGTTGCTGAAGAACTCGTCCCACATCACACGCCCGATCATCAGCGTCTCGGGGCCGCCCAGCAGCTCGGGGATCACGAATTCGCCGACACAGGGAATGAAGACCAGCATCGCACCGGCGATGATGCCGGCCTTGGACAGCGGCACCGTGATCTTCCAGAAAGCCGTCCAGGGGCTGGCGCCCAGGTCGGCCGCGGCCTCCAGCAGCCGCAGGTCCAGCTTCGCGAGGTTGCCGAACAGCGGCAGGATCATGAAGGGCAAATAGGTGTAGGTCATGCCCAGCACCAGCGAAAACGGCGTGTTCATCAGCTTGCCAGGTGCCGGGATCAGGCCGAGCGCGAAAAGCACCTGGTCCAGGCCGCTGCCGATGAGCACATCAGACACCCAGCCGTTTTCCGACAACAGGCCTTTCCAGGCGTAGACGCGCAGCAGGAAGCTGGTCCAGAAGGGCAGCATCACCAGCATCAGCAACGCGGGCTGCAGCGTGGGTTTGGCGCGCGCCATGAAATACGCAAACGGGTAGCCGATCAGCAGGCACATCACCGTGGTGGCGGCGGCGTATTTCAGGCTGGAGAGATAGGTGCTGACGTACAGCGGGTCTTCCAGGATGAAGAGGTAGTTGCTGAACTTCAGGCTCAGCTGCAGCACACCGTCCTGCCAGGTGACCAGGTCCTTGAAGGTGACGACCTCCATCTCGGACACGCTGATCCTGAACACCACCAGGAAGGGCAGCAGGAAAAACACCAGCAGATAGCCGTACGGCACGCCGATCACCGGCGCGCGGCTGGAGAACAGGGCCTTCAAGGCTTTCATGAGGTCAACACGATGTGGGCCGAGTTGGACCAGTGCGCCCAGACAGCATCACCCCAGGTGAGCTCGTCTTCGCGGTGCCGGCTCACGTTGGCCTGGCTGATCTTGAGCATGGCACCACTGGCCAATTGCACGTGGTAGACGGTGAAGCTGCCAAAGTACGACATCTCCTTGATCGTGCCCGGCGCGGTGTTGAACTCATCGACCGGTTTGTCGCGCGACAGCGCAATCTTCTCCGGCCGCAGTGCCACCGTGACCGCCATGCCTTCGGTGCCGGTGATGCCGTGGCCCACGTAGTGCCGGCAATCGGCGCAATCGATGACCACGTGGTCGGGTTCGTCCACCGTCAACGTGCCGTCCATCAGGTTCACGTTGCCGATGAAATCGGCGACAAACCGGGTGGCCGGGGTTTCGTA
Source organism: Rubrivivax sp. (assembly GCA_018780805.1). Classification (GTDB taxonomy): domain Bacteria; phylum Pseudomonadota; class Gammaproteobacteria; order Burkholderiales; family Burkholderiaceae_C; genus Rubrivivax. The sequence continues at coordinate 198 of JADMJD010000155.1, read as the reverse complement.
GATGTCGCCCGGTGCGCCCACCTGCAGGAAACGGCCTTCGCTCATGATGGCGATGCGGCTGGCCATGGTCATGGCCTCTTCCTGGTCGTGTGTGACCATCACGCAGGTCACGCCCACCTGCTCGATGATGTTGACGAGCTCGATCTGCGTCTGCTCGCGCAGCTTCTTGTCCAGCGCGCCCAGCGGTTCGTCCAGCAG
>JADMJD010000057.1 GCA_018780805.1 Rubrivivax sp. | reverse complement strand
CCATGCCGAAGGCCAGCAGCTTCATGTTGCGGGTGTTGATGCCCATGGCCTTGGCCGCGATCTCGTCTTCGCGGATGGCCATCCAGGCGCGGCCGATGCGGCTGGTTTCCAGCCGGTGGCAGATGACCACGCTGACCACCACCAGGGCCAGGAACAGGTAGTAATACAGCGTCACGGTCGGAATCGTGAAGTCACCGATCACCAGCGGTTTGCCGAAGTTGAGCCAGGGGTCGCTGTGGGGCCCGATGATCATCGGGTCGATGCGGTCCAGGCCGCGCGGGCCGTTGGTGATGTTGACCGGGTGCTCGAGGTTGTTCATGAACACGCGGATGATTTCGCCAAAGCCCAGCGTGACGATGGCCAGGTAGTCGCCGCGAAGCTTGAGCACCGGCGTGCCCAGCAACACGCCCGCCAACCCGGCGAGCACCGCCGCCAGCGGGATGACGGCCCAGATGGGTGTGTGCATGCCGTCCGGGAACAGGGCTGCGATCCAGGGGAAGTTCTCGAACAGGTGCGGGCTGGCCAGCAGCGCGTACATGTAGGCGCCCACGGCGTAAAAGGCGACAAAACCCAGGTCCAGCAGGCCAGCGTAACCCACCACGATGTTCAGGCCCAGCGCCAGCAGCACGTAGAGCAGCGACAGCGTGATGATGCGCACCCAGCCCGCACCCAGGCCACCGGCTTGCATCAGCAGCGGCAGCGCCAGCAACCCGATGGCGGCCAGGGAAAAGACGATCAGCTTGTTTTTCATGGTCGTGTCTTTCGGGGCCTCAGGCGCGGTCGGCTACACGTTCGCCGAGCAGGCCCTGCGGGCGCAGCGTCAGCACCAGGATCAGCGCGACGAAGGCGAAGATGTCGGCGTAGTGGCTGCCCAGCACACCACCCGTCAGCTCACCCAGGTATCCAGCGCCGATGGCCTCTACCAGGCCCAGCAACACACCGCCTACGACGGCCCCCGCCAGGTTGCCGATGCCCCCCAGCACCGCGGCCGTGAAGGCCTTCAGGCCCGGCAGGAAGCCCATGCTGTGCTGCACGGTGCCGTAGTTGGCGGCCCACATCACGCCGGCCACCGCGGCCAGCGCCGCGCCGATGATGAAGGTGGCCGAGATCACCACATCGGGCCGCACGCCCATCAACGCCGCCACCCGCGGGTTTTCGGCCGTGGCCCGCATCGCACGACCGAGCTTGGTCTTGTTGACCAGGTACATCAGCGCCGCCAGCACCGAGACGGTGACACCGAGGATCAGGCACTGCGTGACGCTGATCACCGCACCGCCGACGGCGATGGGGTCGGTCGGCAGCAGCAGCGGATAAGGTTTGGGGTTGGGCTTCCAGATGATCATGGCCAGTGTCTGCAGCAGCAGGCTCATGCCCATCGCGGTGATCAGTGGCGCCAGACGTGGCGCGCTGCGCAGCGGCCGGTAGGCGGCTTTTTCGATCGTGAAGTTCAGCGCTGCGCAGATGACGATGGCGCACAGCAACGACAGCAGCATGATCAGCCAGCCCGGCAGGCCGGACTCGGCCAGCAGGGTGACGACAGTCCAGCTGGTCAGGGCGCCCACCATCAACACCTCGCCGTGGGCGAAGTTGATCAGGCCGATGATGCCGTAGACCATCGTGTAGCCCAGTGCCACCAGCGCATACATGCTGCCGAGCACCAGACCGTTGATGATCTGCTGCAGAAAGATGTCCATTGAGGGGGTCTCCGGGTTGTCAGGCCGCTGTGGCTGCGGCACGCCGCCCTGCGATGAAGGCGCGGCTTCCGGGGTTAGCAAGAAGCTCGCCGTGCACGTTGCAGGTGCGGGCGGCCGCATTGTAGGTTTGCACGTCACGCACGATTTCGGGGAGTTTCCCCCTCACGCCCACACAAGATGCGGTGGTGGTGGCGGCCGATCAGCGTGGTTTCTTGGCCGCCGCGTCGCGCGCCCGCAGTTCGGCCAGGCGCTCGCCGATCTTCAGCTCCAGCCCGCGTGGCACGGGCTGGTAGAAAGCCTGTGGTGCCAGGCCGTCGGGCCAGTAGTTCTCGCCGGCCGCGTAGCCGTCGGCTTCGTCGTGGGCGTAGCGGTAGTCCCGCCCATGGCCCAGGTCCTTCATCAGGCGCGTGGGTGCATTGCGCAGGTGCACAGGCACCGGACGGGTGCCATCCTGCTTGACCAGCGCCCGGGCCGCGTTCCAGGCCGTGTAGACGGCGTTGGACTTGGGCGCCACGGCCAAGAAGACCACGGCTTCGGCCAGCGCCAGCTCACCTTCGGGCGAGCCCAGGCGTTCGTAGACGGCCGCGGCCGCGGCCGCCACCTGCAGGCCACGCGGGTCGGCCAGTCCGATGTCTTCGCTGGCCATGCGGATCACACGGCGTGCCACGTATCGTGGGTCCACACCGCCGTCGAGCATGCGGGCCAGCCAGTACAGCGCGGCGTCTGGGTTGCTGCCGCGCACGCTCTTGTGCAGCGCCGAGATGGCGTCGAAAAACTGGTCGCCGTCCTTGTCGTAGCGGCGAAGCAGCTCGCCCAAAGCGCCTTCCAGCAGGGCCTCGTCGATCTGTTCGCGGCCTTCGGCCAGCGTGGCCAGGTTGTCGTAGGCGTTCAGCAGCCTGCGGGCGTCACCGTCGGCGAAGGAGACCAGGCGATCACGCGCAGCGTCCGTCAAGGGCGGCGCCTTCAGCTCGGCCTGCGCACGCTGGATCAAGGCCGCGAGCTCCGCCGCATTCAGCGACTTCAGCACATGCACCGTCGCACGCGACAACAGCGCCGAGTTGACCTCGAACGACGGGTTTTCGGTCGTTGCGCCGATGAACAGGAACAGGCCCGATTCGACATGCGGCAGGAAGGCGTCCTGCTGCGCCTTGTTGAAGCGGTGCACCTCGTCGACAAACACCACGGTGCGGCGGCCACCCACACGCGCGTGTTCGGCACGCTCGACGGCCTCGCGGATGTCCTTCACACCGGCCAGCACGGCCGAGAGCGTGATGAACATCGCGTCGCTCGCATTGGCCACCAGCCGCGCCAGCGTGGTCTTGCCGACGCCCGGCGGGCCCCACAGGATCATCGAATGCAGCCGACCTGCGGCCAGCGCCGCGTGCAGCGGATTGCCGGGCGCCAGCAGGTGGGTCTGACCGATCACCTCGGCCAGGGTCTTGGGGCGCAGGCGCTCGGCCAGTGGGGCCGGCGGGGCTGCTTCATCGAACAAACCCGGCACGCGTGGCGCCCTATTGTTCGATCACGTCGGCGCCGGGTGGCGGCACGAAGCGGAAACGGTCGGCCGGCAGCGCCGCGTTGGGCACGAAGCTGTCCAGCTTCAGCAGCGTGCGCTGGCCGAAGCGGTCCAGGATCTCCACCGCCGCCAGCTGCGCGCCGCGAAAGCCCACCGCCATCCACTGGAAGCCGCCATCGGCCACCTTGGGCGTGGCGCGCGCCCAGTCCAGCCCGTCACGCGCGGGCTGCGCGCTGAGCGAAAAATCGCGCTCCAGCGTGTTGCCGGCCAACAGGGCCGCGGGCGTGGCGCCCAGGGCCTGGTCGACCTTGCGCACCGTCACCTGGTTCAGGTCCGGGTCGTGCATCCAGACCTTCTGGCCATCGGCCAGCAAGGTCTGCGGGTAGGGCTTGGTGTAGTCGAAGCGGAAGCGGTCGGGCCGCGCGAACTCGAAGTTGCCCGTCGACACCTTGGCACGCGAGCCGTCGGCCGGCGTGACGGTCTGCGTGAAGGCAGCGCGGCCGCTCTTGGAGTCGCGCACGAAATCGCGCAAGCGGTCGACGGCGTCGGCCTGGGCGGCCGAAGTGGTGAGCGCACCGAGCGCCAGGGCGCCAATGGCCAGCAGAGTCTTGATCATGTGCCTCATTCGTCCCGTTTCGGCACGATGAGTTCCCGGCTGCCGTTGCTGGCCAAGGCGCCGACCAGGCCCGACTTCTCCATCTGCTCCAGCAGCCGCGCCGCGCGGTTGTAGCCAATGCGCAGATGCCGCTGCACCAGCGAGATGCTGGCCTTGCGGTGCTGCAGCACGATGCCCACGGCCTGGTCGTACATCGGGTCGCTCTCGGCATCACCCCCACCCGGCGCGGTGTTGCCGGCGGCATCACCATCGCCTTCCAGCACGCCACCTTCGAGGATGCCTTCGATGTAGTTGGGTTCGCCTTGTGTCTTCAGGTACTCCACCACGCGGTGAACCTCGTCGTCGCTGACAAAAGCGCCGTGCACCCGCACCGGCACACCCGCGCCAGGCGTCAGGTACAGCATGTCGCCCTGGCCCAGCAGCGCCTCGGCGCCCATCTGGTCGAGGATGGTGCGGCTGTCGATCTTGCTGCTGACCTGGAAGCTCAGCCGCGTCGGGATGTTGGCCTTGATCAAGCCGGTGATCACGTCCACGCTGGGCCGCTGGGTGGCCAGGATCAGGTGGATGCCGGCGGCGCGCGCTTTCTGCGCCAGGCGCGCGATCAGCTCTTCGATCTTCTTGCCGACCACCATCATCAGGTCGGCCAGTTCGTCGATCACGACCACGATGTGCGGCAGGCGCTCCAGCGGCTCGGGCTGCTCCGGCGTCAGGCTGAAGGGGTTGGCGATCTTCTCGCCCTTGGCCGCCGCGTCGTCGAGCTTGCGGTTGTAGCCACTCAGCTGGCGCACACCGAGCTTGCTCATGAACTTGTAGCGGCGTTCCATCTCGCCCACACACCAGTTCAGCGCGTTGGCCGCCTGTTTCATGTCGGTGACCACCGGCGCCAGCAGGTGCGGGATGCCTTCGTAGACGCTCATCTCCAACATCTTCGGGTCGATCAGGATCAACCGCACATCACGCGCTTCGGCCTTGTAGAGCAGGCTCAGGATCATCGCGTTGATGCCCACCGACTTGCCCGAGCCGGTGGTGCCGGCCACCAGGCAGTGCGGCATCTTGGCCAGGTCGGCCACCATGGGGTTGCCGACGATGTCCTTGCCCAGGCCCATGGTCAACATGGACTGCGCGTCGTTGTAGACCTGCGAGCCCAGGATCTCGGCCAGGCGGATGGTCTGCCGGCGCGCATTGGGCAACTCCAGCGCCATGTAGTTCTTGCCCGGGATCACCTCGACCACGCGGATGCTGATCAACGACAGCGAACGTGCCAGGTCCTTGGCCAGGCCGACGATCTGCGAGCCCTTGACGCCCGTGGCCGGCTCGATCTCGTAGCGTGTGATCACCGGGCCGGGGCTGGCCGCCACCACCCGCACCTCGACGCCGAAGTCCTTGAGCTTTTTTTCGATCAACCGGCTGGTCATTGCCAGCGTGTCGGGTGTGACGCTCTCCTGGCGCACGGGCGCCGCATCCAGCAGGTCCACCTGCGGCAGCCTGGTGTCAGCCAACTCGACGAACAGCGGCTTCTGGCGCTCCTTGGCCACTCGCTCGGACTTGGGCACTTCCAGCACCGGGGCTTCGATGACGATGGGCGGGTGCTCGGGCAGCTCGTGCTGCACCTCGGCCACCACCCGCTCACGTTCGCGCTGCAGCTGCTCGCCGATGCGACGGTCTTCGGCGGCTTCGGCACGCTCTTGCCGGCGGTCGCGCCAGGAGTCGATCCAGGTGCCTAGCGCGTCCGCCGCCTGCACCCATGAAAAACGCAGTGCCAGCGCGCTGCCCAGCACCAGGCAAACGATCCACAACACACCCGAACCGGCGAAGCCCAGCCAGGTCATCGACAAGGGGCCGAGCGTGTAACCCAGCACCCCACCGGCGTGGCCCGGCAGGTGCGGCTCCACCTGGTACAGACGTGTCCATTCCAGCGCACAGCTGGCACACAGCAGCAGCACACAGCCGGCCCAGACACCCGGGTGCAGCGCGGCACCCGCTTCACCGCGCAGGTGGCGCGCCAGGGCCGACAACCAGACCCGGGCCGTCACCGGCAGCCACCACCAGGCCGAAAAGCCGAACAGGAAGTACGCGATGTCGGCGCCCACCGCACCCAGGCGGCCGGCGGCATTGTGCAGCGCGGCGCCGGCACCCGAGGTGGTGAAGGCCGCATCGCCCGGGTGGTGCGTGGCCAGCGCCAACAGGCCCAGCAGCCACAGCACCGCACCGGCCGCCAGCCACAGGCGCTGGCGCCAGGCTGGCACGGTGCCCGCTGGGCCGGGCAACGCTGACGGGAGCGATTCGCCGCGCAGCGAACCGAGGGGGAAGCTCATGGCCGGGATTGTGGCCGAAGCGCTTGCTTCACTCGTTCTGCAGCCGTTCCTTGATGACCACGAAGCCGTTTTCCTGTGTCTCGATCACGCCGCGCTCTTCCAGGTCCTTCATCACACGGCTGACCATCTCACGCGAGGCACCCACGACCTTGGCCATGTCCTGGCGGCTGACCTTGTGGCGGATGATCTGCACACCGTCGGGGTCGGTTTCGGCCATGTCCAGCAGCGTGCGAGCCACGCGGCCGTAGACGTCCAGCAGCGCCAGCGATTCGATCTGCCGGTCGGCATTGCGCAGGCGTTTCACCAGGCCACGCAGGATGGCGTACGACAGCGTGCTGTGCTCCGGCAGGCAGCGCGCAAAGTCCGAGCGCTGCAGCACCAGCATGTCGGTCTGGATCTCGGCGCGCACGGTGGCGCTGTGTGGCTCGTTGTCGATCAGGCTCATCTCGCCGACGTAGTCACCCGATTCCAGCACCGCGAGGATGACCTCGCGCCCCCGCGAGTCGGAGGTGAGCACCCGCGCCCGGCCGTTCAGCAAGATGAAAAGCGCGTTGCTCTTGCGGCCTTGTTCGACCACCAGTTCGCCGCGCCGGAAGCGGCGCTTGACCACGCTGTCGGCGATCGCCTGCGCCTGGTCGGCGGTGAGCATGGAAAACAGCGGGACGCGCCGGATCAGGTCCAGGTTCGACAACATCGACATGCGGGGTTCCTCTCGTCTTGTGGTTTTTGAACGGTCGGCTCGCGGACGTCCCAGTCGTCGCTTGGCCGCCTAGAATCGATCCTATTGTGCCCATAGCCGGGCTTGCAGCCATCAGGGCCGGGCCTCAGCTACGCTCAGCGCCCTTGCGATGTGTGCCGGACGCGACGCTGGTACCCGTCTGCACTGCTTTCGAAAAGAGATCTTCCATGAGTCAAAACACCCACGCCCAGGTCCTGATCCTGGGTTCCGGCCCCGCCGGCTGGACCGCCGCCATCTACGCCGCCCGCGCCAACCTGAAGCCGCTGCTCGTCACTGGCCTGGCCACCGGCGGCCAGCTGATGACCACCACCGATGTCGACAACTGGCCGGCCGACGTGTCCGGCGTCATGGGCCCGGACCTGATGCAGCGCTTCCAGCAGCACGCCGAGCGCTTTGACACGAAAGTGGTCTACGACCATGTGAACACGGTGGACCTGTCGCAGCGTCCCTTCAGGCTCACAGGCGACAGCGGCAGCTACACCTGCGACAGCCTGGTCATCGCCACCGGCGCCAGCGCCAAGTACCTGGGCCTGCCCAGCGAAGAGGCCTTCATGGGCCGCGGCGTCAGCGGCTGCGCCACCTGCGACGGCTTTTTCTACCGCGACCAGGACGTGTGTGTGGTCGGCGGCGGGAACACCGCTGTCGAAGAGGCGCTGTACCTCAGCAACATCGCGCGCAAGGTGCACCTGATCCACCGGCGAGACAAGTTCCGCGCCGAGGCCATCCTGGTCGACAAGGTGCAGGCCAAGGTCGAAGCCGGAAAGATGGAACTGCACCTGTGGCATGAACTGGACGAGGTGCTGGGCGATGCCAGCGGCGTCACGGGCGTGCGCATCAAGTCCACGCAGGGCGGCGCCAAGACGGACCTGATGCTGAAGGGCTGTTTCATCGCCATCGGCCACCAGCCCAACACCGACATCTTCAAGGGCCAGCTCGAGATGAAGGACGGTTACATCGTCACCAAGACCGGCCTGGACGGTTTTGCCACCATGACCAGCGTGCCAGGTGTGTTTGCCGCCGGCGACGTGCAGGACCACATCTACCGCCAGGCCATCACCAGCGCCGGCACCGGCTGCATGGCGGCGCTGGACGCCCAGCGCTTCCTGGAACAGAACTGAAGCCCTTCCCCGGCATCGGGTTAGAATCGCAGGCTTTGCCGAAATTCGGCGACAGGAAACCGCCACCTGCATCTGGCGAGGTCAAGCTGTCACACACCACGCAAACCCCAGGCGTCCACAGATGTCTCTGGTGCACCGGTGCCGGCTGTTCAAAGGAAGAGTGACCATGTCACGCGTCTGTCAAGTCACGGGCAAAGGCCCGATGGTGGGGAACAACGTTTCCCACGCCAACAACAAAACCAAGCGCCGGTTCCTGCCGAACCTGCAATACCGCCGGTTCTGGGTGGAGAGCGAAAACCGCTGGGTGCGTTTGCGCATCAGCGCCGCCGCGCTGCGCCTGATCGACAAGAAGGGCATCGACGTGGTCCTCGCCGACCTGCGTGCCCGCGGCGCCATCTAACAGCTGATCTGAAGGAGCTACACCATGGCCACCAAAGGCGGACGCGAGAAGATCAAGCTGGAATCCACAGCCGGCACCGGTCACTTCTACACCACGAACAAGAACAAGAAGACCACGCCCGAAAAGCTGGAATTCCTGAAGTTCGATCCGAAGGCACGCAAACACGTGCTGTACAAGGAAACCAAGCTGAAGTGATTCGGCTCGGGACATGAAAAAGGGCGCCGTGGCGCCCTTTTTTTTCCCCCCACCAACAAGAACGGGGCCCTTGGGCCCCGTTGTCCTGTCTACTACCGATGTTTTACGCGTGCGCGGCGCGCAGCTTCAGCGAGAACTCCTGCAGCGCGGCAATGCCGCTGCTCTCGGCGCGTTTGCACCAGGCCTGCAGTTCCGTCACGGCCTGGTCGGCGGAGACGTTGGTGCGCGTCCAGAGCTGACGCAACTCTTCACGCATGGCCACCAGCTGGGCCAGCTTGGGGCTGGCGCCCAGCGCCTGCTGCAGCTGTGGTTTCACACGCTGCGGGATCTTGTCGTCGTCGCGGTGCAGCCAGGCCTTGGCCATGCGCAGGTCGGCCCAGCGCGCGGTGTTCTGGGCACCCTGCGCCTTCAGGTGGTCCAGCTCGGCGCCCACGGCACGCTTGAGTTCGGTGGCGTACTTGGCCATCACCTCGTAGCGGTTGGCGATGATGGCCTCCAGGGTCTTGCCATCGGGCTGCGGCTTGATCTCGCCCAGCGCCAGCTTGGGCGCCGTCTTGCGCACCTTGGCCCAGCCCACGGTCTCGAGGATGCGGATGTAGAGCCAACCGATGTCGAACTCGAAGGGTTTGACCGACAGCTTGGCCGAGGTCGGGTAGGTGTGGTGGTTGTTGTGCAACTCCTCACCGCCGATGAGGATGCCCCAGGGCGAGATATTGGTGGACGCGTCCACCGCCTCGAAGTTGCGGTAGCCCCACCAGTGGCCGATGCCGTTGATGATGCCGGCGGCGGTGATCGGGATCCAGGCCATCTGCACGGCCCAGATCGTCAGGCCGGCGGCACCGAACAGCGCCAGGTTGATGATCATCATCACACCCACACCCTGCCACGAATAACGCGTGTACAGGTTGCGCTCCAGCCAGTCGTCGGGCGTGTTGTGGCCGTACTTGTCCAGCGTCTCCTGCACCTTGGCTTCGGCACGGTAGAGCTCGCTGCCGGTCAGCAGCACGGTCTTGATGCCACGGGTCTGCGGGCTGTGCGGGTCGTCGACCGTCTCGCACTTGGCGTGGTGCTTGCGGTGGATGGCGACCCATTCCTTGGTCACCATGCCGGTGGTCAGCCACAGCCACAGGCGAAAGAAGTGCGACGGCACCGGGCCGAGCTCCAGCGCACGGTGCGCTTGCGCGCGGTGCAGGAAGATCGTCACCGCAGCGATCGTGATGTGTGTGAACACCAGGGCCACGATCACCAGTTGCCACCCCGACGCGTTCAGCGCGCCGTGGGCCAGCCATTGCACCAGTGCATCGTGCACCGTCATCAAAAAGTCCATCCAGCAGCCTTCCCGCCCGTGAATCGAGCGACTTTCGCATTGTAAGAGCGTGTCGGCGTGCAGAAGTTCGGGAATTGCGTAGGTCTGCGCCCCCAAACAGTGCCCTGCCCGCCTGACCCTTGTGTCAGATCAACGCCGACGCCAGGCCGCGGCAAAAAAGCCGTCCGTTCCGTGCCGGTGCGGCCACAGGCGCAGGAAACCGCCTTCGTCCAGGCCGGCGGCACCTTCGATCTTGGCCTCGGCCAGGGCTTCGGCGGCCGGCACGCGCTCGAATTCACGCCCCTGGTCGGCCTCGAAGGCCTCGGCCACCGCCTCGTTTTCGGCCCGCAGCAGGCTGCAGGTGGCATACACCAGCCGCCCGCCCGGGGCCAGCAGGCGCGAGGCGCTGGCCAGGATGGCCTGCTGGCGCACCTGCAGCTCTGCCACGTCCTTGGGCGACTGGCGCCACTTCAGGTCGGGGTTGCGGCGCAGGGTGCCCAGGCCGGTGCAAGGGGCATCCACCAGCACGCGCTGGATCTTGCCGCTCAGGCGCTTGATCCGGTCGTCGTTTTCATGCGCGATCTGCGCCGGGTAGACGTTGGACAAACCGCTGCGCGCCATGCGGGGTTTGAGCGCATCCAGCCGGTGGCCGGAGACGTCGAAGGCGTACAACCGCCCGGTGTTGCGCATCGCCGCGCCCAGCGCGAGTGTCTTGCCGCCGGCACCCGCGCAGAAGTCGACCACCATCTCGCCGCGTTTGGCGTCCAGCAGCAGGGCCAGCAGTTGGCTGCCCTCGTCCTGCACCTCCACGTCGCCACGCAGGAAGGACTCGGTGCGCTGCAGCGCCGGTTTGCCCGGCACCCGCAGGCCCCAGGGCGAATACGGCGTGGTCTCGGTGTGGATGCCCACGGCCGACAGCGCCGCCTGCACGTCGGCGCGTTTGGCCTTGAGCAGGTTCACACGCAGGTCCAGCGGCGCGGGTTCGTTCAGCGCCGCAGCCAGAGCCTGGAAGTTGACGTCGTCCAGCTGCTGGTGCAGCGCGCTGGCCAGCCAGTCGGGCAGGTTGTGGCGCAGCTTGTCGGGCAGCGTGGCCAGGTCCACGTTGTGCATCTCGCGTGCCCAGACCTTCTCGTTCGGGCCCAGGCCGCGGTAGAGGTAGCTCTTGTCGCCCTGCCAGGCCAGGATGGCCAGGCGGCGCTCCAGGCTGCCGGTGCCACTTTGCGCCTGGTGCTGGTACAGCAGGCGGCGGCGCACCGCGGCATAGGCGGTTTCGGCCAGCGTGTGGCGCTCCTGGCTGCCCAGGGCGCGGCGGCGGCGGAAGAACTCCGACAGCACATGGTCCGAGGGCTCGGTGAACTTCATCACCTCGCGCAGCAGTTCGACGGTCAGGTCCAGCAGGGCGTTGGGGTGCATGGTCAGGCGAAAAAGAGGCTCTGGGCGGCGCCCGCGGTGTGCACGACACGGCCACCGTCCAGGCACAGCTGATCTTGCACGAACCAGCGCACGGCGGTGGGGTACAGCACATGTTCGGCGGCGAGCACACGCGCCGCCAGGCTCTCGGGGCTGTCGCCGGCCTGCACCGGCACCACGGCCTGGGCGACGATGGGGCCATGGTCCAGCGCCGGGGTGACGAAGTGCACCGTGGCACCGGCCACCTGGCAGCCGGCTTCCAGCGCCCGCCGGTGGGTGTGCAGGCCGGTGAAAGCCGGCAGCAGCGAGGGATGCACGTTGAGCATGCGGCCGGCGTAACGCTGCACGAAGGCATCGCCCAGGATGCGCATGAAACCGCTGAGCAGCACCAGATCGGGCGAAAAAGCGTCGATGGCCTCGGCCAGCGCGGTGTCGAAGGCCCCGCGGTCGGCATGCTGGCGGTGGTCCACCACGGCCGTCGGGATGCCGGCGGCCGTGGCGACGGCCAGGCCGGCGGCATCGGCCTTGTTGCTCAGCACCGCCACCACCCGGGCCGGCCAGGCCTCGTCGGCACAGCGCCGCAACAGGGCTTCCAGGTTGGAACCGCGGCCGCTGATCAGGATGACGATGCGCTTCATGGAGGGGCGGGAGTGTACGTCTGCGAGAATCGCGCACCTCGTTTCCCCCAATCGAACAGCCGCCCATGCGACCCCGCGTTCTTTCCGGCATGCGCCCCACCGGCGCCCTGCACCTCGGCCACTACCACGGCGCGCTCAAGAACTGGGTGCGGCTGCAGGACGAGTACGAAGCCTTCTACTTCGTCGCCGACTGGCACGCGCTGACCACGCATTACGAAGAACGTGACGTGATGGAGCGCCATGTCTACGACATGGTGATCGACTGGATCGCCGCCGGGCTCGATCCGGACAAGGCCACGATCTTCATCCAGAGCCGGTTGCCGGAACATGCCGAGCTGTTCACGCTGCTGGCGATGGGCACGCCGCTGGGTTGGCTGGAACGGGTGCCGACCTACAAGGACCAGATGGAAAAGCTCAAGGACCGCGACCTCGCGACCTACGGCTTCCTGGGATACCCGCTGCTGCAGGCGGCCGACATCCTGATCTACAAGGCCGCCTTCGTGCCGGTGGGCGAGGACCAGTCCTCGCACGTCGAACTCACGCGCGAAGTGGCGCGCCGTTTCAACCACCTCTACGGCCGGCGTGCTGGCTTCGAGCTGCAGGTGGCGGCGGCGCTGGCCAAGCTGCCCAAGGATGACGCGCGTTACTTCGAGAAGCAGCGCAAGGCCTTCGGCGAAACCGGCGCCGCCGAGGCCCTGGCCAAGGGCGAAGGCCTGGTCAAGAAGTCATCGGCCATCGAGGGCTTCACGAGCGACGACGCCGAAGTCCTGCTCGGCCACCTGAAGGGCGGCGGCAAGACCGTGCTCAGCGAGCCGCAGGCGCTGCACACCGAGGTGCTGCGCCTGCCCGGCCTGGACGGCACCAAGATGAGCAAGAGTTATGGCAACGCCGTGCTGATGCGCGACGACCCCGCGGTGGTGGAGAAGAAGATCCGCGGCATGGTCACCGACCCGGCGCGCGCGCGCCGCACCGACCCCGGCACGCCGGAGAAATGCCCGGTCTGGGCCTTCCACAAGATCTACAGCGACAGCGCCACCCAGGACTGGGTGCAACAAGGCTGCACCACCGCCGGCATCGGCTGCCTGGACTGCAAACAGCCCGTGATCGACGCGGTGGTGAAACAGCAGCAGCCCTGGAATGAACGGGCCGAGCAGTACCTCGCCAACCCAAAGCAGGTGCACTGGATCGTCGAGATGGGCACCGAGCGTGCCCGCACCGTGGCGCGCCAGACCATGAAGGACGTGCGGGAAGCGATGGGGTTGAACTACAAATGAACCTGCAGACCATCGAAGTTCACGGCGCCGAGCCGCGCGCCACCATCGTCGTGCTGCACGGTCTGGGCGCCGACGGCACCGACTTCCTGTCGTTCGCCGACGAGATGGACCTGGCCGCCGTCGGCCCGGTACGCTGGGTGTTTCCGCGTGCACCGGTGCGGCCGGTGAGCATCAACAACGGCCACCGCATGCGGGCATGGTACGACATCCTGGGCACCGACCTCGTGCGGCGGGAAGACGAGACTGGGCTGCGCGAAGCCTTCACCGCCGTGCACGCGCTGCTGGACCGTGAAGTGGCGCGTGGCCTGCCCGCCCACCGCATCGTGCTGGCGGGTTTTTCGCAGGGCTGCGCGGTCACGTTGGGCGCCGGCCTGCGCTACCGCCACCGGCTCGCCGGCCTGGCCGGGCTGTCGGGCTACCTGCCGCTGGCCGCCAGCACCGCCGCCGAGCGCAGCGACGCGAACACGCTGACCCCGGTCTTCCTGGGCCACGGCCAGCGCGACGGCATCGTGCCGCTGGCACGCGGCACGGCCTCGCGCGACACACTGCAAGGCCTGGGCATGGACGTGCAGTGGCACGACTACCCGATGGAACATTCGGTGTGCCTGGAAGAGGTGCGCGAGCTCGAGACCTGGCTGCAGAAGACACTGGCCTGATCGGGCCCGGCCCACAGCGGCGAGTGCAGTGGCCTCAGGCTGCGACCGTGACCCGGTTGCGGCCTGCGTGTTTGGCTGCATACAGCGCGCGGTCAGCCCGCTCGAAGGCGGTGTCGGGCGTGTCACCTGACCGCAGCGCCGACAAACCCACCGACACCGTCACCTGGCCGATGGTGCCCCCGCCGTCGCGGCGGCGGATGCGGCTGGCGGCCACCGTCGCCCGGATCTTCTCGGCCAACAGTTGAGCGGCGGTTGTGCCGCCTTGCGGCAGCAGGATGGCAAACTCCTCGCCACCGACCCGCGCCACCAGCTGGCCCAGGCTCACACAGGACTGGATGCCCTGGGCCACGGCCTTGAGCACCTGGTCGCCAAACAGGTGGCCGTGGCTGTCATTGACCCGCTTGAAGTGGTCGATGTCGATCAACAGCAGGCTGCTGTGCAACGCCAGCGGCTTGTCCAGGCAGGCCGCCAGTTGAAGGTCGAAGGCGCGCCGGTTGGCCAGGCCGGTGAGGCTGTCGCGCAGGGCCTCGGCACGAGCATGGTCCAGTTCGCGCTGCAGGCGGTCCACCTCGTCGCGTGTGGCCTGCAGGCGCGTCTGGAGCACGGCCACGGCATCGCGCATGCCACGGGTGTCGGCCTGCATGGCCTCGCAGCGGGTGGCGTCCTGGCCGGCGCCGTTGGCCAGGTCCTGCTGCCAGCGTTCGAGTGCCGACTCGAATTGCTCTGCATGCTGACCGGCGTGGCGCGCGGAGTCCACCACCTCGCCCAGCATGCTGCGAAAACCCGCTGCCACGCGCTGCGTGGCCTGCATGTCGAGTTCCAGCACATGGGTGCGGTACAGGCGCTCGGTTTCCTGTTCGTCCAATTGCCCGCCGCCCGCGGTGATGCGTTCGATCTCCGCACTCAGCGCGGCGTTGTGGCCACTGACGTGTTCGTACCAGACCGCGTAGCTCAGCGGATGCGGGCGCGTGGGCTGGCGCGTCATCAGCGACAAGGCCTGGCGCAGGCACTCGGCCGCCCGCGCGGGCGTCTCGTGGTATCTGTTCCTCGCCATGCGCTATGTATGTAATTCCGTTGCCTGGAAGAAGTATCGGCAGCTGGCGTGCCCCAGCACAGTGCAAGACCTTGCAGTCGGGCGTGCAGAAGTCACGCGGAGGCCCGACCACGCCAGGGGCGCTATGCTCCGCCCCCCATGGCCGGCATCCACATCACCGACATCGAAAGCGCCATCAACTTCTGGCGCGAGCGTTCGCCGTCGCCCGACGGCATCACAGCCTGCCGCGAGGTGCGGGCACTGGCCGAGGTGTACGCGTTGCTGGTGTACTACCACGAGGCCTACGCCGACGAGGAGTCAATGCCTGCGCGTGCGCGTGAGGCCTGGCTGGCCTGGTACGCCTCGACACCCGACGCACCCTGCATCGCCATCTGCTCCACCAGCCAGGGCGATGCGGTCTGCAAGGGTTGCGGGCGGACCTTCGACGAGGTGCAGCACTGGCCCGGGTTGTCGCCGGCAGAAAAACGCATCGTTTGGCGCCGCATCAGCGCCGAAGGCACGGCCTGGCGTTTCAACCGCTACGCCGAGCGGGCCCGCGTGGCCAACGGAGCTGACCACCCGGATCCGGCGGCGTTTGGCCCGGCGACGGGTCCGGCGTCTTGAGCGGCGCTTGAGCACCTCCCGCACTGCCAACCTGCGCCGCATCGGCGCGCTGGCCTGGCCAGTGCTGATCGGCCAGCTGGCGGTGATCGGCTTTTCCACCGTCGACACCCTGCTGGTGGCACGCGCTTCGCCCGAGGACCTGGCAGCGCTGTCGGTGGGCTCGGCGGCTTATGTGACGGTGTTCATCGGGATGATGGGCGTGGTGCTGGCGATCGGGCCCATCGTCGGCCAGCTCTTCGGTGGCGGCCAGCGGGCGCAGGCCGGGCGGCAGCTGCACCAGGCGGCCTGGGTGGCCCTGGGGCTGGCAGCCCTGGGCGCGCTGCTGTTGGCCTTCCCGTTCCCCTTCCTCGCACTGGCCCAGGCCACGCCGGACATGGAAAGCCGCATCCGCGGCTACCTGCTGGCGCTGGCCGTGGCGCTGCCGGCCGCGCTGCTGATGCAGGCCTACCGCGGCTTCAACAATGCGATCTCGCGGCCCAAGGCGGTGATGGCGCTGCAGGTGGGCGGTTTTGCGCTGAAGGTGCCGCTGTCCACGCTGCTGGTCTTCGGTGCCCCAGGCCTGGGCCTGCCGGCGCTGGGGGTGCTGGGTTGTGGCATGGCCACCGCCATCGTGATGTGGCTGCAGGCCGGTGTGGCCTGGGCGGTGCTGCGGCACGACCGCTTTTATGCCCCGTTCGAGCTGCTGGGCCGGGGCCTGGACCGGCCGGACCGCCGCGCCATCGGCACGCAGCTGCGCCTGGGGGTGCCCATGGGCCTGTCCATCCTGATCGAGGTCAGCGCCTTCAGCCTGATGGCGGTGTTCATCGCGCGGCTGGGGGTCACGGCCTCGGCTGGGCACCAGATCGCGGCCAACCTGGCGTCGGTGATGTTCATGCTGCCCTTGTCGCTGTCCAGCGCGACGATGACCCTGGTGGCACAGCGCGTGGGTGCGTCGGACCTGCCCGATGCACGGCGGCTGGCCTGGCATGGCCTGCAGGGTGCGCTGGCCGTCTCCGTCACGCTGGCCACCGTGGTGTGGCTGGGCCGGCACGCCGTGGTGCGCCTGTACACCGCCGACGCGGCAATCGCCGCCGTGGCCGTGCCGCTGCTGGCCTGGGTGGCGCTGCTGCATGTCGCCGACGCGGCGCAGGCCCTGGCGTCCTTCGTGCTGCGGGCCTACCGCATCGCGACGGTGCCCATGCTGGTCTACGCCGGGTCCTTGTGGGGCCTGGGGCTGGTACTGGGTTATGCGCTGGCCTTTGACACCACAGGCGCCACGCCGGCGGCCTGGCGCGGCCCGGCCGGCTTCTGGCTGGGCGCCACCGCCGGGCTGGTGGTGGCGGCACTGGCCCTGTGCTGGCTGATGGCGCGCACCGTGCGGCGCAGCGCGGCGGCCGTCAGCGTGGTGGCGCGGCCGGGGCGGCCAGCGGCAGACGCAGGCTGAAGCGGCTGCCGCCGCCTTCGCGCGGCGCACAGCTCACGCGGCCGTGGTGGCGTTCGACGATCTGGCGCACCAGGGCCAGGCCCAGGCCGACCCCGCCCTCGCGCTCGGCATGGCCAGGCAGGCGAAAAAACGGCTCGAAGATGCGCTCGCGGTAGGCCTCGGGCACACCGGGGCCACGGTCGCAGACGTTCACCACGGCCCAACCCGGCTCTTGTGTGACGGTCACGTCCACGGCGTCACCGCCGTAGCGGCGCGCGTTTTCCAGCAGGTTGCGCAGCGCCCGGCGCAGCAGGCGCTCTTCGCCCTGCACCACCACCTCGGCCCCTTCGGCGCCCAGTCCGAGCCTGGCCGCCTCCTCGGCAGCCAGGCCGAGCAGGTGCACCGGCTCGGGTTTGGGCACATGGCTGTGTGCATCCAGGCGGCTGGCCAGCAGCACTTCTTCCACCAGGGCGTCCAGCTCGCCGATGTTGGTCTGCACCTCCATCTGCAAAGCCCGGCGCTGTTCGGGTGTGGCCTCGTCCAGCATCGCCAACGCCATCTTCAAGCGGGCCAGGGGGGAGCGCAGCTCGTGGCTCGCGTTCGCCAGCAGGCTCTGGTGCGAGCGCAGCAGCGCCTCGATGCGCGTGGCCGAGCGGTTGAAACTGGCGCCGAGTGCCGCCACTTCGTCGCGGCCTTCTTCGGAGACCCGCTGGTGCAGCGCACCTGCGCCAAAGGCCTCGACGCCGTGTTTCAACGACTCCAGCCTGCGCGTCAGCCGGCGCACCACCGGCCAGGCACCAGCGGCGACGGCGGCAAACAGCGTGGCCAGCAGCACCAGCAGCGCCACACCATCGGGCACCCCCAGCAGGTCCAGCCCGGGGAACGGTGGTGGGCCGCCGACCGGGCCGCTGTCAGGCCCCATCGAACCGGTCTGCGACGGCGAACCCAGCGTTCGCGGACCCCGGCCCCGCATCACCCACAACGTGCGGCCATCGTCGAAGACGATGGGCAACATGCGGCGAAACGGCGGTGACAGATCCATCTCGCGGCGGCGGAAGCTGTCGGAGGCCCCGATGCGTGTGCCGTCGGCCGCGTCCAGCGCCATTGGCAGGCGCAGCCGTTCAGACCACTCGCGCATGCCGGCGGCCTGCTCTTCGGCGGGTCGGTCCGGCGGCGGCAAGGAACGCTGCACCAGCTCGCCCCAGGCCGCGACCCGGTCGCGCTGCGAAGACTCGGCACGCACCCGTTCGGTCTCCAGGTGCCGCTGCACCAGCCAGCCCGACACCCCCGCAAACAGCGCGAGCGCGGTGACGACCGTGAGCCAGATGCGGACGTAGAGGGATTTCAATCCTCGGTGTCCTGCTTGCGTGCGAAGACGTAGCCGCTGCCGCGCACCGTCAGCACACGCTTGGGCACCTTGGGATCGTCTTCGATCACGGCCCGGATGCGCGAGATGTGCACGTCGATGCTGCGGTCGAAGGCCTCCAGCGGGTGGCCCTTGAGCGAATCCATGATCTGGTCGCGCGACAGCACACGGCCCGGGCTGCGCGCCAGCACCACCAGCAGGTCGAACTGGTGGCCGGTGAGGTCGCAGGCCTTGCCCTCCAGCCGCGCCTGGCGGGCGCCGAGGTCGATCTCCAGGCGGCCGAAGCGCAACACGTCGTCAGCCGCCGGCTCGGGCGCCGCGCGACGCAGCAAGGCCTTCACACGCGCCAGCAGTTCGCGGGGCTCGAAGGGTTTGGGCAGGTAGTCGTCGGCACCGATCTCCAGGCCGACGATGCGGTCGGTGGGTTCACCACGGGCCGTCAGCATCAGCAGCGGCAGGCGGCGCGTGCGGGGGTTGCCACGCAACTCGCGCGTGAGCTCCAGGCCATCGCCGTCGGGCAGCATCAGGTCCAGCAGCAAGGCGTCGTAGGAGGCCTGGCCCAGGCGCTCGCGGCCGGCGTGCAGCGTGCCGGCGGTCTCGACCTCGAAGCCATTGCGGCGCAGGTAATCACCGACCATGGTGGTCAGGCGGGCGTCATCGTCGATCAGCAGCAGGCGGGGCGTCATGGTGGGCCGTCTTCAACCAAAAGGGCCCCGGGGACACCAGGTCGCCGGGGCAACGGCCTGTGCAACAGGCCGGAGGAGGTCAGGAACAAGTCAAGTCAGGATAACGCGCTCAGCCGCCCTTGCGTTCACCGCGGCCACCGTGCTCGGGGCCGTGGCGCTGGCCCTTTTCTGCCATGCGCGCCGCCATGCGGGTGGCGATCTGCTGGCGCTGCTCGGCGGTCAGCACCTGGCTGACGTCGAGCATGGCCTGCATCGTGCGCCGGCTGGCCACGTCATGCTGGGCCAGCATCTGCTGGCGCAGCGTCTCGACGGCCGTTGCGTCGACGGTGGGCTGCGCAAAGAGCTGCATCGACTGCGCACGCAGGGCCTGCGAAGCCTCGTGCTGGCCGCGCAGATCGGCGCGTGCGGATTCGGCGATTTTCTCGATCTGCGCGCGCTGCTCGGGCGTGGCCTGCACGTCATCGAGCATCCGCCCCATGCCCGGGCCGCCGAAGGGCATCATCATGCCGGGTGCAGAGCGGCCGGCATGGCCTTGCGGCTGGCCATGGGGCGCGGCGATGGCAAGGCCTGTGGCGCCCGCCGCAGCCAAAGCGGCCAGCATGGCGATTTGCCGCAACGCGCGGGTGCCGGTGCGGGGGTGGGGGGTATGCGGGTTCATGTCCATCTCCATGCAGTGTGCGTGTCGAGATGGTGGCCGCCGGACGTGAGCCCGCGATGCCCGTGCCGTAAAGATGCGTGAACCGGCTCAGCGGGCGGGCGCGTCCACCCGCACCAGGCGGCGCTGCAGTTGGAACAGCGGTTGTGCGCTGCGCAGATCGAGCCGAAGCAGCAGCCCGCTGGCACGGTCGACCACGATGGCACCGTCGAGCCGCGTCGAGGTCTCGCCGCGTGGCACATCACCGAACAGCTCGATCACGGCCACGTCAAATGCACGGCCGGCAATGGATTGCGGGCCCACGGCCACCACCTGGCCGCGCACGCGTGCGCGCAGCTGCCCGTCGCCGCTGACGGCGATGTCACCCGCCAGCACATCGCCCAACGCCATCGACCGGCGCAGCAGGCGCTGCCACATCAGGGCGCCGGGCGGTGCTTCGGTCACGTTGCCGGCCAGGTCCTGGCGCCACAACACGGGCACACCGGCGGCGTCGCTGAGGAACTCGATCTCGTCGCGCCGCAGCGTCATCATCGTCAGCGTCTGCTCGCGCGACGGCTCGCGGGCGCTGGCCCGGTCCTCGTAGACCATGCGTTCACCCGGCAACACCGGGATCGTGGCGGCGCGTGCAGGGTCCATCGCGGACGGTGGCGGCGGGCAGCCCTTCTGGCGCGCTGAGGTCTGCAGCGCCTCGAAACGGCCCTTCAGCCGGGCCAGGGCCTCGGCGTCGGCACCGTCGGGGCGCATGGCCAGCAAAGCCGGCCAGAACACCGTCAGGCCGATGCCGATGGCCACCACATGCTGGCCGGCACGTTCGTCCACGGTCCAGGAGAGATCGGCCGCGCGCTGCTGCACCAGGTCCTGTTCGTCATGGATGCGGGCGCAGGTCCAGGACAGGAAGTCGGCCGGGTTGGCCGGCAGCGGCTGCACGTCGGCCGAGCGCGTGGCACAGCCAATGCCTGACGCGCCGAGAGCGGCGGCCAGCAGGCCAGCAGCCCAACGGCGCACGGAATGAGAGGGTGCGAACACGGCGCGTATTGTGCCGCGCCGGTTCAGCGGAACGCCTGCGCGTTCAGTTGGCGGCGCTGGCCGCCCGTTCCTTGGCCTTCTCGGCAGCCTTGGGGTTCTTCTCGGCAAAACGCTTCTTGGCCGCGGCCTGCTGCTCAGGCGTCATCGCATCCCACTTGGCCTTGGCTTTTTCCTTGGCGGCGGCTTTTTCTTCCGGCGTCATGTTCTGGAGCTTCTCGCGCCGGGCTTCGCGCTTGTCGGAGGCCTCGGTGGCGTGGGCGGGCGCCAATGCGGTCAGCGCGAGGGTGGCAGCGGCCAACAGGGTGGTGAGGGTGCGGTTCATGGGGTGCTCCAGGGGAGTTGTGGCGGGGTACCCCACCACAATGCGCCGTGGCACACGGCCGTTGACCCTGGCTGTGCAAAGCTTTGTTGCCGGCTGAAAAGCACAACGCCCGCGGCGGGCGGGCGTTGTGGGGAGGTCTGGCGGAAAGGGAGGGATTCGAACCCTCGGTACTGGAGAACCAGTACGCCGGATTTCGAATCCGGTGCATTCGACCACTCTGCCACCTTT
Organism: Rubrivivax sp.; assembly: GCA_018780805.1. Lineage (GTDB taxonomy): Bacteria > Pseudomonadota > Gammaproteobacteria > Burkholderiales > Burkholderiaceae_C > Rubrivivax. The sequence continues at coordinate 10,085 of JADMJD010000057.1, read as the reverse complement.
CCTGATGCGTGGTCTCGCGCGAGCGAAGCCGTAGATTGTAGCTCAGGGCTCGAAGTGCAGGACCAGACCGGGCAGGCTCGGCTCGCTCAGGTGCGTGGACCAGGTCTGGCCGGGTGCAATGGCCCAGGCGTCGGTCAGCGTGCCGGTGGTCACCACGTCGCCGGGCTGCACCGTCACACCCGGCGTGAGCTCGGCCATCGCGGCCAGCCAGTGGCGCAAGGCCCGCAGCGGGCCATCCAGCACATTCGCGCCCTGTCCGCGGTCCAGCTCGCGGCCGCCCTGCTGCAACACCAGCGCCAGACGCGCCAGCTCCGCGTCCGGGTCGGCAAAATCGGTCAACGGACGCCGCGGGCCGACCACCAGTCGCCCATGCAGCCCGAAATCAGCCACCGGCTCGGCCGCAGCGCTGAAACGCCAGTCGGCCAGATGCGTGTGCACGATCTCCACGCCGTGCGCCACCCAGGCCAGACAGGCCGCGAGTTTGGAGGTGTCGGCACCCGGCGCCGGCGTGCGCGCGAAGCCGAAGACGATCTCGGGCTCGAAACGCGGCTGCACCAGGCCGGCCAGCGAGACCGTGGCCTCGGTGCCCTCCAGCAGCGTCACCGTGCTGTCCCAGACCCGCGCCCAGATCGGCTGGTGCACGCCGTAGCGTGGCCAGATGCTGCGGTTGGTGAAACCGATCTTCCAGCCGCGTGGCTGCTCACCGGCGGCCTGGCGCTGCTGGTCGATCAGCGCGGCCACGCGGTAGGCCGCCGGCAGGTCCAGGCCCGCCGGCAGGGCCAGCAGGCGGGCCTGCGCCCGCGCTGCCAACAGCTCGACGGCGAGTGCGGCTTCGTTCATGCGCGCAGAACTTCAGCGCCGCGCAGGTAGGGCCGCAGCGCCACGGGCACGGTGATGCTGCCGTCGGCCTGCTGGTGGTTTTCCAGCACGGCCACCAGCGCGCGGCCCACGGCCAGGCCCGAGCCGTTGAGCGTGTGCACGAATTCGGGCTTGCCTGGTTTTCCGTCCACGGCGTTGCGGAAGCGCGCCTGCATGCGCCGCGCCTGGAAGGCCTCGCAGTTGCTGCACGAGCTGATCTCGCGGTAGGTGTTCTGCGCCGGCAGCCAGACCTCCAGGTCGTAGGTCTTGCTGCTGCCAAACCCCATGTCGCCGGTGCACAGCATGATCACGCGGTAGGGCAGTTCCAGCTTCTGCAGCACGGCTTCGGCATGGCCCACCATCGCCTCCAGCGCGGCGTCGCTGTCTTCGGGGCGGGTGATCTGCACCATCTCGACCTTGTCGAACTGGTGCTGGCGGATCATGCCGCGTGTGTCGCGCCCGGCGCTGCCGGCTTCGCTGCGAAAACACGGGCTGTGTGCCGTCAGCTTGATGGGCAGTTGGGCGGCGTCCAGGATCTGCTCGCGCACGGTGTTGGTGAGCGAGATCTCGCTGGTGCTGATCAGGTACTGCTCGGCCTGTTCTTCGTCCCCGCCTCTGAGCACCCAGAACATGTCTTCCTTGAACTTGGGCAGCTGCCCGGTGCCCTCCAGCACCTCGCGGTTGACGATGTAGGGTGTGTAGCACTCGGTGTAGCCGTGTTCCAGCGTCTGCAGGTCCAGCATGAACTGCGCGAGCGCGCGGTGCAGCCGGGCCACCGGCCCGCGCAGGAAGCTGAAGCGCGCACCCGAGAGCTTGGCGCCGGTCTCGAAATCCAGGCCCAGCGGGGCGCCCAGGTCCACGTGGTCGCGCGGCGTGAAGTCAAACGCCCGGGGCTGGCCCCAGCGGCGCACTTCGACGTTGCCGGTTTCGTCGCTGCCGTCGGGCACACAGGGCTGCGGCAGGTTGGGCAGGCCCATCAGCATCTGCTGCAGCTCGGCCTGGATCTGCTCCAGCCGCGCGGCACCACTCTGCAACTGGTCGGCGATGCCGCCGACTTCCGCCATCAGCGCGCTGGTGTCTTCACCTTTGCCCTTGGCCTGGCCGATCTGCTTGCTCAGCGCGTTGCGGCGCGCCTGCAACTGTTCAGTGCTGGTCTGGATCTGCTTGCGTTCGGCTTCCAGCGCCGTGTAGAGCGGCACGTCGAGAAAGGGCTGCGGGTTCTTGCGGCGCTGCAACTGGGCGACGACGCCATCGAGGTCACGGCGCAGCAGGTTGATGTCGAGCATGGGAATCTCCGGGGAATGGTGTGCAGGCGCGCCGCCATGCGGCGGCGCGAGAGGTTCAACGGCCGTCCGCGGTCAAGATCGCGACGCCGCCACCTCGGCCATGCTGCGGTCGCCCAGGCCGCGCGGCAGCGGAAAGCGCACCGATTCCTGCACGCCGTCCATCTTGCGGATGGTGGTGGCGCCCAGCGCACGCAGGCGCTCGATGACCTGCTGCACCAGCAGGTCGGGCGCCGAGGCGCCCGCGGTCAGGCCGACACGGCCCTTGCCGTCGAACCAGGCCGGGTCCAGGTCGTCGGCCGTGTCCACCATGTGGGCCGGAGTGCCCAGGCGCTCGGCCAGCTCGCGCAGGCGGTTGCTGTTGCTGCTGGTGGGGCTGCCCACCACGATGACGATGTCCACCGCGGGGGCCAGCACCTTGACCGCGTCCTGCCGGTTCTGCGTGGCATAGCAGATGTCCTGCTTCTTGGGCTCGCGCACCTGCGGAAAACAGCGCTTCACCTCGGCCAGGATCTGTGCCGCGTCGTCCACGCTCAGCGTGGTCTGCGTCACCACGGCGAGTTTGTCGCCGCGCGGCTGCACACGGGCCACGTCGGCCACGTCTTCCACCAGGTAGATGCCTTCGCTGAGCTGGCCCATCGTGCCCTCAACCTCGGGGTGCCCCTTGTGGCCGATCATGATGAACTCGAAGCCTTCTTTCGAAAGCTTGGCCACTTCCACGTGCACCTTGGTGACCAGCGGGCAGGTGGCGTCGAACACCTGGAAGCCCCGCTCGGCGGCCTCGCGCCGCACCGCCTGGCTGACGCCGTGCGCGCTGAAGACCAGGGTGGCGCCGGGCGGCACGTCGCTCAGCTCCTCGATGAAGATGGCGCCCTTGGCGCGCAGGTCGTTCACGACATACGTGTTGTGCACGATCTCGTGGCGCACGTAGATGGGCGCGCCAAAGCGCTCCAGTGCTCGTTCGACGATCTCGATCGCACGGTCCACGCCGGCACAGAAGCCCCGCGGCTCAGCCAGCACCACTTCGTCAACGGTCTGGTCCATCACAACACCCCGAGCAGTTGCACCTCGAAGCGCACGGGCTGGCCGGCGAGCGGGTGGTTGAAATCGAACAGCAGCCAGTCGTCGGCGGTTTCGCGCACCACGCCGGCGTAGGCGCCCTGCCCGTCGGGCGTGGGGAAACTCACCACGTCGCCCACCTGGTACTCGGCATCGGGGTCGCCCAGCTCGGCCAGCAGGCTGCGTCTGACACGCTGCTGCAGCTCGGGGTTGCGGTCGCCGTAGGCCGCGCCGGCCGGCAGATCAAAACGCTCATGCGCACCTTCGGGCAGGCCCAGCAGCATGGCCTCGATGGCCGGTGCCAGCTGGCCAGCACCGAGCGACAGCGTGGCAGGTTTGTCGCCGAAGGTGGACACGACGTCGGCACCATCGGGCCCGGTGAGGCGGTAGTGCAGGGTCAGAAACGACCCGTTCTGGACGGTGTTCACGGTATTGGCTTTGTGCGCGCGGCTAGACTGGACCGTCATTCTACGAAACCCCTCCTCGCGCCGACCTTCACCATGGGCCCCAAGCAGCTGCCCGCCGACCAGCGCCCGCGCGAGAAGCTGCTCGCCCGTGGCCCGGGCGCCCTGGCCGACACCGAACTGCTGGCCTTGCTGCTGCGCACCGGCATCGCCGGTCACGATGTATTTGCGCTGTCTCAACAGGTGCTGGACCGGTTCGGCGGTTTCCACGGCCTGCTGCACGCCACGCCCGACGACCTGAAGCACATCAAGGGCCTGGGCCCGGCCAAACGCGCCGAGATCGCCGCCGTGGTGGAGATGGCGCGCCGCGCGCTGGCGCAGCAGATCACGGCGGCGCCGGTGTTCGACGCGCCCGCCAAGGTGAAGGACTACCTGGCCCTGCAATTGGGCGGGCGCACGCAGGAGGTGTTTGCGGTGTTGTTCCTCGATGGCCAGCACCGGCTGATCGCGCTGCAGGAACTGTTCCACGGCACGCTCACGCAGACCAGCGTGTACCCGCGCGAGGTGGTCAAGGCCGCGCTCGCGCACAACGCCGGCGCGGTGATCCTGGCCCACAACCACCCCTCGGGTGTGGCCGAACCCTCGCGCGCCGACGAGTACCTGACCGCCACGCTGAAGAGCGCGCTGGCGCTGGTGGACGTGCGTGTGCTGGACCACCTGGTGGTGGGCCGTGGCCAGGTGGTGTCGCTGGCCGAGCGGGGGCTGCTGTGAAGGTGGGCTCGCTGAAGGAGCTGAAGGCGCTGCGGGACACGCTGCAGCGGCGCGCCGCCGAAGCCGCGGCCCGCGCTGCGCTGGAGCTGGAACGCCAGCGTGCCGCCGAGGCCGAGCGCCGGCTGTTTGCCAACGCCGTCGGCCCCGTGACGATGTTGCCCGAGCCGGGGCTGGCGGACATCCGGCGCCCGCTGCCCGCCCCGGAACCGCTGCAGCGCCTGGCCGACGAACAGGCGGCGCTGCGCGAGGCGCTGTCGGACGAAGTCGACGTCGAATCGCTGCTGCTCACCGACGACGGCCTGAGCTTCCGCCGCCCCGGTGTGCACTTGGACGTGGTGACGCGCCTGCGCAGCGGGCAATGGGCGCTGCAGGGCCAGATCGACCTGCACGGCCTGACCCGCGAAGAAGCCCGCACGGCGCTGGCCGGTTTCATCCGCCAGGCCCACCAGCGCGGCCAGCGCTGCCTGCGCGTGGTGCACGGCAAGGGCCACGGCTCACCGGGCCGGCAGCCGGTGCTCAAGGCCAAGGTGCAACGCTGGTTGGCGCAGTGCGACGAGGTGGTGGCGTTTTCGCAGGCACGCGGCGCAGAAGGTGGCGCAGGGGCCCTGATCGTGTTGCTGGACAGCTACCGCGACGGCAAACGTTGAAATTGGGCTGAACAACGGCTGACGACTGGCCCCCGAGATGCGGGGCGGGCTGTCGCGCTGCTGTCATCGACGCTGCCTAGCCTCCGGCGGTTTGACAACCCGAGGAGAGCCTGCATGCACCGCACCCTGACCCTGGTGGCCGCCACTGCGTGCCTGGCCTGCGCCAGTGCGCAAGCCGCCACCGCCCTGAACCTGGCCCACTACCAGCTGAGCGCCAGCTACGCGCTGGACACGCTGGGCGAGATGGGTCTGGAAGGCTCGGCCATCACCTACGCACGTGACCGCAACAGCCTGTTCTTCGTGGGCGACGAGGGCCTGGGCGTGGTCGAGATCAGCCGCACCGGCCAGACCCTGGGCAGCATGGCCTTCAACTGGGCCGGCACCAACAGCACCCACAACGACACCGAAGGCCTGACCTACCTGGGCAACGGGCAGCTGGTGGTGGTGGACGAGCGCCCGCAGCGCGCCTACAGCTTCAGCTACGCCGCGGGTGGCAGCGTGGCGCTGGGCAGCAGCCCCTACGCCACCATCAGCAGCTGGACCCCCAGCAACATCGGCATCGAGGGCATCAGCTACGACGCGCGCGATGGCAGCTTCGTCACCGTCAAGCAGGACGCGGACAGCAACACCAGCCGCGGCCCGCAGGAGGTTCGCGCCGGCCAGATGAGCTTTGCCGTCGGTGGCGGCAGCACCAGCATCCCGGTGCTGTTCGATGCCAACCTGCTGGGTCTGGCCAGCCTGTCGGACGTGCAGGTGCTGTCGGTGGTCGATGGGCTGGCGGGCACGGCGGCGGCCGACCACCTGCTGATCCTGAGCCTGGATTCGAAGCGCCTGGTCGAGGTCACGCGCAGCGGGCAGATCGTTTCCGAGCTGGACCTGAGCGGCCTGACCAGCACCGAGAACATCGAAGGCCTGAGCATCGACGAACGTGGCGTGATCTACCTGCTGGCCGAGCAGGCGCAGGGTGACGGCGCGCCGGCCGATGCAGCGTCGCGCCTGTTCGTGCTGACGCCGGTGCCGGAACCCGGCACCTGGGCGCTGATGGCCGGTGGCCTGGCGCTGCTGGGCTGGCGCAGGAAGCGCCAGGGCTGAACAGGTTTGCGCGCGGTCGGCGCGCAGCGCCGATGGGCGGTCAGCCGCCTTTGTTGCGCATCCAGTCGGCAGTGCCGAAGAAGGATTCGGCCAGCCGCTGGGCCAGCGCCGGGTCCAGCGCCTGCTCCTGCATGGCCTGCACCATGCAGGCCATCCACTGGTCACGCTCGGCAATGCCGATGGCGTAAGGCAGGTGCCGGGCGCGCAGGCGCGGGTGGCCAAAGCGGCTCTGGTACAGATCGGGCCCGCCCAGCCAGCCGCTGAGGAACCAGTAGAGCTTGTCGCGCGAGCCGGCCAGATCGACGGGGTGCAGCGCGCGGATGCCGGCAAAGGCCGGCTCCAGGTCCATCAGGTCGTAGAAGCGGTCCACCAGGCCACGCACGGCGGCTTCACCACCGAGCACCTCGTACGGCGAGGTCATCCGTCGATCATCTTGGTGGCCAGCGCCACCAGGCCCATCGCCGCCGGCGTGCCGGGCATGTGCTCCAGCAGCAGCTGGCGCTTGATGACGGCCTCGCGCACCGCGGGGTCGGACGGCAACTCGCCCAGCAGGTCCAGCCGCACCGGGCTGTCCAGCGTGGGGCTCACATAACGGTCGATCACCTGCTGCAGCTGCTGGCGCACGGTGCGGCCTTCGCCCGGCCGCCGCGCCTGGTTGACCACCAGCTGGACGACGCGCCGGCCCTGCGTGGTGGCCAGCACCTTGATGGTGGCGTAAGCGTCGGTGAGCGAGGTGGGCTCGGGCGTGGCGACGATCAGCACCTCGTGCGCCAGCGACACGGTGTACAGCACCACGTCAGAGATGCCGGCGCCGGTGTCCAGCAGCACGTGGTCGAACTTCGGCGCCACTTCGTCGATGACCTTTTGCAACTGCTCGCGCACCTCGGGTGTCATGCGCGAGTACTCGACCATGCCCGAACCGGCCAGCAGCACGTGGAAACCACCCGGCGCCGGCAGGATGGCGTCGGCCAGCACGGCCTTGCCGCTGAAGACGTCGTGCAGCGTGATCTTGGGAAAGAGGTTCAGCACCACGTCCAGGTTGGCCAGACCCAGGTCGGCGTCCAGCACCAGCACACGCCGGCCCTGCCGCGCCAGCGCGGCTGCGAGGTTGGCGGCGATGAAGGTCTTGCCGACCCCACCCTTGCCGCTGGTGATGGCCGTGATGTGCGGCGCGCCGTTGCTCATTCGAAATCCAGGAACTGAGACGTTTCGAAGAGCAGACGTTTCTCTTCGGTGCTGACCAGCGAGACCGCGGTGGGCTCCAGGCTCACCAGGTTGCGGCCCTGCGCCTTGGCGCGGTAGAGCTGCTGGTCGGCGCGTTCGATCCACAGGTGCGTGGTCGAACGCACCCATTGTGGCGCGTAGGCGCCGCCGATGCTGATGGTGACCTGGATGTGCTGACGCGGCGCCACCGTGATGGGCATGTGCTCCACCCGGCGACGCACCCGCTCGGCCACGGTTTCGCCGAAGGCGGCCGGGCAGTTGGGCAACACGATGGCAAATTCTTCGCCACCGGTGCGGGCCACCAGGTCCATCGGGCGCACACATTCCAGCAGCGCACCCGAGACGGCCTTGATCACGCCGTCACCGGCCGCATGGCCCCAGGTGTCGTTGACACGCTTGAAGTGGTCGATGTCCATCACCAGCAGCAGCGCGGGCTCGCCGCTTCGGGCCACGCGGTCGATCTCGCGCGCCAGCGCCACCTCGAAGCTGCGGCGGTTGGCCAAGCCGGTCATGGGGTCGCGGCTGGACAGGTCCACCAGCGCATCCACCAGGCCTTGCAGCCAGGCCGGGCTGCCAGGCACGCCGGCCGGCTCGGCCACCCCCGCCTGCCGCAACAACTGCAGCGCAACTTCGAGATGAAGTTCGGTGGGTGGGGAGGCTTGATCCAAGCGGTGGCGTTCCAACAAGATGTAACAAGAGTCTAGCAGCGGCTTGTCATGCCGAAGAAGCAGAAGTGACGGGTTCAGGCCCTGCATCTCGCGACCACGGCCCTTGTTGGCCGCCCCCAGACTGTATAGGCCCCCGGACCCACACCGGCCCCACCATGAGCGCACTTGCCCCTTCCACGATCAACGCCGACGCCGAATTCAGCTTCTCGACCGCGGATTTCGAGCGCGTGCGCCAGCTGATCTACCAGCGCGCCGGCATCAGCTTGCACGCCGGCAAACAGGCCATGGTGTACAGCCGCCTGTCGCGCCGACTGCGCGAAACCGGCCACCGCGGTTTTGCCGATTACCTGCAGTGGCTGGAACGTGCCACCGGCGCCCAGGCCGACGCCGAGTGGCAGGAGTTCGTGAACTGCCTGACGACCAACCTGACGGCCTTCTTCCGCGAAGAGCACCACTTCCACGCGCTGGTGCAGGACCTGCGCGCGCGCAACGGCAAACCGCTGCGCATCTGGTGCAACGCCGCGTCCACCGGCGAAGAGCCCTATTCGCTGGCCATGACGGTGGTGGAGGCGCTGAGCGCCAACGCGCCGGTGCACATCCTGTGCAGCGACATCGACACCAAGGTGCTGGAGACCGCGCGCCGCGGCGTCTACCCGGCCGACAGCCGCGGACTGGACCCGGAACGCTTGAAGCGCCACTTCATGCGTGGCACCGGCGCCAACGCGGGTTTCATCCGCGCCCGGCCGGAACTGGCCAAGCTGCTGGACTTTCGCCCCTTCAACCTGATGGCACCGAGCTGGAGCGCCCTGGGTGAGGCCTTCGACTTCGTGTTCTGCCGCAACGTGATGATCTATTTCGACAACCCGACCCAGCGCAAGGTGTTGGAGCGCATGCACGCGGCCATGAAGCCGGGCGGGCTGCTCTATGTGGGGCACTCGGAGAACTTCACCGATTCGCGCGACCTGTTCCGCCTGCGCGGCAAGACGATCTACGAACGGGTCTGACCCGAGGTGTCATTTCTCAAGTCCACGCCCACAAAGCCGAAATCCTGACATGACCGCCTTGGCCACTCCCGCCGCCCTGCCCCGCCCCGTGCTGGGCAGCACACCCCGATTGGTGCAGCTGAAAGCGGCGCCACGCCGCAGCGGCGAAGCCTCGTTTTTCTTCTACGACGCCCACTTCAAGAACGAAGCCGTCAAGGTACTGCCTGGTGAGTACTTCGTGTACGACCAGGACATCCTGATCATGACCACGCTGGGCTCCTGCATCGCGGCCTGCATCTGGGACCGCCAGCAGAAGATCGGCGGCATGAACCACTTCATGCTGCCCGACGCCGGCGGCAGCGGCAGCGACGGCGGCCGCTACGGCAGTTATGCGATGGAATTGCTGATCGGCGAGTTGATCAAGCGCGGCGCCACCCGATCGACGATGGAGGCCAAGGTCTTCGGCGGCGGCGCGGTCATCAGCGGCATGAACAGCATCAACGTGGGCGAACGCAACACCAAGTTCGTGATGGACTACCTGGCCACGGAACGCATCACCGTCGTGTCCAAGGACGTGATGGATGTCTACCCGCGCAAGGTCTGTTTCCTGCCCCACAGCGGCAAGGCCATGGTCAAGCGCCTGGCCTCCACCAACACCGACACGCTGATGGCGCAGGAGCGCGCCGCGGCCCAGAGAGCCGTGCCCGCCGTGGCGTCAGGTGGCTCCGTCGATCTCTTCTGAAGGCAGTACACATGGCCGGCAAGACTCGTGTCATCGTCGTCGACGACTCCGCGCTGGTGCGGGGCCTGCTGGCGGAAATCATCAACCGCCAACCCGACATGCAGTGTGTCGGCGCTGCCAGCGACCCGCTGGTGGCGCGCGAGATGATCCGCAGCCTGGACCCGGACGTCATCACGCTGGACATCGAGATGCCGCGCATGGACGGCATCGATTTCCTGTCGCGCCTGATGCGCTTGCGGCCGATGCCGGTGGTGATGGTGTCCACGCTGACCGAACGCGGTGCCGAAGCCACGATGCGTGCGCTGGAGCTGGGCGCGATCGACTTCGTGGCCAAGCCCAAGATCGGCGTGGCCG